>DASUSL010000241.1:0-20969 GCA_036375135.1 Thermoanaerobaculia bacterium | reverse complement strand
ACCGCACTCCTAAAGCACTTCGTGCGTGGTAGCCGCCGCTTTGGTAAGGGTGCAACGGAGCGACGCATGGCACGTTTACCAAAGCGGTGGCTCGCCGCCACCGCACTCCTAAAGCACTTCGTGCGGTAGCCGCCGCTTTGGTAACGGTGCAACGGAGCGGCGCGTGGCACGTTTACCAAAGCGGTGGCTCGCCGCCACCGCACTCCTAAAACACTTCGGGCGGCGGCCGCCGCTTTGGTGACGGGGCAACGGAGCGGTGCGTGGCACGTTTACCAAAGCGGTGGCTCGCCGCCACCGCACTCCTAAAGCATCGGGCGGAGTTTGGTGATCAGGGCGTCGAGACGCGCGCGGGCGTCCGTCTGCTCCTGCAGCGTGCCGCCGAGCATGCGCGAGATCTCCGCCAGCTCCGCCGTCACGTCCGGCGTCGCGTCGCCGATGGCGATCGCGCCGCGCATCGTCCCCGTCACCGCGGCGTTGCGCCGCTCCTCGGCCGCGCGCGCCTGCTCCGCGGCGCGGCGTTCCAGCTCGCCGGGGAGCGCGAGGATCGCCTCGTCGATGGTGTTCTTCAGCGCGCCGCGGTTCATGTCGCGCGCGGCGGCCAGCTCGCGGATCTGCAGCAGCTTGGTCACGGCCGGGTAGTACGTGCTGCGCGCGTCGTCGACGAGCCTGGCCTGCACCAGCGCCACCTCGGCCACCGCGGCCTTGTTGCCGCTCTCGACGCCGAGCTCGAACGTCGCCTTCGCCGATTTCGCGATGTCCGGCAGCGGCACGCCGGTCGCGTCGCCGGGGTTCACCCAGGCGTTGACCGGGATCTCGTGATGCATCGTCTTGCCGTCGAAGCCGGTGGCGTCGACGATCACGTTGCGCACCCAGACCCGGTTGTTCGCCGCGAACGTTCCGCGCTTGCGCGGCACCGTGACCTCGGCGCGATACGCGTGCAGAGCGGTGACGGTGACGTAGCGCAGCTCCGGCTCGGTATGCACGTGCTCGATCGTCTTCTCCTCGGTCACGCGGCCGCCCGACTCCCGCTGCAGCGACGCCCACTGGTACGTGCCGTCGCCGCGCGGCCCGCGCAGCGTTTCGATGTTCGCATCGGTGATGGAGAGGAGGATCTGCCGCGAGCGGCCGAGGTCCTCGGCCACGCCGGTCACGCGCGAGAGCGCGTGCAGATCGTTGCGGAGATTGGCGATGTTGCGGTCCGCGTCGGTGTCGATGGCGAACAGCGAAACGGAGACGAAGAGCAGGGCCAGGAACACGAGCACGTTCTTCATGCGGCGCATCTTAGAGCGATGTGCTCGCTTGCCTCAATGTTTCGCGACGCTCGTTCTCACCCAACCCGTGCCGATGATGCCGGCGCTCGGTCTCATGGTGGTAGCTTCTCAGGCCGTGACCACCGGCCGCTTCGCCCCGTCGCCCACCGGCCCGCTCCACCTCGGCAGCCTCGCCGCCGCGGTCGGCTCGTGGCTGTACGCGCGGGCGGCGGGCGGGCGCTGGCTCGTGCGCATCGAGGACATCGACACGCCGCGCGTCATCCCCGGCTCGGCGGAGGAGATCCTCGCCGCGCTGCAGCGATACGGGTTGGAGTGGGACGGCGAAGTGGTGTGGCAATCGCGACGCACGGCGCTGTACGAAGCGGCGCTGAATGAGCTGCGCGCGAAGGGACTGGTCTACGACTGCGCCTGCTCGCGCGCGGAGTTGCAGCGCGCCGCGTCCGCGCCGCTCGGACGCGAGCCGGTGTATCCCGGCACGTGCCGCAGCGGCATCGCGGAAGGTAAGGTCGCGCGTGCGATTCGTTTTCGCGTTCCCGATGAGCCCATCGCGTTCGACGATCTGATCCGCGGCCGCGTCGAGGAAGACATCGGCGGAGACTTTGTCGTGCGTCGCGCGGACGGCCTCTTCGCATATCAGCTCGCGGTTGTCGTCGACGATGCCGATCAGGGCGTCACGCAGGTCGTGCGCGGCGCGGACCTCCTCGCCTCCACGCCGCGGCAGATCGCCTTGCAGCGCGCCCTCGGCTATCCGACGCCGGTGTACGGCCATCTGCCGCTGGTCGTGAATCCCGACGGCTCGAAGCTCGGCAAGCGCGATGGTGCCTTGCCGCTGCCGACGCTCGACGCAGCCCGCGTGCGCGAAACGCTCGCAGTCGCGCTGCGCCACCTCGGCATCGACGGGATCGATGCGGGGGAGCCGAGGGAGATGCTGGAGAGCGCGCTGCGGGTGATTCCTCCACATGACGAGGGAGCAGGCGGCGGCTGAATTGCAAATGCGTGCGTCGATGAGCTACGACATCAGCCACAACGAAACGCAGTCCCAGTTCGAGACGACCGTCGATGGACAGGTCGCGTACGTCGCGTACGACCTCGAGGAGCCGGACCACATCGTCTTCACGCACACCATCGTCCCCGACGCGCTCTCGGGCCGCGGCATCGCCGGGGAGCTCGTGCAGCACGCGCTCGGCCACGCGCGCGACAGGAAGCTGAAAGTCGTCCCGCAGTGCAGCTACGTGGCGGCGTACATCAAGCGGCATCCGGAGTACGAGGAACTGCTGGCGCAGCGCTGACTGAAGTTGATCCCGCGCGAAGACGCGGGATCTCGGGGGCAGACGCGATGTACGTACGGTCACGCGCAGGCGCACCGGAGATCCCGCGTCTTCGCGCGGGATAAACTCTGGACGGCCCACGCGCTGAGCTATCCTGAAGGGCATGCCTGACCTGGGTGTGCTCGACACCGTCATCTCGGTCGTCATCGTGATCCTGCTGCTCAGCATGGTCGTGCAGTCGATCCAGACCTTCATCAAGAAGCTGCTCAAGTTCAAGTCGCGGCAGATCCATCAGTCGATCGAGAAGCTGCTGGAGCACGTCGACGCCACCGCGCCCGTGGAAGGGGAGAACAAGGCCACGGCGGAGAAGGTGATGACGCAGTTCGAGAAGCTCGGACGCACGACCGCCTTCGGCGCGCACGCGATCGAGTCGATCTCGAAGGTCGACCTGGCGAAGGTGGTCACGACCATCGAAGGGACGGCCTTCCTCCCGCAGCCGACGCGCGACGCCATCGCCGCCTTCTTCGCCTCGGTGCGCGACGCGCAGGCGGCGGTGAACGCGCTCTCGCAGCTCACGCTGCCGCCGGCGTCGGTGCAGAAGCTGAACGCGGTGCGCGCGCAGGTCGAGAGCTTCGTCGCGCACTCGGCGGCGCTCTTCGACGGCGAGCACGTCAACGCGCAGTTGCTGGTGAAGGACGTCATGTCGCTGAGCACTCTCGACGTCACCGGCACGCTGGCCGCGGTGGCGTCGCTGCAGACGGAGGTCGAGCAGGCCGCGGCCGCCGATCCGTCGAACGCCGCGCTGCGCGACGCCACGGCGGCCGTACGCTCGCTCACCACCGCCCTCGGCGCCGCGAACGCGCGCATGACGCGGCTCATCGGGCGTCTGCGGGAACGGGTCGAGGCGATCGACCAGTGGTACGACGCCGTCATGCTCGGCTTCGAGGAGCGCTACACGCGGCACATGCGCACGTGGGCGTTCCTGATCAGCATCGTGCTGGTGGTGGTGATGAACGCGGACGTGTTCCAGGTCTATCGCCGCCTGGCCACGAGCGAGCTGTCGCAGCAGCGCGTGCTCGCGCAGTACGACGTCATCAAGAAGCAGTACGAGAACGCCGGCGCGTCGACGGGAAACCTGAAAACGGACCTCGACCGCGCGTTCAACGAGGCGGCGGAGTCGTATCCGGCCATGGGGATGCAGCCGCTCGACTTCAGCGACTTCAATGGCTGGACGCCGTTCGGCTGGCTGGTCATGGCCGCGCTGCTGTCTCTCGGCGCGCCGTTCTGGCACGACACGCTGGAGTCGCTGTTCGGGCTGAAGAACTTTCTGCGGGACCGGACGGATACGAAGAAGGTGGAGCAGAAGAGCGGGGCGGGGGCGACGCAGTCCTGAAGTTCGTCGCGCCTGCGCCGGAGATCCCGCGTCTACGCGCGGGATAAACTTGAAGCGCATGCAGCTGACGATCATCGCCGTCGTCTTTCTCGCCCTCATCGTTTTTGCGTATCGCCTGTACGGCGGCTGGATCTCGCGGCTCATGGGGCTCGACCCTTCCGCCACCACGCCCGCGCATGAAAAGCAGGACGGCGTCGACTTCGTCCCGACCAAACCGTTCTATCTCTTCGGCCAGCACTTCGCGGCCATCGCGGCGGCGGGGCCGATCGCGGGACCGATCATCGCGGTGCAGGAGTTCGGGTGGCTGCCGTGCCTCCTCTGGATCGGTCTGGGCGTGGTGCTGATCGGCGCGGTGCACGACTTCATGGCGCTGGCGGCGAGCGTCCGCCACGGCGCGCGCTCCATCGCCGACATCACCCGCGAGCACCTCGGCGCGCGCGCCGGCGTGGCCATGATGGCCTTCATCTGGCTGGCGCTGGTCTACGTCATCGTCGCCTTCGCCGACATCACCGCGTCGAGCTTCGTCACGGGCACCGAGGAACTGGCGACGGCGGGAGCGACCTTCCATGCGGGAGGGGCGGTGGCGGCGGCGAGCATCTTCTATCTCACGCTGGCCGTGATCATGGGGCTCGTGCAGCGGTATCTGAATCCGCCGCTGTGGCTGCTCACGGTCGTCTTCGTGCCGGCCACCCTCGTCGTGGTCTGGCTGGGGACGAAGGTCTCGACGTACTTCATCCTCGACGCGAAGTGGTGGGCGATGCTCATCCTCGCGTACTGCTGCGTCGCGTCGATGGTGCCGGTCTGGTCGCTGCTGCAGCCGCGCGGCTACCTCGGCGGCTTCGTGCTGTACTTCGCGCTGGCCCTCGGCATCATCGGCATCTTCTTCGGCGGCTACGACATCAAGCAGGCCGCGTTCAAGGGATGGGACAGCGGCAAGGCCACGGGGATGCTCTTCCCGTTCCTCTTCGTGACCATCGCCTGCGGCGCGTGCTCCGGCTTTCACGGCCTGGTCTGCTCCGGCACGACGTCGAAGCAGATCGACCGCGAGACCGACGTGCGCGCGGTGGGCTACGGCGGCATGCTGGCCGAGGCGTTCGTGGCGCTGATCGCGATGGTCACGGTGATGATCGTCGCGCAGCAGGATCTGACGGGACTCAAGCCCGGGACGATCTACGGCAACGGCATCGGCGGCTTCCTGACCATCCTCATCGGCGAGAAGTACCGCAACTTCGCCATCACCTTCGGGGCGATGGCGTTCTCGACGTTCGTCTTCGACACGGTCGACGTCTCCACGCGCCTGGGGCGCTACATCGTGCAGGAGCTTTTCCGCTGGCCGACGCGTCTCGGCGCGTGGGTGGGGACGCTGCTGACGGTGGCGCTGCCGGTGTACTTCGTCGCCTTCGCCCCTCCCGGGAGCTGGGTGCGTTTCTGGACGCTGTTCGGCGCGTCGAACCAGCTCCTGGCCGCGCTGACGCTGCTGGCCATCACGGTGTGGCTGCACCAGCGCCGGCAGAAGATCGCCTTCACGCTGCTGCCGATGCTCTTCGTGCTCGTGACCACGCTCTACGCGCTGGTGCGCCTGACGATGCAGAACTTCTCCGGCGCGACGGTCGATCCGGTGGCGATGGTGAACGGCATCACCAGCGCCGCGCTCATCCTGCTGGCGGTTTATCTCGTCTTCCGGGCCATCGTGCGGGTGCGCGCCGATGCGCTACACTCGCGCCTTCAGATCCAACCAGGAGGCTCAACATGAAGCGGTTCTCGATTGCCGTGGCTCTGCTTTGTTTTGCCCTGCCGGCGCTGGCCATCACGTGGGGCCAGCCCGATGGGAAGTCGCATCCGAACGTCGGCGCGCTCGTCGGCGAGTGGAGCGGCGGCTACTATCCGTTCTGTTCCGGTGCGCTGATCTCGCCGACGGTGTTCCTCACCGCCGCGCACTGCAACCCGGGCGGCACCGGCCGCGTGTACGTCTCGTTCGCCCCGGACTTCGACGGTCACGCGAAGCTCCACGCCGGCACGTTCCACGGCGACCCGCTGTACAACTGGGCGCAGGACGATCCGCACGACATCGCGGTGGTCGTGCTCGACCAGCCGGTCAAGGGCATCGCGCCGGCGCGCCTCCCGTCCGCGGGCTCCCTCGGCTCGCTCGGCCCGGACCAGCAGTTCACGGCCGTCGGCTACGGCGCGCAGGAAAGCCCGAATCAGCCGGGCGGTCCGGTGATCCAGTACTACGACGTGCGCGAAAACTCGACCTCCACGCTGAACGCCATCAACCCGGCCTGGCTGCGCCTCTCGCAGAACCCGGCCACCGGCAACGGCGGCACCTGCTACGGCGACTCGGGCGGCCCGAACTTTCTCGGCGCCGGCGCGGGCGAGACGAACGTCATCGCCGGCGTGACGGTCACGGGCGACATGTTCTGCAAGTCGACGAACGTCATCTATCGCACGGATACGGCGAACGCGCGCGCGTTCCTAGGCCGCTTCGTGACGCTGCCGTAAGGCAGCGTCATCCCGAGCGCAGCGAGGGATCTGGTGGGCGGGTGACACGTGCCGCCCACCCGGATCCCTCGCCGTCTACGCGGCTCGGGATGACCTTCGGGCGTTGCCCGAAGGTCAGAATCGCAGGCCCACCGTGAAGGCGAGGTCGTCGCCGCCGCCTCCATCCTCGTCGTCCAGCACGCGGAAGTACTTCACCTGCGCGTACGGCTTGAGGAAGTCGAGGTCGAACTGCACGCCGCCGATCAGGTTGCCGAGGAGGTCGGTCGTGTTGTCGCCGAAATCGTCGTCGACGTACCAGAGTCCCACGCCCGCGCCGACGTACGGCGTGACGCGCGAGAAGCGGCCGATGTCGACGGTCAGGTCGAGGTTCGCGGAGCCGGCCGTGACGTTGTCGGCCAGCAGGTATTCGACGTTGGGATTGAGGTTCACCGCGCCGAGGTCGAAGAGCATCTCGGCGCCGACGAAGGTGTTGTCCTCGGCGTCCAGATCGTTGTACTGCCCGGCGCGGATGCCGAAGTCCGCGGCGAACAGAGCCGGGGTCGCGAGCAGCACGAGAGCGAGTGTTGCGAGAGTGCGGAATGACTTCATGCGCGGCGGTGTGTGCACGTCCGATTCCATTCGCCGTTTGACGCGCGCGACGGAATCGGCACAGAATCCGGCAACGAAAGCGAAGGCGAGGTTGAACTGATGGCAACGAAATCCCCATCCAAAGGCGGCGGCAAAGGGCTTTCCGCGGCGGTGCAGCCGAGCTCGGACCTGGCGGCCATTGTCGGAAACGAGCCCATTCCGCGCAGCGAAGTGACGAAGCGCGTGTGGGACTACGTCAAGAAGAACGGTCTCCAGGACCAGACCAACAAGCGCATGATCAACGCCGACGACAAGCTCCGCGTCGTCTTCGGCGGCAAGGATCAGGTCTCGATGTTCGAAATGACCGCGCTGGTCAACAAGCATCTCAAGTAAGCACTGCTTCGCCGGATTCAGGAAAGGGCGGCCGTATCGGCCGCCCTTTTTCTTTTGTCCCGAAAAAGACGGTTAGAGACATTTCTTGACATAGGGAAGCATCGCCGGAACGGCGCTCTTAACGATGGGCACAGTGAGTGGCGTGTCGAAGATCGAAGTCGCGCGGTATGTGCACGACTGCCTTCGCAGGGAGGATGTGCCCCGCGTGTCCGAACTGGCCGGCAAGCACGGGGTGACCGCGGAGTATCTGAGCCGCGCCTTCCGCGAGCGCTACGGCGAGCGCATCTCGGATTTCATCAAGTCGATCCAGGTGCGCGCCGCGCAGCGCCTCCTGCGCAACTCCGATCTGAACACCACCCGCATCGCCTACGTCTGCGGCTTCGGCACGCGGCGCACGTTCTTCCGCGCCTACCGCCGCATCACGGGCGAGTCGCCAAGATGCGCTCCACCGCGTCGATCGACGGCTCCACTTCCTGCACGTTCTCCGGGCGAAAATTTGCTTCCGGGTCCTTGAGGATGTTGCCGGTGAGGACGCAGACGATGCGCTCTCCCTCTTTCATCACCCCCGCCGCGCGCAGCTTGCGCACGCCGGCCAGCGTCGCCGCGGAGGCGGGCTCGCAGCCGATGCCCGTGCCGTCGATGGTGCGCTTGGCGGCCATGATCTCCTCGTCGGTCACTTCCTCGACCACGCCGTTCGTGGCGCGGATGGCATTCACCGCGCGGTCCCAGCTCACCGGATCGCCGATGCGGATGGCGCTGGCGATCGTCTCGGCCGACATGCTGTGCCGCGTGGCGAACGCCTCGCGATAGCCGCGCACGAACGGATTCGCTCCCTGCGCCTGGATCGACGCCAGCCGCGGCATCCGGTCGATCCACCCCTTCGCGTGCGCCTCGATGATGGCCTTGCCGAATGCGCTGGTGTTGCCGAGGTTTCCGGCGGGGACGACGATCCAGTCGGGAGCCTCCCACTGCAGGTCCTGCAGCAGCTCCCAGACGATCGTCTTCTGTCCCTCGATGCGGAACGGGTTGATGGAGTTGACGAGATAGATGTTCAGGCGGTCGCACGCCTCGCGCACGAGGCGCATGGCGGCGTCGAAGTCGCCGCGGATCTGCAGGCAGGTGGCGCCGTAGGCCAGCGTCTGCGCGAGCTTGCCGCTGGCGACCTTGCCCGCGGGAACGAAGACGATCGCGCGCAAGCCCGCCTGCGCGGCGTACGCGGCCAGCGACGCGCTGGTGTTGCCGGTCGACGCGCACGCGACCGCGGTGGCGCCGACGCGCACGGCCTGCGTCACGGCCACGGTCATGCCGCGGTCCTTGAACGAGCCGGTCGGATTTTCTCCCTCGTGCTTGTAGAGGATCCCCTCGCGCTCGTACAGCCGCGTCCCTCCCTCGGGATGCGTGATGACGCGGTCGAGGTTGAGCACTCCCTCGCGGAAGCGCCACACGCCGCTCTGGTCGATCGGCGCCCACGAGCTGCGGCGGTCGTCGAAGGAATTGCGGTCGATGAAGTTGTCGCGCTCGACTGAGAGCAGGCCGCCGCACGCGTCGCACGTGTAGCGCACCTGCAGTTCATCGTAGCGGGACGAGCAGGAGATGCATTGGAGCCATTCCATAATTGCGAGTGATGAGTGCTGAGAGATGAGCGATGAACGTGCCTCTCGCGAAGCCGTTCATCGCTCATCTTTCATCGTTCGTCACTCGTCTCACCCCCTCGGTTGCGATCTTACCGACATGGGCCCCCGCGATCTCTCCGAATGCCCGTTCCATGGCCGCCGCGCATTCTCTCGCGGTCTGCTCGTCGGGCGCGATGGCGAAGAGGGTCGGGCCGGAGCCGCTGATCGAGCAGCCGAACGCGCCCGCCTCGAGCGCGGCGCGCTGCACGTCGTAGAAGCGCGGGATGAGCGGCGCGCGCCGCGGCTCGGCGTAGCGGTCGTCGAGCGCGCGGCGGAACAGCTCTCCGTCGGCGACGGCGAAGGCGTGCGCGAGCGCGGTGGTGTGGGCCATCTGCTGGATCCACTCCGCGCGGTCGCTTTTGTCGGGAAGGAGCGCCCGGGCTTCTTTCGTCTGGATGCGCACGCGCGGCGTGACCAGAGCGATCCACCAATCGGCGCCGACGGGCAGCTTGATGACGTCGATCGGATCGACGCTGCGCGACAACGCCAGGCCGCCGACGGTGCTGGGGGCGATGTTGTCGAGGTGGCGTCCGGCCACGGCGGCTTCGCCTTCGAGGGCCGCGGCAAGGACGTCGCGTAAGGTGTCATCCTGAGCCGCGTAGACGGCGAAGGACCCCCTGCTGAAACCCGATGCTCGCTCCGTCGCAGGGGATCCTTCGCCGTCTGCGCGGCTCAGGATGATACGGTGGGCCAGCGCCGCCGCATATGCACCGGCCACGCTCGACGCCGCACTCCCGCCCATCCCGCCGGCGAGCGCGAGTCCCTTGTGAATGCTCACGAGCGCGCGGAAGCCGAACGGGCGCAGATACGCGTTCGCGGCGATGGCGGCGCAGTTGCGCTCGGGGTCGCGTGGGACGAGCTCCGCGTCGCGGCCGGTCACTGCTTCGATGCGCGACGCCTCTTGCGTCAGCTCGACGGTCACGGTGTCGCCGATGCCGTCGACGGCCAGGCCGAGGACGTCGAAGCCGGGGCCAACGTTGCCGATGGAGCCGGGGGCGAAGGCGGTCTCGCTCACCGCCGCACCGTGCGCCGCTCGTGCATCGTGATGGCCACGATGTCGTTCAGCACGCCCGCCGCCGTCACCGCCGCGCCGGCGCCCGGGCCGGTCACGACCAGCGGATTGTCGTGATAGCGCTTCGACTGGATGACGATCGTGTTGTCGGTGCCTTTCAGGCGTCCGAGGGGCGAGGCGTGCGGCACTGCCTCCACGCCGACGCGAATCGAGCGCGGCGCGATCTTGGCGACGTAGCGCAGCACCTTGTTTTCTCTCGCCGCGCGCGCGACGCGATCGGCAAAGTCGTCGTCGAGCGATTTCAGTTTGTCGATGAAGCGCGCGGCGTCGGAGTCGTCCACCGCGGGAGTGAAGAGCGACTCGAGGGCGATGTCGCTCAGCTCGAGGCGGCGTCCGAGGGTGCGCGCGAGGATGAGTGCCTTGCGGGCGACGTCGGTGCCGGAGAGATCGTCGCGCGGATCGGGCTCGGTGTAGCCGCGCTTCCACGCCTCGCGCACCGCGTCGCTGAAACGCGTTCCTTCTTCCAGCGCGCTCATGATGAAGCCGAGCGTGCCGCTGAACGCGCCGAGGATCGTCTCCACGCGGTCGCCCGCCTCGTTGAGTTTCGCGAGTGTGTCGAGCACCGGCAGTCCCGCGCCGGCCGTGGCCTCGTAGCGCAGCGACAGGCCGCGCTCGCGCGCGGTGGCCATCAGCTCGTCGAATGCGAGCTGCGACACGGCCAGCGGTTTCTTGTTCGCGAGGACGACGTGGAAGCCGTTCTCCAGCGCTTTCTGGATGAGCGGCGCCGTTTCTTCCGAGGTCAGGTCGACGAGGATCGGGCGATGCGAGGGGAGGAGCCATAGCTCCTTCTCCATCGCCGCCTGCAGCTCGCCGATCGAAAGCAATGAGTCGCTGGAGAAGAGCCGCTCGCCGGATGCTTTCCTTTTCGCGAGCTTCTGCAGCTCCGCGGTGCTGAAGCCTTCTTCCTGCACGCGGATGCCGGAGCGGTCGGCCACGCCGACGACGGCGATGTCGACGCCGAGCTTCTCGCGCAGATGTTTCCCCTGCGCGGTGAGCTGCGACGCGAGCTCGCGTCCGATCTGCCCGAAGCCGAGGAGCGTGAGTTTCGACTCGCGGCCGGTGGCGTCGGCGAGCGGATGCAGTTTGTCGAGCTGATACTCGTTGTGCAGCGCCTGCAGCGCGCGCGTGGCGTCCGCCTCGTCGACGGCGATGGTGATGTTCAGCTCCGACGATCCCTGGGCGATGGCCACGACGTTCACGCGCGCGCCGCTCAGCGCGGAGAACGTGCGGGCCGCGATGCCGGGACGCCCGCGCATCCCCAGTCCGACGACCGCGATGAGCGCGATCGCTTTCTCCGCGCGCACGCGGTCGATCAGCTTCGCGCGCCGCTCGCTGGCGAACGCCTCTTCCAGCGCCGCCACCGCATGCGTGGCCTCGGCTTCGGGAACGACGAAGCAGATGCTGGCCTCACTCGAGGCCTGGCTGATCATCGACACCGAATGGCCCGCGTTCGACAGCGCGGTGAACGCGCGTCCCGCCACGCCCGGCACGCCGATCATCCCCGACCCTTCGATGGAGACCAGCGACTGGCGATGGATGGCGGTCAGCGCCTTGACCGGATACGCGCCCGGCTTCACGTCGTCGGCGATGCGCGTGACGCTGCCGTCGCGGAAGGTGTTGCGCACGAAGAGCGGGATCCTGCGGTCGACGAGCGGAATCATCGTCCGCGGGTGCAGCACCTTCGCTCCGTAGAACGCGAGCTCCGCGGCCTCGCGGTAGTGCAGCTCGGCGAGCACGCGCGCGGTGGGGACGCTCTTCGGATCGGCGGTCATGAGGCCGTCGACTTCCTTGAAGAGCGTGACCGCTTTCGCATTGAGACTGCGCGCCAGAATCGCGGCGGAAAAGTCGGAGCCGCCGCGCCCGAGGGTGACCACCTCTCCGTCGGGACCGCTGCCGATGTAGCCGGGCATGATCACGACGCGGCCCGCTTCGAGGATGGGAACGAGCAGCTTCTTCGCCGCGCGCTCGCATTTCGGGAAGACGGGCCAGAGGCTCCCCAGCTTGCGCTCGGTGAAGATGACGTCGGGCGCGTCGACGTACTCGGCCTCGACGCCGTGCTCGTGCAGCACGGCCACGAAGATGCGCGCCAGCACCCGCTCGCCGCGCGCCACGAGCGAGTCCTGCGCGCGCGGCGTGAGCTCGCGCAGCACGGCGATGCTGTCGCACATGGCGCGCATCTCCTGCGCCGACGCGGCCACCAGCGCGCGCAGCTCCTTGCCATGTTTGAGCGTGCCGGCGATGAGCTCCTCGTGGCGTTTTTCGAAGCGCTCGACGGCGTTGAGGTACGCGTCGCGCTTGCCGGCTTTCGCGGCCTGCGCCGCGTCGAGGAGCATGTCGGTGACGCCGTTCGCGGCCGAGACGATGGCGGCCACGCGCGGAGCGCCTCGCTTCACGTGCGCCGCGGCGATGCGGATGGCTTCGGCGCTGCCGACGGCCACTCCGCCGAACTTGAAGACGTCGACTTCCATTGGACCGCCGCGAGTATACGCAACGCGTCTGGACTGCGGCGGCGTTGCCGCCGCTCTCGAACGGGGCGGCGCCAGCCGCCGCGGCCGCGGCTTCGCTGCTGCCTGGAGAGCGGCAGCAACGAAGGCCGTCCCAAAACGTAGGACAGGCTTCAGCCTGTCCCGGGCAGGCTGAAGCCTGCCCTACGTTCGAGAGCGGCAGCAACGCTGCCGCAATCCAGACGTATAAGCCTGCGATGCTCCTGCTCCTCCTCGCCGCTCTCTCCGCCTCCGACTACACCGGCCGCTACCAACAGAGCGACGGCAACGTCGTCTATGTGACGCAACAGAAGGGCACGCTGATCGTGCGGCCGCTCTTCTGGCGCGCGACGCAGGAGCTGGTCCCCGACGGCGAGGATCGCTTCCACTCACGCGAGCGTCCGGAGCGGAAGGCGCTCTTCACACGAGATGAAAAGGGCCGCGTGGTGTCGCTGACGATGAACGGCATCGGCCACGACGCGCCGATGCCGCGGCTCACGCACGAGCGCCGCGTTCCTGCCGAGCTGCTGATGCACGGCAAGCCGCGCGAGGCGGCGAAGGCGGTCGCGCCCGAGGTAGCCATCGCCTGGGGCGAGTTCCTCGCGCGTGCGCTGCCGTCGAAGTCGAACGACGCCGCGACGTTCGTACAGGCCGTGGCGAAGAAGCATCCGTCGAACACGAAGCTGCGCCAGGTCGAAGGATCGCTGCTGCTCGCGGCGGGACGGCGCACCGAGGCGAAGCAGGCGTTCGCGGCCGCGGGCGACGAGGTGTCGCTGCGCATGATGGCCCCTTCACCGGAGCTCGACGCGCTCTTCGCGAAACCGACGCGGGAAGAGATCGAGACCGTCCTCGCACGCTGGGCGAAACGCGACCTCGCGCCGCGCGGCGTGCAGCTCGTGCATCGCGGAACCCTCGGCGACGCCGAGGTACGCATCCTTTCCCATCGCGTGCACGGCTCGCTGCACTACGGCGCCGTGATCGTGCCTCATGTGGCGACGGGCTTCAGTCCGTCGCGCCCCGTGGTCGTAGAAGCCAAAGGCGTCTCGCCGAGCTACTTCCCGCTCGACGTCGCCCGCGCCTACGCTCCCGACATCCTCGGCAAAGACTTCATCTACTTGCTCCCCTCCTACCGCGGCGAAGTGCTGCAGTTCGACGGCAGGAGCTGGACCTCGGAAGGCGATCGCACCGATGTGTGGGACGGCGCGACGGACGACTTCATCGCCTTCACCGCGGCGGCGCTGAGCGTCACGCCCGAGGCGGATGGCGAGCGTGTCTGCGCGTTTGGCAAGAGCCGCGGCGGTGCGGTGGCGCTGCTGGCGGGCATCCGCGACCGCCGCTTCGACTGCGTCGCGGCGTGGGCGGCGCCCACCGATCACTTCTTCGAGATGGTACAGAGCGGCTGGACGCCGCGCGAGCGGGCGGCCGAGGGGCTGCGGGTGAAGTCCGATGTGTTCGGGATCGGCGGGCAGTTTCTCGAGACCTTTCTCGCCAGGCCGCGCAGCGTGGCGGAGCAGCGGCTGCATCTCATCGCCTCGTCGCCGCTCTGGTTCGCGGAGCGGCTGCCGGCCACGCAGGCGCATTACGGCCTCGACGACAACATGGTCAGCGTGCGCAACGGCCGCGCGCTCGCCTCACGCAACGGCAAAGTGGAGATGGTCTTTCACGAAGAGGCGGGACACGATCTCGACAAAGAGAAGGCGTATCGCGAGACGGCGCGCTTCCTCGCGAGACAGTTGCTGAACGCAGGGCAGGCTGCAGCCTGCCACCGCCCACGAGAGGGGCAGGCTGAAGCCCGCCCTACGTCCTGATGCCGCGATAGAGGTAGGCGATGCCGAACGTCAGCGGCACGTACGTGACCTCTGCGAAGTCGCCCGACTCGCGCATGAGCCGCGCGAAGTCTTCGCCGCACGGGAAGCGCTCCGCCGAGCGCTGCAGGTAGCGGTACGCATCGCGCTCGCCGGTGAGCGCGCCGCCGATGCGCGGCAGCACGACGCGCGAGTACCAGTCGTACAGCGCGCCGAACCACTTCGACTGCGGCTGCCCGAACTCGAGCACGAGCACGCGTCCGCCGCTTTTGACCACGCGCGCCATCTCCGCGATTCCCTTGCGCGGATCGCCGACGTTGCGGATGCCGAAGGAGATGCTGGAGACGTCGAAGGTGTTGTCGGCGTAGGGGAGGCGCGTCACGTCCGCCACTTCGAAGGTGATGTCCTTCGCCTTGACGCGCGCCAGCTCGAGCATCTCCGGGACGAAGTCGGTGCCGGTGACCACCGCGCCCGCCTTGCGGAAGGCGATGGCCAGGTCGCCTGTGCCGGTGGCGCAGTCGAGCACGCGCTGTCCCGGTTTGATGTCCGCGTGACGCACGGCCTTGCGACGCCAGAGGTGATGCACGCCGCCGGAGAGCACCGTGTTGGCGCGGTCGTAGCGGCGCGCGATGGCGGCGAACATGGTGCGGATCCGCGCGGGGTCGGGGCCGGTGTAGTTGGTCATACAATGCCCGCCGTGCGGGACTTCGCTTTCATCCAGACTTCGCCCGGGCGCGCGCTCGTCGGCTGGGGTCCGTTCGAGCAGCTCCCGTTCCGGCGGCCGGAGAGGCCGGCATTCTACATAACCGACTTTTTCCTCGATGACCCGCACCCGTGGCGCCATCCCGCGCAGTGGGAAGAGCTGACGTTCGAGGAGCTGGCCTTGCGCTTCGAGGAAGGGGACGTGCCGGAGGTCGAGTGGACGCCGGTGTCGCGCGACGATTTCGCGCGCCTCTTCGACTCCGCGCGCGAGCACTTCGAGCGCGGCGAGTTCTCGAAGATCGTCCCCGTGCTCTTCGAGAACGGACGCTTCGCGCGCCGCGGACGCTGGTGGCGCTATCTCACGACGCAGCTCGCGGCGCTGCCGCGCGGCCTGCACGCGTACGGCTTCGCATACGGCGGCCACGGCATGATCGGCGCGACGCCGGAAGTGCTCTTCCAGGCGGAGGCGCACGGCTATCGCACCATGGCCCTGGCGGGAACGCGTCCCGTCATGCGCGCCGAGGAGTTGCTCGGCGATGCGAAGGAACGCCGCGAGCATCGCTTCGTCGTCGACGACATCGTGCGCCGCCTCGCGCCGTTCGGGAACGTGGAAGTCGGACCGCTGGGACTGTTGCGATTGCCGGGCATCGCGCACCTGATGACCCCGATCTTCTTCGCCGAGTCGGGCGGCTCTGAGGTGATGTCGTTCGCGGAGATGGTGCGCCGTCTCCACCCCACCGCCGCCCTCGGCGTCTCGCCGCGCACGCCCGCCGGCGACCGCTGGCTGCGCGAGGCCGACCGCGGCGTGAGGCGCCGCGCCTTCGGCGCGCCGTTCGGCGTCGAGCGCGAGGACCGCTCCGCGCTGGCGCTGGTGGCCATCCGCAACGTGCAGTGGAAGGGCGACGAGGTGCGTGTCGGCTCCGGCGCAGGGCTGCTCCCCGAGAGCCAGCTCGACCGCGAGCTCGACGAGCTGCGGCAGAAGCGCGATCAGGTCAAGGCGCTCTTCGGAATCGAAGCGGAGGCATGGACAGCGTCGAGCGCGCGTCGCGCGTGATCGAGTCCGTGCGCGCCCTCGGCGCCGAGGAGTTCTGCGTCTGCGCCGGCTCGCGCAACGCGCCGCTCCTCTCCGTTCTCGGGACTCTCGACGTGCGCCTCTTCTCGTTCGTCGATGAACGCTCCGCCGCGTTCTTTGCCCTCGGCCGCATCAAACAGCACGGAGCACCCGTCGCGGTGGTGACCACCTCCGGCACCGCCGTCGCCGAGCTGCTCCCCGCCGCGATCGAGGCCCACTACTCGGGCCTGCCACTGATCCTCATCACCGCCGATCGCCCGGCAAGATTTCGCGGCACGGGAGCGCCGCAGTCGATCGAGCAGGTGGGCATCTTCGGCGTCTACGCGGAGACGTCCGATTGGTCGGGCAACGGTCCTCTCCACATGAATGTGCATCTCGAAGATTTCGGAGTGCGGCAGCCCGAGCTGCCGCTTTCCGACCTTCCAACGCGAAAGGCGCCGGCGTCGCGAGCCCGTACCAAAGCGGCGGCTTTGCCGCCGCACTCCAAGACGTTGATCCTCCTCGGCGCACTGAGGTCCGAGCAGCGCGCGTTCGTCAAATCACGGATCCACGCCCCCGTCTACGCCGAGCCCCTCTCCGGCCTGCGCGAGGACCAGGACCTCCCGCTCATCACCAACGACCGCATCCTCGGAAAAGCGAACTTCGATCTCGTCGTGCGAGTCGGCAACGTCCCCACTCTCCGCTTCTGGCGCGACCTCGAAGACCGAAACATCCCGGTCGTTCACTTCAGCGACCTGCCGTTCCCCGGCCTCACCCGCGGCGAAGTGCACCCCATCGAAGCCCTCCCCGAAATCCACGGCGAGACACTGGACGCACCCACACACGAAGAAGCGTTCAGCACGATCCTCGACGACGAGCCGCAATCCGAGCTGGCCATGATCCGCAAGCTCTCCCACGAGCTGCCACACGGAACGAGGATCTACCTCGGCAACTCCCTTCCCATCCGCGAATGGGACCTCGCCGCCACGCGCGAGCCGCGCGGCTTCGTCTACGAGGCCAACCGCGGCGCGAACGGCATCGACGGCCAGCTCTCCACCTTCCTCGGCTGGTGCGCGCCGGACGCGCACAACGTCGCCCTCGTCGGCGATCTCACCGCCATCTACGACCTCGGCGCCGGCTGGATCGCGCCGCAGCTCGACGCCGCGTTCCGCATCGTCATCATCAACAATGGCGGTGGACGCATCTTCGGCCGCGTCGGCGCGCTGCGCACGCTCGATCCGCAGCTCCGCGCGCGCATCATCGAGAACGAGCACTCCTTCTCCTTCGAGCATTTCGCGAAGATGTGGAACCTCGACGTCACCGAGCTGCGTCCGGACGCCGAGGCGTCGCGCCGCGTCTGGGAAAGGTACGACGCGCTGTGGGCCTGACCATCCTCCCCGGATTCCTCGGCCTCCCCTCCGACTTTGACTTCCTGCCGCCGTTCGAAGGCAACGCGCTCCTCGGCTACTCGATGGGCGGCCGCCTCGCGCTCGACCGTCTCCAGCGCGAGCGCTTCGACAAGGCGGTCATCATCTCCGCCGGCCTCAATGCACCCGACGAAGAGCGCCGCAAACGCGACGAAGAATGGGCGCGCCGCTTCGAGACCGAAGATTGGTCGTCGCTGATGCAGGCGTGGACTGCGCAGCCCGTCTTCGGCGGCCACGTGGTCGAGCGCTTCGAAAAGGATTTCGACCGCCGCGAGCTCGCGCGCCAGCTCCGCGACTACTCGCCAGCCGTCCTCCCGCCGCCGCGCCTCGAGTCGATCGAGACGCCCGTGCTCTGGATCGCCGGCGAGCGCGACACGAAGTACGTCGAGATCGCGTTGCGCGCCGTCGAGCGCCTGCCCACCGCCGAGCTGTGGATCTGCCCCGGCGCCGGACACCGCGTGCCGTGGGAGCAGCCGGAGCTGCTCGTGGCGCGATTGCGGTCGTTCCTCGACTTGCACTAACGTGCGGCGCCTATGGCAGAGACCTGGCACAAACTGCACGATTTCGAAGACATCAAGTACGAGCGCACCGAGGACGGGATCGCCAAGATCACCATCAATCGCCCCGAGGTGCGGAACGCGTTTCGCCCGAAGACGGTGGGGGAGTTGAAGCTCGCCTTCGACCTCGCCCGCGACGATTCCGACATCGGCGTGATCATCCTGACGGGCGAGGGGCCGGACGCCTTCTGCTCCGGCGGCGACCAGCGCGTGCGCGGCAAGGGCGGCTACGTCGACCCGAAAGAGAAGATCCCCCGCCTGAACATCCTCGACGTGCAGAAGCAGATCCGCAGCATGCCCAAGCCGGTCGTGGCCATGGTCGCGGGTTACGCCATCGGCGGCGGCCACGTGCTGCACGTCGTCTGCGATCTGACCATCGCCGCGGAAAACGCCCGCTTCGGCCAGACCGGCCCGAAGGTCGGCTCCTTCGACGCCGGCCTCGGTTCTTCCTATCTGGCCCGCATCGTCGGCCAGAAGAAAGCGCGCGAGATCTGGTTCCTCTGCCGTCAATACGACGCGCAGCAGGCACTGGAGATG
This sequence comes from Thermoanaerobaculia bacterium, assembly GCA_036375135.1. Lineage (GTDB taxonomy): Bacteria > Acidobacteriota > Thermoanaerobaculia > Gp7-AA8 > Gp7-AA8 > QHVT01. The sequence continues at coordinate 2,271 of DASUSL010000241.1, read as the reverse complement.
GGCCTCGTCAATACGGTCGTTCCCCTGGACCAGCTCGAAACCGAGACGCTGAAGTGGTGCCGCGAAATGATGGCTCTCTCGCCGATGGCATTGCGATTCCTCAAGGCTGCAATGAATGCCGATTGTGATGGGCAGATCGGGCTGCTCGATTTCGGCGGCAGCGCGACGCTGCTCTATTACCTCTCCGAGGAGGCGCAGGAGGGGAGAGACGCGTACGTGGAGAAGCGCAAGCCCGATTACAAGAAATTCAAGAGATTTCCGTGATCCGTCCCTGGCTCCTCGCCGCGCGACCGAAAACGCTCTCCGCGGCGGTGGTGCCGGTATTGATGGGCACTGCACTGGCGGCACAGGAGCCGCCGGCCATTACATGGTGGGTGTTCTGGTGCGCGCTCATTGGAGCGGTCTTGATTCAGATCGCCACGAATCTGATCAATGACGCGCTCGATTTCAAAAAGGGCGCGGACACGGCGGAGCGGTTGGGTCCCGTTCGCGTCACTGCAGCGGGCTTGATCAGCCCCCGTTCCGTCATGACCGCGGCGTACCTGTGTCTGTTCGGCGCCGCATTGTGCGGCATTCCGCTGATCTACCGCGGCGGCTGGCCGATGGTGGCCATCGGCGTGACGTCGATTCTCGCCGCGTATGCGTATACGGGCGGACCGTTTCCGCTCGCGTATCGCGGACTGGGCGAAGTGTTCGTATTGATCTTCTTCGGCTTCATCGCCGTCGGCGGCACGTTCTACGCGCACTCGCTGCAATGGAACGCAAGAGCGGGACTGGCGGGATTCGCGGCCGGATCGCTGGCCACGGTGCTGCTGGTGATCAACAACCTCCGCGACGTCGAAGGCGACCGCCGCAGCAACAAGCGCACGACGGTGGTGCGCTTCGGCGAGCCGTTTGCGCGGATTGAGATCGCCTTCTTCGCCCTGGCCCCGTTTGCCGCCGTCGTCTTCATCGGCGAAACGTACCTCTGGACCCTGCTCGCACTGCCGCTGGCGCTGGCCATCATCGTGAAGGTGATGCGCAGCCGCGGCGCCGAGCTCAATCGCGCCCTCGGCATGGCCGGCGGCTTCCAGTGGCTCTTCGGCATCCTCTTCGTCGGCGTAAACCTCTTCTAGCGATGCACGTCCACCGCTACCAGCTGGTGCCAAATGTGGGGCGGGCTTCAGCCCGCCCCCGGGAAGGCGCTCTATTGCGCGTCAACGACGGCTTCGCCGACATCCACCCCTGGCCCGAGCTCGGCGACGCGCCATTGGACGAACAACTCGCGTTGCTGGCCCGCGGCGAAACGACCCCACTCACCCGCGCCTCTCTGCGCCTGGCGAAGCTCGACGCCGAAGCCCGGCGCCGCGGAGTGTCGCTCTTCCAGGGTCTGACCATTCCTCTCAGCCACTGGCCCGGCAACGACCCGCCGCCGGCTTTCGACACCATCAAGACCAAAGGAGTCGTCGAATTTCCCGAAAACGTGCGCATCCGCATCGACTTCAACGCGCGACTCACGCCTGATGAATTTATCCGCGTCGCGGAGACGCTCCCGCGGGAGCGCGTCGACTTCATCGAAGATCCCTGTCCCTATGATGAGCAGGTCTGGCGTGATCTGCGCGCACGCACCGGTCTGCGGCTCGCCCTCGATCGTTTCGAAGGTCACGCCGACGTTCTCGTCCACAAGCCGGCCCTGCAAACCGCCTGGCCGGCGCACAATGACGTCGTCGTGACCTCCTACATGGATCACCCGGTCGGCCAGTTCGGCGCCGCCTACATCGCCGCCACGCACGAGACGAACGCGCGCTGCGGCCTCTTCACGCACGTGCTCTATGAGCCCGACGCGTTCCTCGAGCGCATCGAGAGCGACGGCGCGCGCCTGCTGCCGCCGCGCGGCACGGGCATCGGATTCGATGACCTTCTGGACAAGATCCCATGGACATCGATTGGCTGAGCGACGAGTCGCACGTGCTGCTCAATCCGCGCATGCCCGCGGCGGAGCGGGAGCGCCTCCAGTCGTTCGTCACTGAGCTGCCGGGACACCTCTGGCTGGCCACCTCCGGCACGACGGGATCACTGAAGCTCACCGCACTGTCGAAGCGCGCCATGCTCGCTTCCGCCGCCGCCGTCAATCGCCATCTGCAATCCACGGCGTCTGACGTCTGGCTTTGCGTCCTGCCGTCGTTCCACGTCGGCGGCCTCGGGATCTACGCGCGTGCCTTCCTCTCCGGCGCGCGCGTGGTCACGGAGTGGAGGACAGGCAATCCTGCCCGTCCGGATTCCCTGTCCCCC
>DASUSL010000240.1:0-12406 GCA_036375135.1 Thermoanaerobaculia bacterium | reverse complement strand
CGAAATAATCGTCGATCTTGACCTCTTCAGGATTAAGCAGAAGAAACACGCCGCGTTGCGCACGTAAGTTAGGATTGCCAGCAGCCGGCGCCGTTACGAGATGCACAGGGCGAGATGCGCGCCGTGGCATACGCCGCTCTATTAATTCTGAACGCATTGCGATAACTGCGAGGTTCTCATTTCGAAGCGACACTTCCTTCCCGCTGCTTTCGGCTGTCCGCTCTTTCACCAGGGCATCTGAGGCCGCAAAGTATGCCGCTACATATGAACTCCAGGTCCAGTCTAACAGCCGCGTTGGCAGGCGGTGATGCTGGCAAATCGCCAAAAGCGACCAGACTTCCGCCGGAGGCCATTGCACGCGCACGTTCCGCTTTCCCTGAAGTGTCTCCTCGAGGTCTCGCAAGGTGCGGCGCAAGTTCTGAGAGTCCTCAGGTATGGCCAGCCCTTGCGAGTCCGCAACGAAAAAGAAGCGGCGGATAAGCTCGAGTTCGGCGAATCTGCATGCGATGGGTCGGTAACGGACCGGGCAACCATTCACCGTCGTACGGCAGAAATGTGTATGAGCGGAACGCACTAGGTACAAGCTCGTATGTAGCCGAGCCGTGGCCACGATATAACCATTGCTCGGCTCGGTACTCGCGTCCCGCGAAACCGCGAGACGGACAGGTACACTCAAGTAGGTCGATGGCAGACCGAAAGTGCCGCTCGACAACCGGTTCTCTCATGCGCGCAGAAGGTACTACGCCACCTCCTGTATCGAGACGAGATCGTTCTTCAGTGCTCCACGTGGATTAGCCTCTTGACATCTGTCCGCATGTGTTGCGCCCTACCGGGTCATGCCAAGGCGTTACGGCGTCGTCATTGCGTATTACCGGATGTTGATGGGAGGCTGCACGCCTGCCGGGTATGCGCGTCGATGTCCGAGGCTCGATATCGTGTTTTGCGACAGGGATGGATGCAGATGATGTTGGTGCAGGTGTCGCGACGCCGAAGAGCGCCTGTACGGTACCGATGCCACCAGCGTAGCTGCCGGCTGCGTCTAGTTGAACGAGTCGTCGACCACCAGGGCGGACAGCGGCAGACCTACGCCATGAGCGTGATCTCGGCGATGTCGTGCGGACCATTCTTGTAGATCGAGACGACATCTCAACGGCATCCTAATCTGGGAGATTCGTTCACGCTACCTTAGAGGTTCGCGATCCCCCGAACAGCGCGAGCGAGCGGTGGGTCGGAGGTTCGCGCGGCGGTACCTGCGAGGCTCGCGATCCCTTGAGGAGCGCGAGTGAGCGGTGGGTGGGAGGTTCGCGGGCGGCGCCTGCGAGGTTCGCGATCCCCAAACAGCGCGCGCGAGCGGTGGGTGGGAGGTTCGCTCGCGGTACCTGTGAGGTTCGCGATCCTTCGGACGGCGCGCGCGAACCTCGGGGGGACTCCTCGCGCGCGCTCATTCAACGCGAATGCGCGCTCCGAGGGCGCGCGCGAACCCTCATCCGCGCTGGGAACGCACCATCTCGATGAACTTCGGCGTCAGCGCCGCGTCGAATTGCGTGCCGGCGGCGTGCGAGAGGGTGGCGATGGCGGAGTCGGGGGGCTGGGGGGATTGATACGAGTCGGGGTCGGTGATGGTGATCCAGGCGTCGCAGAGTTGGAGCATGCGCGCGAGGAGCGGGATCTCGTCGCCGTGGAGCTCGTTGGGGTAACCGCGGCCGTCGACGCGTTCGTGGTGGCAGAGGACCGCGCGGGCGAGGTCGGGACCGAGGAGGGGCTCGACCAACGCGGCGCCGACGCTGGGGTGCTCGCGGAGGAAGCCCAGCTCCTCGGGCGTGAGGTCGGGTTTGCGGTAGAGGCGTTCGTAGTCGAGGAGGCGCATGCCGCAGTCGTGGACGAGGCCGAAGAGGCGCGCGTTCTCGACTTCCGGCGCGGACCAGCCGAGGTGGCGGGCGAAGGACTCGCAGAGGCGGGAGACGAGCTCCGCGTGGCGGCGCAGCTCGGGATATTGCGCGAAGTCCGGCTCGACGAGCTTCTCGGCGATGCGCGCGCGCGTGGACGCCGCTGAGTGGCGTTGCATCGACTGCTCGAGGACCAGTTGCAGGTGCGTGTGCAGGACGGCCAGCAGCTCGTGCGCGACGCGCTCGGGGTTTCCCGCGAAGGCGACTGTCAGATAGAGGCCGCGCAGCGTGCCGACGGTGAGGGGGGCGGTGAAGACTTTCTGGATGTCTGCCGGAGTGACCGCGGGGGCGGAGGTGCCGAGGGGCGTGTGGACGGAGGTGCGGATGTAGCCTCCTCCCTCCCCTCTCTTCGTCAGCCACACGTTCAGCTTGGATTGGAGGAGGTTCTTCGCGTCGTCGGTGAGCGTGGAGCGGCCGGCGATCTCCTGCACGCCGCCGAGGTGGCCGAAGGCGGAGAAGGTCGCGGCGACGACGCCGGGGATGAGCAGGATGGCGCGCAGGACGTCGCGGGCGGCGGTGAGCTCGGCCTCGGTGAGGGACTCGGGCTGCGCGACCAGGATGCGGCTGGCGGCGTTGCGGGCGTCGATGACGAGCGTGGCCAGGCGCGGGACGTGGGCGCGGGTCTCGTGTCTGGGCGGGGGTTCGGGTGCGGGGGCAGCGGGCGGGGCGACGGGCGGAGGAGCGGGTGCCGGAGCGGGTGCGGGTGCGGGGGGGTCGGGTTCGGGAACGCGGGCTGAAGCCCGCGCCACATTGTCGGCTGTCGTCGATAGAGAGATGAAGCGGTGGCCGAAGATGTTTTTGTCGGCGAACAGCTCCGCCAGGCGGTCGGCGATGCGCTGCGCTTTCGGGAGGTCGTCGTTGTCGAAGGGCTGCTTGCCGGCCTTGTCGCGGGTGTCGATGAAGCCGACGAGTTTTCCGCGGAGATACAGCGGCGCGGCGAGGAGGCGGTCGCTGCCGGCCTCGAACATGAGCTGCGAGAAGCGCGGCTCGGCGGCGAGGCCGTTCACGAAGAACGGGGTGCGGCCGCGGCCGCAGCGGTCGGCGATCGGGTCGTTGACGTCGACGCTCTCGCGCAGGCCGAGGTTGCGGAAGCCGTATTCGGTGACCAGCTCGAAGCGGCTCGTTCCGTCGAAGAGGTAGAGCGCGGCCTTGGTGGCACGGATGTCGACGGCGCAGTCGTAGAGAAACTCCTTGAGTTTCGGCCGAAGCTCCTCCACCTCCGCGTGCACGGTCGGAATTGTATGCTTCTAGACGAGTGCCCGGAGTTGCTCGAGGATCTCGCGCTCTGTAGGAAAGCGCCCCTCTTCCTTCTTGGAGAAGAGCTTCCTGTTATCGACGCTGACGACGAAGATGCCGCCGGCGCCGCGCACGAGCTCGGAGTCCACCCCGAGCTCCTTTTTGATCTCGGCCGCCAGACTGGAGGCCCTGGGGAGATAGTTTCAAACGCCGCAGTAGTCGATTCGTACGTGCATTACATGGCCCTGACGAGAACGGCCGTGACGTTGTCGAGCCCACCGCGCTCGTTGGCGGCATCGATGAGCTGACGGCAGGCCTGTTCGAGGTCGCCATCGTTCGACGTCACGATTCTGAGGATCTCACTTTCAGGGACCATGCCGGTCAGGCCATCCGAACAGAGCAGCACGACGTCGCCGGGCTTCGCCTCGATCTCGGAAGCGTCGGGAGTGACCTGCAGTGCGCCGCCGAGGGCGCGGGTGATGACGTTGCGCAGCGGATGCTTCTCCGCCTCCGCCTCGGTGAGCATTCCCGCCTGCACCTGCTCGAAGACCCAGGAGTGATCGTTGGTGATGCGGGAGAGCTGGCCCTCGCGGATGAGGTAGGCGCGCGAGTCGCCGACGTGCGCCACCGACACCGTCTCGTCATCGGCCAGCGCGGCCACGACGGTCGTGCCCATGCCGCGCAGGCGGGCGTCCTTGCGCATCGCCTCGAGCACGCGCGTATTGGCCATGCGCAGCGCGGCCATCAGGCGGTTCGTGGAGCGGCGGTAGTGCTCGTCGTAGGCGTGCGGCCAGGTGCCGTCGTCTTCTTTCGTGTGGAGGATGAACTCGGTGATGGAGTCGACGGCGATGCGCGAGGCGATCTCGCCCGCGGCGTGGCCGCCCATGCCGTCGGCGACGAGGAAGAGGCGCGCGTCGCTCTCGACGAGGAACGCATCCTCGTTGTGCTGGCGCTGGCGGCCGACGTGCGTGAGACCGAATGCCTTCACATCCATGCCCGATCAGCGTTTCCCGAAAATCGAGAAACCGCCCGCCTTTCCCGGCTCTTTCGACTCACGCAGTTCCGCGAGCGCCGTCTGCACCTCCACGCTGGAGGTGTCCCACTTCAATGATTCCTCGAGGTAACGCTCCGCTTTGGCCGTGAGGCCGGCGCGCTTGCAGAGCAGGCCGGCGTCCTTGAGGTACAGCGGATTCATCGGCTCGCGCTGCAGGGCGTTCTCGATGGCCTGCACGGCCTGGCGCATGTGCGACGGGATGCGCGACGCGGCCATGGCGGCGTAGTGAAACGCGCGCGCATCCTGCGGATTGTGCTTGGTGGCGAGGTCGAAGTTCTCGAACGCGGTCTGCCAGTTGCCGTCCTTGAAGGCCTTGACGCCGTGCGAGAGGTAGGCCTTTGCGACCTGGACGTTGTCGGCCGGCCCCTGGGGGGCGCCGGAGGCGAGGTCGGAGTCGTGCTGGCGGCGGCGGGTCTGATTGGTCAAGACGTTGACCGCCTCGGTGAGGGTCTGGAACTTGCGCTCCGCGTCGGCCTTGTCGGGGCCGCGGTAGCGGTCGGGGTGGTTCTCGCGGGCGAGCTTCCGGAAGCGATCGCGGATCTCATCTTCGCTCGCCGACCGGTCCAAGCCGAGAATCTCGTAGTAGTTGACCTTCATCCGGACTGTTTCTTTGATTGGTTGAGATAGGCCTTACGAGCCATCTCGCGGACGACCTGCTGGACCCCCCTGTCGTCCTTCAACCCTTTCAAATCACGCAAGGTTAAACGATTGATGAACGGCAGGACAACCCCCAGAGGGGCCTTGGGATTGCGGATGAGGGTGATCATGATCTTGTACTTGCCCATCCAGTCGCGGCGCATGCCGAGGATTCGCAGCACTTCCTCGTCGACATTGCGCATGCCGGCGATGGCCTCGGCCTCCTGCTCGTTCATGCGCGGGTTGCGCATGACGGCCGAGCAGACCAGCTTGTTGCGGTCGCGCACCAGGAGCATGCGGATCATGCGGTCGCCGCGGAACGCGAGCCGCACTTTCTCGGCCACGCCCATGTGCTGCAGGCGCGTCCAGACCACCGAGGCGCGCTCGTCTTTCTTTTCCGACTCGGTGAGCTGCAGGGTCGCCGCCGCCGCCGCTTCCTCCTCTTCCGCCAGCGCCTCGGCGCGCTCGAGGAGGTCGGCGATCGGATCGAGCGGGATGTCGATGATCTCCGGCTCTTCGTCCGGCGGCCGCACGATCTTCTTGAGGAAGAACTCCTCGCGCACCTCGTGCACGAGGCGGCGCACGTTGGCGTTGATGGTGGGGTTCTCGAGCAGCGCGTCGAGGATCTCGGGCGCGCGCAGGATGCGGGAGTGGTTGATGACGATGACTTCCTGCACGCGCGGCTCGGCGCGGCGCGCGAGCTCGGCGATGGCGAAGTCGGGGACGGCGCGGTTCCGGATCAGCGCCTCGAGGACGTACGGGTCGGTGGCGACGCGCAGGAGCCGCTCGAGGTGCGAGGGGACGGCGCTCTCGTTCGCGGCGAAGTCGATGACGACGCGCGACGGGATGTCGCTCAGCGAGGCGCGCGCGAGCCCGGTCAGCTCCGGATCGCCGGTCGAGCCGAGGTACGCGAGGACGGCCACGAGGTCTTCCTGCGCGAGCGGGAGAAAGCCGCGGGCAATGGTGAGGACGATGTCGCGCGGATAGGCGCCCGACTCGATGAGACCGATGACCGCGGAGGCGTTCAGCTCTTCCTGGGGAGTGGCGGTCATTGCGGTTGCGATTCCTGGGGTGTAGTGCGGAGCTCGTTCAGCGCGGCGCGGTCGAAGATCCGGTTCCGGACGACGTCGCCGTCGCCGCCGAGGGGCGGTACGGCCGTGCCGTTCAGGGTGAGCGTCAGCCCGCCGGCGTTGCCGATCTTGCGAAAGCGGAACTGTTCGCTGGCCTCGAACTCCTGCCTGGCGCCGCCCTGGATCGTCTCATTGAAGACGGTCTTGCCGTCGGACTCGAGCTCCAGCCAGGAGGCGGCGGTGGCGACGATGGTCAGGCGCAGCTTCGAGTCGTCCGGCTGCGGCGCGGGCGCGGGGGCCGGCGGCGCGGTGGCGGTGGCGGCTTTGGTGGTGACGGGGATGTTGTTGGCGGCGTCGGTGCGATCGCGCTCGTTGCGCTTCATCACCGCCCAGTACGCGACGCCCGCCAGCGCCGCGGCGATGACGATGGCGTACACGATGCCTTTGTCGACGCGGGTGATGGCGGGCGGGATGCCGCGCTTGGGCGCGGGGCGCGGGCTGATGTCCTTCGGCGGCGCCTGCGCGTATTTGGCGACGGCGGGCGGCTTCTCGATGCGGTCGTCGTTGGCCGCCGCGAAGTTGTAGCGGTTGACCATCTCCTCGGCGTTGAGGCCGACGTAGCGCGCGTACTCGCGGACGAAGCCGCGCGTGAAGACCGGGGCCGGCAGCGTACGGTGGTCGTTGCGCTCGAGCGCGTCGAGGAACCGCTTGCTGATCTTGGTGGCGTCGGCGATCTCTTTGAGGGAGATGCCACGGATCTCCCTCTCGCGCCGGAGCTCTTCGCCGAACGAGGCGAGCTCTGACGCCGCGTCGCGCGGCTGCGGCTCCTGATCAGGCATTGGGACGCATTCTAAACGACACCTTCGCCACCAACGCCGTCGCACCGAGGGTGCTGGTGAAAACATACGCCGGGAGCAGCAGACGATACCCGTAGTTCCACGGAATGGTGATCAGCATCAACACGGCATGTGTCAGCACGAAGAGATGCATGGGCCAGAAGCGGAGCTCGCGCAGCCTGGGCGACGCCACGAGCATGGCCAGATAGAGGAGAGTCACGCCGAGGAGCTCGGGATGGAACGGAAAGCCGGCCAGGTGTGTCAGCCCGGCCGTGTAGCCGAGCTTCTTCAGTTCGTGCCGCGCGACGCGCGCCGGTTCTCTGGCGATGGCGTCGCCGATCGAACGCAGCGCGAGCTGGGTCGTCCCCTGGACCGGAATCCCGGGCGTGAGGTCCCGCGCGAGATCGGAGAGCCGCGACGGCACGTCGGAGATGAGCACCCATCGACCCGAGACGACCCGGTTGCGCAGCGTCACCGGCGCGATGCCGAGCATCCAGAAGAGCCCCATGACGAGGACGGAGGCGACGACGGGCCGCCGCCTGCGGAACGCGATGATGAGCACCAGGACCAGCGCCGGGATTAGATACAACATCGTCGCCGGCCGGGTGATCGACGAGACGCCGCCGAGGAAGCCCGCGGCCACGAGATCGCGCCACGCGCCCCGCTCGGCCCAGCGCACGAAGCAGATCAACAGCAGCGTGAGCGGGAGGATGTAGAGGTTCTCGGTCAGCAGCCTGTACGTGTAATTGCGGATGAAGGCCATCTGGAAGACGCACAGGAAGGCCACGATGCCGCCGATGGCCGCGGGCTCGCCGAAGCGCGCCGCGAGAAACCGGAAGAGGAGGATGGCCACGATGGCCACGATCAGGTACTGCGCGAACACGGGCCCGAACAATCCCTCCCCTGTCAGCACGTGCATCCCCGCGAGGAAATAGCAGTACAGCGGATGCCACACGTACGGCTCGCCGGCGCCGAGGGGCGCGCCGAACGTCATCAGCGGACCGTGCTGCAGCACCTCGCGCGCGGAGGCCTCGTATGAGAACCAGTCGTCCCACTGCGTGAGCGCCACGGCCTTGCCGCCGTACATCCGGCGCGCGATGAGCCATCCCTGCAGCCCGATGCCGAGGTAGAGCGCGGCGACGATTTTCTGCGCGCGCGTGAGCGGCCAGATCGCGCGCGTCAGCGCGAAGAGCACGCACGCGCCGAGGATGAGCAGCGCGCCGTCGACGACTCTGGCCGCGGTGCGCAACCACACCGGATAGGGGCGCGCCGAAGGCTCGGGGGTGACGACGTACGGCAGCGACAGCCGGATCGCCCCTTCGGTGGCGGGCGGCTTCGTATATCGCACGCGCAGCGCATGAGAGCCCGCGGAGAGCGGCACGCGCGGCTCGCGCACGCGTCTTCCGTCGATGTCCAGCGTCGCGATGCCGCGTGCCGCGAGCTCGATCGGAACGACCCGCCCGCTCTCGAGGTAGATGTACCCCGTCCAGTCGACCGACAGCGGCAGCGCGTTCCCGCGATTCTCCCCTTCTGCGCGATACCGCTCGCCGTACGTGTTCAGGTAATGGAGCGGAAAGGTCTCGCCGGCGAAATCGATCTCGCGATCGACGCGCACCGGCCACTCCGGCTGGCCGCTCCACGTCTCGTTCACGTAGTAGCGGCCGGTCCATCCCGCCGCGGGCGTGCGAAGCGCGAGCACCAGTCGCGCTGCCGTGAAGAGCACGCCGAGGGTCAGCAAGATCAGGGTCGTCTTGCGGCGGAGCCTCGCCTGGCGGAAGAACACGCCGGCGAAGAGGACGATGGCGGCAATACCGGCACCAGCCTCACCCCATGAGAGCGGCTGCATATGGAGGTCTCGAAGTATACCTCCCCTGACGTACTCAATTATGGAGAGGCAGAAATGCCCGGCGCACCGATTGCGCGCGGGAGCCGCTCGATGCAGCGTTTGAGGTAGACCGACGTCTCCGGATTCGAGTGGATGCTGCGCAGGTCCCTCTGCGAGAGGTAGCGCAACTGCGACGCGGCGGCCGCGCGCGGCGTGTGCGGATTGAGCACGAGCGCCTTGCGCACCGGGTACCGGTACGACCACTTCCTGTCGGAGGCGATCATGAGGAGCTGCTCTTTCGTGGCGCGCTCGGAGGCGATGAGGGCGAGGAGGTCGTCCTCACGGAGGCGCTTGTTGATGAGCAGCGACTCGAAGACCTTCGGGTGAGGATCGTAGAGGAAGATCTTGATCAGCGCCTGCGAGCAGGTGCGCGCCGACGAGACGCGCTCGCCGAGGGAGAGCTTGTCGGCGCGGTTGATCAGTTGCGTGTCGATGGCGCGGCGCACCGGTGCGGGGATCTGCACGTTGGTGGAGAGGCGCAGCAGGTCGAACCAGTAGAGATAGTGGACGAGCTTGACCGCGTGCGCCTGCGGCGTCTGCCGGTGCGCGACGAGCTTGAGGCGCACGGAGTAGAAGCCGGTCAGGCGCGCGGTCTGGGCGATCCTGGCGAGGAGCTGCGGGGTGGCGAACGGGTTGTCGAGGATGGCCAGCGCCTCGTCCTCGTGCAGCGACGCCGCCTCGCGGAGTGCGTCGTCGAGCTCGTCACGGTTCACCCGCGAGAGGTCTTGTATACTCCGCCCGCCGTCGGGCCTCGTGGTTCGCACGGCGCCCACAACATCATGGTAGCGCGCCCGCATGCCCATCAACGGGCGATGACCGCGCTTGCGGGACTCGTGACGGCGTGCGTGGCGATCGTCCCGCTGGCCGTCGTCCCCGACCTCCTCGATCGCTTCCATGTGATCAAGGAATCGCTGATGCGCGCCGAGGCGCTTTTCGGCGCGCTGCTGGTGGTCATCGCGCTTTCGCGGGTGGAGGAGAGGCAATCCTGCCTGTCCCGGATGCGACAGGCAGGATTGCCTGTCCTCCACTTCATCGTGATCGCGGGCGTGGTCTGGACGGGCATCACCGCGCTCCTCTCCACGCACCGCGGCCTGAGCGCCGACAGCTTCGTCTCGGTGCTGACGAGCGCGCTGCTCTTCATCGCGGTCTGGTACGCGGCGCCGCGCATCTCGCTGGTCGCCGTCGACATGCTGCTGCCGGTGGTCGCGATCAACGCCGCGCTGGCGGCGGCGCAGGAGTTCGCGATCTACGATCCGTTCCTCCACGACGATCCGGAGCTCGCCCAGCATCTCAAGGCGACGGGGCTGATCGGCAATCCGAACGTGGTCGGCTCGTTCATGGCGCTGGCGGCGGTGATCTTCGCCGTCGCGGCGGCGAGCGTGCGCGGCTTCCGCCGCTGGCTCTACCTCCTCGGAGCACTGATCGCCACGGCGAGCCTGCTGGTGTCGCTGACGCGCACGGCGCTCTTCGCGATGGTGGCGGGGCTGGTGCTGCTGGCCATCGGACGCTCGCGGCGGCGTGCGGCGGCCGTGGTCGCCGCGCTGGCGCTGGTCATCGGCGGCGGCGTGGTGTTCCGCGTACCGCTGATGATGCGCGTGCTGGAGGTGCCGAAGCTCGCCCGCGAAGGGGGACTGGAACTGGCGACGTCGGGACGCGTGGCGCCGGCGCTGGTGGCGTGGGAGATGTTCCGCGACCGGCCGCTCACCGGCGTCGGGCCGGGCGCGTATCGCTACGGCTACACGGAGTACAAGACGCGCGTGCGCCAGAAGTACGGCGCGGTGATCGCAGGCACGTTATCGACGACGTTCGGCGACGCGCACAACGATCACCTGCAACTGCTGGCCGAGGCCGGGCTGCCGGGGTATCTGCTGTTCGCGGCGTTTCTCGTGACGCTCTGGGTGGCGGTGCGCCGCGGCAACGAGGACGATGTGGAGCGGGCTTCAGCCCGCCCGGCTTCAGCTGGCTCGGCCTCAGCGGGCCCCGGCGGGTTGAAGCCGGGCGGGCTGAAGCCCACTCCACATTGGGACCACGACGTGCGGCGGCAGATCGCCCGCACGCTGGTGGTGCCCCTGGGCGGCGCATTCGTGGTGCTGGCGCTCGCGCAGTTTCCGCTGCACCTCGCGGTGACGCGGCATCTGCTCGTGACGTTCGCTGGACTGGCCCTCGGCTGGAGCCGCACGTGGGAGTGATCGTGCGCGCGCTGGCCGCCGCGCTCTGCGCGTGGGCGCTCTACGCGTGGGCGTGGGTGCCGCACCGCGACAGCGTGGAGCTCACAGAGCTGGCGCGGCGCACCGACGGCGCGGCCAGGACCGCGGGCGACTACGAGCGCATGGTGCGCGCGCGCCGCAACGTCGCGGACCTCGGGAGGCTGCGCGAGAGCGCGCCGAACGACGTGCGCGTGCCGATGCTCATCGCCGAGAATCAACTGCTCATGGGGCTGCGCGAGGAAGCGGTGCGCAGCTACGACGACGCGCTGCGCGTCGACCCGCGGCCGGAGATCTACATGGCCCGCGGCGACGCGCTGGTGCAACTGGGGCGCGTCGACGAGGCGGTGGCCAGTTATGCCACCGCGGTGCGCTACGACCCGCGCTTTCTCGACTTCGTCGCGGCCGGCATTCTGCAGGACCAGATCAGGGCGCGGGCCGAATCGTTATAATCCGCCGCCTCTTTTAAGGAGCCTCTTACTTTGCGCGTACTCATCACCGGCGGGGCCGGCTTCATCGGATCGCATCTCTGCGACGCTCATCTCGAGCGTGGCGACGAAGTGCACATCATCGACGACCTCTCCACGGGGAGCATCGACAACATCCAGCATCTCAAGAAGCACCCCCGCTTCCACTACACCATCGACACGGTGCAGAACTGGGCCGTGCTGGCCGAGCTGGTGGACTGGTGCGACGTGATCTACCACATGGCCGCCGCGGTCGGCGTGAAGCTGATCGTGGAGAGCCCCGTGCGCACCATCGAGACGAACGTGCGCGGCACGGAGATCGTCCTGGCCGCGGCGAACAAGAAGAAGAAGAAGGTGCTCGTGGCCTCGACCTCCGAGGTCTACGGCCTGAGCACCGAGGTGCCGTTCCGCGAGGACGGCAACCTGGTCATGGGCGCCACGACCAAGGGCCGCTGGAGCTACGCCTGCTCGAAGGCCATCGACGAGTTCCTGGCCCTCGCCTACTGGCGCGAGAAGAAGCTGCCGACCATCGTGGTGCGCCTCTTCAACACGGTCGGTCCGCGGCAGACGGGCCAGTACGGCATGGTCATCCCGACGCTGGTCAAGCAGGCCATCGCCCGCAAGCCGCTCACGGTCTACGGCGACGGCAAGCAGACGCGCTGCTTCGGCTACGTCGGCGACATCGTCGGCGCGCTGGTGAAGCTGGTCGATCACCCCGACGCGGTGGGCCAGGTCTACAACATCGGCTCGAACCAGGAGACGTCGATCGGCCAGCTCGCCGAGCGGATCCGGGAGCTGACGCAGTCGGAGTCGGAGATCGTGCACATCCCCTACACCGAGGCCTACGAGGAAGGGTTCGAGGACATGCCGCGCCGCGTGCCGGACATCACGAAGATCGGGAACCTGATCGGCTACAAGCCGCAGACGGACCTCGACGGGATCCTGCGGCAGGTGATCGCCTACCACTCGGAACGCATCTGACGCAGCGCCGGCGTCCTCGCCGGCTGCTGTGCGGGCGTCCCGCCCGCGCCCCCGGGTGGCGGCGCGGGACGCCGCCACGGCAGCCGGCGGG
>DASUSL010000239.1:0-9854 GCA_036375135.1 Thermoanaerobaculia bacterium | reverse complement strand
CGCAATCCCGGCTGGAGCGATCTCCGCGACGACCTCGCCGTCTGCTATCGCGCCATGGGCGATCTGCCGCGCGCGGAACAGGCGTATCGCGACGCCATCCGCGCGACGCCGGAGCTCGCGCCGGCGTTCGCGCTGTCGCTGGCGGGCGTGCTCCTCGACCGCGGCGCGCTCGACGACGCCGCACGGCACGCGCAACTCGCGCTGAAGACGAATCCGAACGGCGCGCACGAGATCCTCGCCCACGTGGCCATGCGCCGCAACGATCGCGACACCGCGCTGTCCGAGGCGCGGCTGTCGGGCAACGATTTCCTCGTGGCCACGATTCACATGATGCGCGACGAGCCGCGCGAGGCGCTGCCGCTGCTGCAGCGCATCCACGAGCGCGGCGGCGCGCTGCCGCGCGGCTACTACGTCCTCGCCGGCGACGTCTTCCTCCGCCTCGGCCGCCCGCAGGAAGCGCGCGTCGCCTTCGAGCGCGCCGCCCAGCTCCGCCCCGACGACCCGCTCCCGCGCGAGCGTCTGCGGACGCTGCGCTGAGCTGTCCGCACGCGCTCGGCCGACGCGAGGGAACCACGAAGGGCCTCCGGCGGGCCGGCGCGGCCGGCAGCGCTGGTTGGCATAGCCGGGCCGCGCGCTTGTTGCCTGAAGCGCGCGTCTCGCGATCGCACGTGCAACATCAGCGCTGCCGGTCGCACCGGCCCGCCGGAGGCCCCTGGTCGTTCCCTCGTGCGTCGGCCGAGCGCGTGCGGATGCTCAGGCCGCCGCCGCCGCTGGCGCGGCGAGCGATGTCTGCAGCTTCTGGCGTCCGCTGCCGCGCCAGAAGCCGATGACCGCGGAGACGGGTCCGAGGAGCCAGTAGAGGTTTCCGGCCCAACGACCGGAAAACAGGCCCGCCACCGCGGAGAGCACGCCGATGATCACGTACGACGCATACATCATCATGTTCGTGCGCGTGTCCCACAGCTCCAGCTCGTTCAGCTCCAGCTCGTGGCGCAGCCGCCATGCGTGCCCGTACATCGCCAGGTAGAGCGCGAAGATCCCGGCGAAGCCGAGGCCGTAGATCAGCATCAGCGTGCCGCCGCCGGCGTAGCCCTCGATCTCTCCCGTCAGCACCGCGAAGAGGAACTTCATCGGATACGTGTAGAACAGCACCACGAACAGCAGCAGCGTGTTCAGGGCGATCGTGACCTCGTCGGTCAGCGCGTAGCGGCGGAAGAACGTGTGATGGACGTGCCACACCCACGTCAGCATCGCGAAGCAGATCGCGAACGCGGGAAACCCGCTCATCATCGCCATCAACTCGTCGAACGTCTTCGGCACCTCGCCCGACACGAGGATCAGCGCCAGCGCAAACCCGAACACCACGTCGCTGAACGCCTCCACCCGCGTCACCTCATGCCCGCGGTTGCGAAACGGAATCGCTTTGCCCATGCGGAAATCGTACGGAAGAGCCAGCCGCCTGTCACTTGACGTTTGTCAGGTGTGGCGGCTGCTAGCATGATGGAGCCGTGGGACGACTGCTGGAGAAAGTGATCGCCGAGACCGCGAAGCTTCCGGAGCAGGAGCAGGAGGCGTTCGCCGCGTACATGCTCGCGGAGCTCGAGTCCGAGCGGCGATGGGATGAGCTTTTTGCGAGGTCTCAGGATCTGCTGGCGCAAATGGCGGACGAAGCGCGGCGCGAATACCGCGCCGGTCTCACGGAGCCGCTCGATTTAGAGAAGCTGTGAAGTCTCAGCTCACAGCCGCGTTTCGCAAGAGGTACGCGGCGCTGCCGGAAGAGGTTCGCGCGCAAGCGCGTGTCGCATACCGGCTCTTCGCAGCGAATCCGCATCACTCGAGTCTTCACTTCAAGCGCATCCACCGCACCGAGCCGGTGTACTCCGCGCGTGTGGGCAGGAGCTACCGGGTGGTGGGGCTGCTCGAACCGGACCACGTGATCATCTGGTTCTGGATTGGGCCGCACGAGCAGTACGAAACGTTGATCGCGAACCTCTAGACGCCGTTACGCGAAGCGTCTGGACTGCGGCGGCCGTTGCCGCCGCTCTCAAAGTCGCCGCGAAGCGGCGGAGGCGACTCGAAACGTAGGACAGGCTTCAGCCTGTCCCGGGCAGGCTGAAGCCTGCCCTACGTTGGAGAGCGGCGGCCTGCGCCTCACGCTGCAGGACGACGGCGTAGCGTGGCGAGTCCCTCGCGATGCAGCGCGCCGCTTCCTCGACGTCCTTCCAGGCCAGCGTAGTCCACTTTACTCGCCAGCCCACCGCGTAATCCGCTGCTCGATTTCCTCATCGGAGAGAAAGTCGCCGCACTCGGCCGCCTCCAGTCCGCGGTCGTATCTTCTGCTGGACATGGATGTGGTACTGGATGTCTTCGTACGACGCCTCGTCCGGCAGAGTGTCGAGCAGCCGGCGGACTCCTCTTTCGGTGCGACTCTGCCCATGGCGATGATTCTACGCCGCCTCTCTTCGTAGGTTCGGTGTCCGAGTGATCGCGCTCGCGTACGGGCGGGCGGCGGCTGGCGCCGCCGCCTTCGAGAGCGGCGGCGACGCCGCCGTAGACCAGACGGCGTTCGCCGTCGAGTAGATGCTGGTCACGTAGGCCTGCACGTCGGGGTGGTAGCGCTCGCGGGCGAGTTGGAACACCTGCATGGCGAAGGCGCGGTTGGGGGCGGTGTTCCGGAGGGCGTTGTAGAGCTGGGCGATCGTCCCGTTCGGGCCGCCGCGGAGGAGGACTCGTTCCAGCGCGGGCCAGGCCGGCTGGTAGCTCACCGCGATGGCGTGCATCAGGAAGTTGATCGGCGGGGTCGTGCGGGCGCTGAGTCCGAACGCCTGGTCGATCTCGCCGAGGCGGTTGCGGACGGCGGGCGCGGAGGCGATGGAGAGGAAGAGGTCGACCTCGATGTCGCTCCAGGTCGACGGCGCGAGCTGCGCGACCGGCGTGCCGCTGTTGAACGACTGCGCGCGCTGCTGCACGCGCGAGTAGATCGCGGACGACGTCGGCGCGGTGAGGTTCGACGGGAGGCCGGGCTGGTAGATCCATTCCGCCAGACGCAGGTCGGTGCCGGGCGGGACGACTTCCATCAGCGTGGCGATGAACGTGTCGTCGTCGACCCAGCGCCACGCGTAACGCGAGAACCAGCGGTCGAGGAAGTTGTCGAGCGTGGCGCGGCCGAGGAGGTCTTCCAGCGTGCGCAGGAACAGCTCGCCCTTCGTGTAGCTCGTCGCGCCGAAGTTGTCGGCGGGCCAGGGGACCTCGCGATGCAGCTTCGAGCTCTCCACGTTCCCCGGCTGCGCGGCGTACGACGCATACGAGTTGCGGTCGAAGAAGTACTGCAGCTCCACGCGCTCGGGGCCGAGCATTTCCTCGAGGATGCGCAGCGTGAGGTACGACGTGATCCCCTCGTTCAGCCAGACGTCGTTCCACGTCGCCAGCGTCACCAGGTCGCCCGCCCACGAGTGCGCGAGCTCGTGCGCGATGAGCGCGCGCGGCTCCGGCCGCGCCGGATCGTTGCTGGTGACGACGCTGAACGGGTTGATGAAGTTCAGCATCGGATGCTCCATCCCGCCGGCGCCGAACGTCGGCGGCATGAGCAGCAGGTCGTAGCGGACGAACGGATACGGCGCGATGATGCGCTCCGCCACGTCGACCATCTCCGGGAGGTACTGCAGCTCCCACGCGGCGTCTTCCATCAGCTCCGGCTCGGCGTAGACGCCGGTGCGCTCGTCGAAGGCGTGGAACTCCAGCCGTCCGACGGCGAGCGCGATGAGGTACGACGGCACGCTCTTGGTCATCTTGAACGTGTAGATGCCGGACGCGTTGGTCGACGTCGGATTGTTCTCCGCGCTCATCAGGCCGAGGAGGTGGGGCGGGACGCGCAGCGTCGCCTCCCAGGTCATGCGCATCGCCGGCGTGTCCTGGATCGGGATCCAGCTCCGCGCGGCGATCGGCTCGTTCAGCGAGTAGACGTACGGCTCCTTGCGGCCATAGCTCTGCGCCGCGCTGTTCCAGTGCAGCGCCGGCGCGTCCGGCATCGTCACGTAGTCGATGGTCACGGTGCGCGTCGCCGGCTGAATGGCGATGGTGAGCGGCTGGCCGTGGTCCTTCGAGGCGCCGAGGGACCAGAGCGTGGGCGTCGAGCCATCGAGCGTGACGCCGCGGATGTCGAGGCCGTACGTGTCGAGCACGACCTGCCGCGTGCCGGTGAAGTTCTCCAGCGTCAGCGTGGCCGTGCCGGAGAGACGCCGCGACGCGAAGTCGACCGCCAGGTCGAGCGCGAGATGCCGCGTCGTGACCTCGGACGTATTCGAGAACGTGAACGCATCGACCGGCGGCTGCACGATGAGCCGTTCCGGATGACGCACCGCGCGCTGCTTCGCGGCGAAGAGGAAGAGGAGGGCGAAGAGGGAAAGGGCGAGCCTGCGCCGGAGCATGATGTCGACATGGTAATCTCCGCGGCCGATGATCGTCAGGCCGTACGACGGAAAAACGCCGCAATTCGGGGCCCGCGTCTTCGTCGCCGAGAACGCCGCCGTGATCGGTGACGTGGAGCTGGGCGACGACTGCTCGGTGTGGTTTTCGACCACCATCCGCGCCGACGTCAACGCCATCCGCATCGGCGCCGGGACGAACATCCAGGACAACTGCACGATCCACGTCACGCATCACGACTGGCCGACCGTGATCGGCGCGCGCGTGACCATCGGCCATGGCGCGATCGTCCATGGCTGCACGGTGCACGACGGCGCGCTGATCGGCATCGGCTCGCGCGTGCTCGACGGTGCGGTCATCGGCGAGAGCGCCCTGGTCGGCGCCGGCGCGCTCGTCCCGCCGGGGATGCACGTGCCGCCGCGCACGCTGGTCCTGGGCATGCCCGCGCGCGTGAAGCGCGAGCTCACGGACGACGAGCTGGCGCACCTCGACCGGTCGTGGCGCAATTACATCGAATACAAAGACAAATACCTGAAGTGCTGAGTGCTGAGTGCTGAGTGCTGAGTTCCACCGCCCTCAGGACTCAGCACTCAGGACTCAGGACTCGAGACTGGCAGACCATGAACGGAACACTGAGAAAAGAACACGTCGGACAATCCGTCACGCTCAACGGCTGGGTGCAGAAGCGCCGCGATTTCGGCGAGCTGATTTTTCTCGACCTGCGCGACCGCACGGGGATCGCGCAGATCGTCGTCGACAAGGAGCGTGGCGCGAGCGACGAGCTGGTGGCGACGGCGAAGGAGCTGCGCTCCGAGTTCGTGGTGCGCATCGAGGGGGAAGTCGTCGAGCGCGCGGATGCGCAGAAGAACGCGAAGCTGCCGACCGGCGACGTCGAGGTCGTGGCGAAGCAGATCGTCATCCTGAACCGCTCCGAGACGCCGCCGTTCCCCATCGAGGACGACACGGACGCGTCCGAAGAGCTGCGCCTGCAGTACCGCTATCTCGACCTGCGCCGGCCGTCGCTGGCGCGCAACCTCACGCTGCGGCACAAGATGCTCACCGCGGTGCGCAACTACTTCGACCGCCTCGGCTTCCTGGAGATCGAGACGCCGGTGCTGACCAAGTCGACGCCCGAGGGGGCGCGCGACTACCTCGTGCCGAGCCGCGTGCACAAAGGACAGTTCTTCGCGCTGCCGCAGTCGCCGCAGATCTTCAAGCAGCTCTGCATGGTGGCGGGGCTGGAGCGCTACTTCCAGATCGCGCGCTGCTTCCGCGACGAAGACCTGCGCCGCGACCGCCAGCCGGAGTTCACGCAGATCGACGTCGAGGCGTCGTTCATCGACGAGGAGTTCATCTACCGCACGATGGAAGGGCTCTTCGCGGAGATCTTCCCGCTGGCGGGGATCGAGGTGAAGACGCCCTTCCCGCGCATGACGTGGCAGGAGGCGATGGACCGCTTCGGCATCGACCGTCCGGACACGCGCTTCGGGATGGAGCTGATCGACGTGACCGAGGCCGCGAAGTCGACGGCGTTCGAGCCGTTCCGGGCGGCGGCGAGCGTGCGCGCGATCGTAGTCCCGAACGGCGCGGCCTTCTCGCGCAAGCGTCTCGACGACCTGACCGAGGAGGCGAAGAAGCTCGGCGCGACGGGACTGGTGTGGATCAAGTTCGACGCGCAGCGCGGGTCGTCGATCAGGAAGTTTCTCGACGACGCGGCGTTCGACGCGCTGCGCGGCGTGCTGAAGGCGAACGAGAACGACCTCGCACTCATCGTCGCCGGGAAGCAGACCACGGTGTGGGACGTCCTCGGCTCGCTGCGTCTGAAGATCGCGGCGGACGAGAAGCTGATCCCGGCCGAGACGTGGCACTTTCTCTGGGTCACCGACTTTCCGCTCTACGAGTGGGACGAGGAGTCGGGGCGCTTTTTCGCGCGGCATCATCCGTTCACCTCGCCGCGGCTGGAGCATCTCGACCAGCTCGAGAGCGATCCGGGGAGCGTGCTGGCGCGCGCGTACGACCTCGTGCTGAACGGCATCGAGCTGGGCGGCGGGTCGATCCGCATCAACCAGCCGGAAGTGCAGCAGCGGATGTTCCGCGCGCTGGGGATCTCGGACGAGGATGCGCGGGAGCGGTTCGGCTTCCTCATCGACGCCTTCCGCTACGGCGCGCCGCCGCACGGCGGCATCGCCTTCGGCGTCGACCGCATCGCCATGATGATGGCGCGCGCCGAGTCGCTGCGCGACGTCATCGCCTTTCCGAAGACGGCGCGCGCGCAGGACCTCATGTGCTCCGCGCCGAGCGAAGTGGATGAGCGGCAACTGGTCGAGCTCGGGATCGCGGTAAAAACCCTGTCATCCTGAGCCGCGTAGACGGCGAAGGACCCCCTGCCTACGGAGCGAGCACGGGGTTCCAGCAGGGGATCCTTCGCCGTCTGCGCGGCTCAGGATGACAGTGACGATGACGCCCTTTCTCTCCATTCATGACACTCCCGTGTTCGTCGGCCGCGGTCTCGTCGACCGCGTCGGCGCGCTGGTGCGTCCGCGCGGGCGGGTCTTCGTCATCACCTCGCACGCGCTGAAAGCGCGCTTCGGCGAGCGCGTGGCCGCCTCCTTCGACGATGCGGAGCTGCTGACCATCGAGGAAGGGGAGGCGAACAAGACCCTCGACACCGCGAACGACGTCATCACCCAGCTCCTCGAGCGCGGGGCGAAGCGCGACTCGATGGCGGTGGTCGCCGGCGGCGGGATGATCGGCGACACGGCCGGCTTCGCGGCGTCGATCTTCCTGCGCGGCATCGACCTCGTGCACGTGCCGACGACGCTGCTGGCGCAGGTCGACAGCTCCATCGGCGGCAAGACCGCGGTCAATCATCCGAAGGGGAAGAACCTCATCGGCAGCTTCCATCCGCCGCGCGCGATCGTGACCGATCTCGACGTGCTGGACACGCTGCCGCCGCGCGAGCGGCTCAGCGGACTGTACGAGGCGCTCAAAGGCGGCGTGATCGCCGACCCGTCGCTCTTCGCCCTCTTCGAGCGCGACACCCTCGATCTCGAGACCATCGTGCGCAAGGCCATCAAGGTGAAGGCGGACATCGTCACCGCCGACGAGCGCGAGGCCGACCTGCGCCGCCTCCTCAACTACGGCCACACCATCGCCCACGGCATCGAGGCGGCCATGCGCTACGAGGGGATGACGCACGGCGAGGCGGTGGCGTGGGGGATGATCGGCGCGAACCTGATCGCCGTCGACCGCGGCCTGCTCCCGCGCGACGAAGCGCAGCGCATCGAGCGGGCGATCCTCAGGTACGAGCCGGCGAAGCTGCCGCGCCTCGACGCGGACGAGGTCTTCGCCGCCACCGAGCACGACAAGAAGAACACCGGCACGGCGCGGGTGATGGTGTTCCCGCGGCGCGTCGGAGAGTGCGTGGTGGTGGGTGACGTCCGCGCCGAAGAGCTGCGCTCCGCAATCGCGCGCGTGCTGTCCGCCTGAGGGGACGTGCTTCCTCCTGCCGAGGACGTTTTTCCTCATTTCTCGCGCCCGGCAGGCGTGAATTCGTGGCACGTCCGTTTCAGAGGGGCGGAATGCAGAGAAGAGGAAACGATGACGAAAAAGCTCGGCCTCCTGCTGTTGCTGCTCACCGTGGTTCCGGCCGTTGCCCAGGTCCCCTACATCGAAACCCTGGAAGTCCGTGTCCACAGCATCGACGTGGTGGTCACCGACGCGAAGGGAAAGCCGGTCGCCGGTCTCGGCCCCGCCGACTTCCAACTGTTCGAGGACGGCGTGGAGAAGCCGATCTCGAACTTCTCGGGAGTCGCCGGTGGAGGACAGGCAATCCTGCCTGTCCTCGACGGGCGGGATCGCCCGTCTTCCACCAGCGAGCCGCAGCGCGCGCCGCGCAAGTTCATCTTCTACGTCGACGAGATGTCCCTCGGCGCATCGCAGAAGAAGCTGGAGAAGGAGCTGGCCCGGCTGATCGACACGGCCATGCAGCCGGGCGATGAGGCGATGATCGTCCGGCCGGCCGAGGAGCAGAAGCTGACCACGCCGTTCATCGGCGACCGCGAGGCCGTGCGCAAGGCGCTGCTCGAGGCCGTGCGCGAAGAAGGGTGGCGCGCCGACGCGCCGATCCTGCGCGAGATGCGCCTGCTCGAGCAGCAACTCGGTGGCGTCAGCACCAGTTTCGCCGCGCGCGTCGGTGCGCGGCGCTGGGCCGGCCTCGTGCGCGCCCGCGCGGAGCAGCGCCTTGGACAATTGCGTGCCGTGGTGAACGCGGCGGCCGGCATCGAGGGACGCAAGGTGCTCGTGCTCATCACCGAGTCGCTGCCGCTCGAGCCGGGAAAGGAAGCGTTCACCGCGATGGGCGACGTCGTGACCGTGCCGATCGATACGGCGTTCTACGACGGCAGCCCGGTGGCCGGACAGCTGTCCGCGAATCCGGAGTCGACGATCGACTGGGTCAGCCTGAAGCCGCTGGTCGAAGAGATCGGACGCACCGCCGCCACGAACGGCATCAGCATCTATCCGGTGCAGCCGGAGTACGGGCTCTCGCTGCTGGCACCGGGCGGCGACATCGGTGCCGCCAATCCGACGCGCACGTCGGAGGTGCGCAGCCAGGCCTCCGTGGCGCGCCTCACCTCGACGGGCAAGTCGGTGCTGGTCGAGCACATGACCAGCAACACCGAGGCGACGCTCGCGCCGCTGGCGGCGATGACGGGCGGCACGTGGCATCGCGGCGGGCTGCAGCTCGACGACGTGGTGAACCGCATCGTCGAGGACGTCTCGAGCTACTACTCCCTCGGCTACCGCGCCGGCGACGCCTTCGACACGGCGCACAAGATCGAAGTGCGCGTGAAGGGACGGCCGGATCTGAAAGTGCGCACGCGCCAGGAAGTGATGCGCAAGTCGCCGCAGCGCGAGATGACGGACCGCGTCGTGGCGTCGCTGCTCGATCCGTCGGACACGAACGAGCTCGGGATCCGCCTGGAGATGAAGGAAGTGGCCGTCGCGGCCGACCGCCAGTACAAGACGGTGTGGATCGCGGCGCGCGTGCCGCTGTCGACGCTGACCTTCGTGCCCGACGGGGACAAGCTCAAGGCGCGGTTCAGCGTGCACTTCGCCGCCACGGGCACCGAGAGCGACTTCGCCAGCGGCGTGCACGGCGAGCAGCTCGTCGAGATCCCCGCCGCCACGTTCGAGGAAGTGAAGGACCAGAACTACACGTACGTCATTCCGCTGAACCTGCGTCCGGCGAAGCACACCATCGCCATCGGCGTGCTCGACATGCTGTCGAACCTCTCCGGCTTCGGGACGTTGCAGCTCAATCTGCGCTGACACGCGACGCCACCCCGCCGAGGTGGAGGACAGGCAATCCTGCCTGTCCCGGAACTCAGGATCGCCCGTCCCGGGACAGGCAGGATTGCCTGTCCTCC
>DASUSL010000238.1:0-6394 GCA_036375135.1 Thermoanaerobaculia bacterium | reverse complement strand
GCCGCACTCCTATACGTATGCGTTCACGAAGTGGGCGCGAACGGCACGGCGTGCCGCGCGAGACTCTCTCGCGGTCAGCCGGAATCCGGACAGGCAGAATTGCCTGTCTTCCACCGGCGTGGCCCTGGAAGGCGCCCGGCCGATGTTATGTTGTCGGGCGCGCATGAAGATCCACATGGTGTCCTTCGAGGACGGCATCACCGCCACCGGCTTCCGCAAGATGGCGGCCTTCATGGAGCAGGTGAATCCCGACACGCGCCTTTTTTACGTCGGGACGAACAGCTACCGCTCCTTCTGGAAGTCGTTCTCGCGGAAGATGGGCACGGCCCTCAAGTTCGGTCCCGAGCAGATCGATGAGATCGCGCGCGGGCTCGCCGGGGCGGAGCTGCTTGCGGTCTCGTGCATGACGGGATACGCCGACGTGGCGCGCAAGGTCATCGCCCGCGTCCGCCAGCTCGCGCCCGAGACGTACGTCATGTGGGGCGGCATCCATCCCATCATCTATCCCGAGAACGCCATCACCGCCGAGGTCGACGCGATCTGCACCGGGGAAGGGGAGCTGGCGTTTGCCGAGTGGCTCGACCACTACACCCACAACCGCGACTACACCAAGGTCCAGAACTTCTGGTTCAAGCTGCGCGACGGCAGCATCGTGCGCAACGGCTTCCGTCCGCTGATGAGTGCGGCCGAGCTCGAGGCGTTGCCCTTTCAAAAGTACGCCGGCGAAGAGTGGATCTACGCGCCGGGCAAAGGCTTCCGCCGCATCGAGCTCTCCGACTACCTGCAGAACAACGGCCTCGCGTATCAGGCCATCTGGTCCATCGGCTGTCCGCTGCACTGCACCTTCTGCGGCAACACCGTCTTCATCGCCAACGACCCGAAGTACAAGCGCATCCGCCACACCTCGCCCGAGTACATCGTCAACGAGGTCAAGCGCGCGCGGGCCATCCATCCGCACCTCAACACCGTCCTCTTCCACGACGACAGCTTCATGGCCATCCCGCTGACCGAGCTCACCGAGTTCGCCAAGCGCTGGCGCGAAGAGGTCGGCCTCAACTTCTGCGTCTACGGCGTCATCCCCAGCTACGTGCAGGCCGACAAGCTCGAAGTGCTGACCTGGGCGGGGATGAACCGCGTGCGCATGGGCATCCAGAGCGGCAGCCAGCGCATCCTCGACTTCTATCGCCGTCCCACGCCCATCGCGCGCGTGGAGCGGGCGGCCGGCGACCTGGCGAAGTTCTCGAAGTACCACATCAACCCGGCCTACGACATCATCGTCGACAACCCGGTCGAGACGCGGCAGGACGTCATCGACACGCTGGAGCTGATCTGGCGTCTGGCCCGACCCTTCACGCTGAACATCTTCTCGCTGCGCGTCATCCCGAACACGGTGCTCGAGAAGCAGATGAAGGAGAACGGGATCGACCTCGAGCAGATCAACGCGAACTACACCTCGCTGCGCCCGACGTTCGCGAACGTGCTGCTGTACATCCTGCTGGTGTGGCGCATCCCGCGTCCGTGGTTCGACCGCCTGCTGAAACACGTCCGCGCGTTCAACGAGCCGCAGAAGAAGTATCCGCTGCTCATCTTCGCGGTGCGCATCCCGTGGCTGATCAAACAGGGGCTGCGCCATCTCCGCTTCGGCGAGTTCTCGGTGATCACCGGCTACAGCGGCTACGTGCTCTGGAAGACGGGTCTTCTCGGCGCGTGGAAGAAGCTCTTCGGCCGCAAGCTGCAGGTGGACGAGAAGAAGATCGAGTCGTGGATGCCGATCCCGGACGCCGAGCGGACGCTCTAGGGATCGCCTCGGCCGACGCGAGAGGACGACGAAGGGCCTCCGGCGGGCCGGCGCGGCCGGCAGCGCTTGTTGGCCTAGCCGGGCCGCACGCCTGTCGCCTGAAGCGCGTCTCTTGCGACCGCACGTGCCTGAATAAGCGCTGCCGGTCGCACCGGCCCGCCGGAGGCCCCCTGGTCGTTCCCTCGTGCGTTGGCCGAGGACACTCCTAAAGCGCGGCCGCGATGCGGTCCGACAGCTGGCCCAGGGCCTGGCTCATTGCCGCCACCACCGCCGCGCTCTCCGCGGACGTCAGCGGCACCGTGATGCGCTCGTGGCGCACCATCTCGCCCATCGTCCAGCGCGCGTCGAGGACGAACACGTTGTCCGGGCCCGGCGCGAGATCCTCGAACGTCACGTACAGCGAGCGCATGGCCGCCGGCTTCGCCTGCCCCGGCAGCACGACCATCCCCTCGGGCAATCGCGACGCGAGATTGAACGACAGTGTGTGCGTGACCATGTCCTCGAGCGGCGAGGCCCACTGATGATGCCCGCGCACGTCCAGCTTGTGGTCCGCGGCGCGTGCCGTGACCTCGCGGCGGTCGAGTCCCGGCGGCAGCTCGATGCCGTCGATGCCGACCGGCGTGCCGGCGATCGTCGCGCGCGCGGTGCCGGGGATCGTGTCCAGCGTGTAGAACGTGTTCGGCGTGCGCTTGAGAAAGCCGCAGCCCGCGAGCAACAGGACGAGAATCAGCGCGCGTCTCACTGGCGCCTCCCTTTGATCACCGCGTCGGGATTCTCGCTGAGGTAGTTCGCCAGCGCGCGCACCGCTTCCGCCGCCCGCGTCAGCTCGCGCACCAGCTCCGCGATGTCGTAGCCCTGCTTCTGCGAAGTGCCCATCAGTTGCTCCGCCCTCTGTGCCGCCGCCGCCGCCGAATCCGCGGCGTTGCGCAGGCTCTGCACGACCGGATCGATGTTCTCCGTGACCTTGCCGACCGCGCCCTCGACCTGCTGCGCCGAGCGGTTCGCCGACTCCGCCGCGCCGCGCAGGTTGCGCACGATCGGATCGGCGTTCCGTCCCGCCGTGATGGCGATCTTCTCCACCTCGGCCATCGAGCGGTCGAGCCGCTGCAGGCTGCTCTCCAGCGCCGGGTCGTTGACGATGGAGCGTAGCCGCGTCGTCGTGGCGCGGATGTCGGTCGCGATCTCGCTCAGCGGCAGGTTCCGGATCGTGTTCGCGACGTCCGTGATCGCGCTCATCGCGCCGCTCAGCCCATCGCCCGCCGCCGCCGCGGGGATGATCGGCGGATCGCTCATCACCAGGCGGCCCGTGCCCGGCCGCGCCGTGAAGTCGAGCGTCACCGCGCTCGCACCGGGCAGCACGAGGCTCGTCGCCAGCGACGCGCGCATCCCCTTGTTCACCATGCGCGAGAGCGCGTTGTCCATCCGCGCGCGCAGGTCCTCGCGCGTCGTCGAGTCGTTGACCGGGAACTCGAGCTGCCGCGGATCGATCTCGATCATCACCGGCGTCTCGAGGCTGGCCGTCTCCGGCAGATAGCGCAGGCGCACCTGCCGCACGCGGCCCACGGTCACGCCCTTCATCTGCACCGGCGTGCCGACGGTGAGCCCGCGCAACGGTCCGGGGAAGTAGGTCAGATAGTTCAGGTGTGGACCATCGGACGAGGCGATGGCCGCCGACTCGGAGTTGTGCAACTGGAAGTGCGTCCCGTTCGCGACCGGCGCACCGGCCATGACCTCGGGCGTGTAGAACGATACGGGCGAGGTGAGGATCGAGGAGAGGCCGCCACTCACCGACGCTCCTCCGCCGCCGAGGGAGAAGGAGAGGCCGCCGGCGCGCCAGAAGCGCGTGGCCTGCCGCACGTGGCCCACGAAGCGCTGCGAGACGAAGGCGTGGATGAGGGTCATGTCGCGCTGCTGGTCGTACTCGGCGCCGAGGACGC
The DNA here is from genome assembly GCA_036375135.1 of Thermoanaerobaculia bacterium. GTDB lineage: Bacteria > Acidobacteriota > Thermoanaerobaculia > Gp7-AA8 > Gp7-AA8 > QHVT01. The sequence continues at coordinate 2,659 of DASUSL010000238.1, read as the reverse complement.
GGCCGACGCGCATGCCGTTGAACTGCACGGGGGAGCCGGCGGCGAGGCCGCCCACGCCCTGCGCTTCGAGGATGAACGTTTTCCCCGCCTCGGGCGGCGCGAGTACGGGCGAATACTCCTGCCCGACGAACTCGCGCGTCTCGTCGCCGTCGCCCGGCAGGATGCCGACCGAGGTGCCGCCGAGGATGCTGCCGATGCCGCCTCCTTCGATGCCGGCTTCCTGGATCCAGAACTTCGTGTTCTTGCGCAGCGCGTAGTTCATCGACGCGTCCATGGAGATGCGCACTTCCACGCCGCCGCGCTCCTGGTCGATGGTGATCTTCTGCACGGTGCCGACTTTCGCGCCGCGGTAGCGCACCGGGCTGTAGCGGTCGAGGCCGCGCGCCTCGGCGAACGTGACCGTGATGTCGCCGCCGCCGAAGAAGCCGTAGCGGACGATCAGGTAGCCGGCGAAGAAGATCGCCAGCGCCGGGATGACCCAGATCCACGGCGACCAGTGCCGCACGCGAATGCGCGAGCGGGCCTGGGCCGGACTCTCCGGCGCGCGGCGCTCTCCTTCCGGGGTGCGCTCTTTGTCGACGTCGTCGTACTCGCTCATGGAGCCTCTCCGGCGGTCTTCCACATCAGTCGCGGCTCGAACATCCGCATGGCCAGCATCAGCAAAGCGATCAGCAGAAACAGCGGCGTGGCGCCGGGACCCGAGACGATGTCGTCGATGCCGCGGAAGTCGACGATCGGCGCGGCGATGGCGGCGATGAACGGGATGATCATCGGCCAGCGCACGAGGGCGTGCAGGATACGGTAAGCGCGCGTCCGCAGCGGCAATCCCTTCTTGTCCGGGTAGCGCACGCGCGCCAGGAGCCAGATCAGCCCCGCCAGCACGGTGATCGGAATGGCCACGCCGGCGATGAGCACGATCACGCCGATCTGCCAGTAGCCGCGGTCGGCCAGGAGCTGCACGGTGCCGACGACGGTGTGCTCGAGCACGCCCGTGAGCTGGTCATTGACCATGATGGCCGCGCCGTACGCGGGGATGGTGAGCGGGAGCGCCGCGGCGACGGCGCCCATGGCCGGCGCGAAGCGCGGCGCGACGTTGCGGTCGAGACGCGAGCCGCAGCGCGGGCAGTGATCGCCTTTGCGGCGGTCCAGGGCCGCGAGCTCGCAGACGTCGCACGAGGCCACGTGGCGGTGCGGGATCATGTCGAGGTCGGGATAGATCGCGTTCCAGACGCCGCGGCGGTCGAGCGTGTAGTCTCCCAGCAGGACGAGCGCCGCGACCAGGACGTAGCAGAGCGCGCCGACGCGCACTTCGACGTCGGCGGGAATCCCCGCGCGAAAGTACGCGACGATCCCCGCGATCACGACGACGTCGGTCATGCTCCAGATGCGCAGCTCTTCGCTCCAGCGGAAGAGCCGCCCGCGCTGCCAGACGTTCCAGCCGAACCGGATCGAGCAGAGCACGATGATCTGGAAGAGCGCCCGCAGCGCCGGAAAGAGAAACGCGAAGAAGAGGAAGCCGAAGGCGAACGGGAACCAGACCTCGCTGTAGATGGTGCCGACGCTCGAGACGAGGCGGCTCTCCTCGAAGAAGAGGTTCTCGATGGTGGAGTCCATCAGCGGCATGAAGACGGCCGGCGGGAGGAGGATGAAGCGGGCGATGGCGCAGGCCAGCGGGACGTCGAAGGAGGTCACCGCGCGCCGCGCGAGACGGCGGTCACAGCGGTGGCAATAGGCCGTGCCGCCGTTCGGGAGCTCCGGAATGACCTGGGTGCTGCCGCAATCCGCGCACGTGATCGTCATCAAGCTGTCGCGGCTGGTTGCAAGACAAATTCCTACATTGGGTCCGCGGGTGGAGCGTCGCCGTCCCGGCGGCTGTCGTGACGGCGTCCCGCGCCGCCACCCTCGCGCGCGGGCGCGACGCCCGCGCGGCAGCCGGCGAGGACGCCGGCGGTCCGGTGCATGCGCTCGGTCTGGCACGACCGGCGCACTGCCGCAGCCCATGCGAAGCTGGATTCTCGTCTCGATGCTGATCGCCGCCGGCTGTGCCTCGTCGAACGCCACCGGCGACCACGTCATCACCTGCACGGCCGGCGCGGACTGCGACGCGAAGTGGTCGCGGGCAATGCAGTGGCTGCAGCACAACTCGTCGTGGAAGGTGCTGACCTCGACGGACACGCAGCTCATGACCGAGGGGCCGCTCGACACGGCCAAGCCGGCGTTCGAGGTGACGAAGGTCGCGCAGGATGACGGACGGACGTTCCAAATCACGATGCGCGCCTGGTGCGGAACGGCGAGCGACTGCACGTCGGTGATCCGCCAGCTCCACACCAGCTTCGAAAAGTACGTGCTGGCGCGCTGATCGCCCCACGCGTCGCGTGGGCCTGAATGTGGGGCGCGGCTTCAGCCCGCCCTTCTCCGGTGATCCAACCACTGCGAGCTTCGCCGAGTACGTGCTGGCGCGGTGATCGCGAGCGCGGGGCAGGCTGAAGCCCGCCCTACGTTCGGCGTTTGCGTCGCGTGGGCCGAACGTAGGGCAGGCTTCAGCCTGCCCCCCCCCGGGGTGCGTTGCCAACCACTGCGCGCGAGCTTCGCCGAGTGCGTGATGGCGCGGTGATCGCGAGCGCGGGGCGGGCTGAAGCCCGCCCCACATCAGGCGCAG
>DASUSL010000237.1:0-11382 GCA_036375135.1 Thermoanaerobaculia bacterium | reverse complement strand
GGCTTCAGCCTGCCCATGGACAGGCTGAAGCCCTGTCCTACACAGGCTGAAGCCTGTCCTACGTCAGGAGGATGGCCTTCGCCGCAGCGCGTGCGCTGGCGAAGGCCGCATCCGACAGCAACCCTTCCTCTCCCACCCAGTCACCCGCGAGGTAGAGGCCGCGCACGCCCGTCGTCACGGACGGGCGTTGCGCACCGCGCGTGACCAGCGCGTTCGACACGGTCATCGACGGCATGTAGCGGCGGTGCACGACGTGCTCGCGCCAGCCGGGCTGCATGCGGTCGAGCAGCGCCTCGAGCTCGCGCTCTTCGCCGCGTCCGTACTTCACCGTGTGAATCAGCGCGCCGCCTTTCGGCGCGAGCTGCGCCCACAGCGAATGCACGGCGTAGTAGAGCGGCTCGTCGATGCCCAGCGCGAACGTGCGCTGCGGATTCGGCAGCGTGCGCAGCGCGACGTCGAGACACGACGCGGTCACCGGCTCCGCGCTCCACGTCTGTCCCGTGAGCTCCGACGCGGTCGCGGGATCGACGGCCAGGAGCACGTTCTCCGCGGGCAGCGGCGCGCCGTCGCCATGATCCGGCGCGGTCTCGGGATAGGCGATGGCCATCGTGTCCATGCGGTCGGCGTCGAGCTCGAGGCCGCCGAGGCGAATGGAGCGCACGGCACCTCCTTCGATGTCGACGCCGACGATGCGCGAGCTGGAGACGAAGTTCACGCCCGAGGTCACGGCGGTGTTGCGCAGCGAGTCGACGATGCGCTGCCACCCCTCGTGCACGTAGATCGTCCCTTTCAGGCCGATCTTCAGTTGCGCGAGCGCGAGCTTCGCGTCGGCGCGGTCGTGGTGATCCGAATACGTGGCCAGGCGGATCAGCGTCTCGAGCACCTGACGCGCGCGCGCGTCGGAGACGTTCGCCTCCACCCACTCGCGCACGGTCATGTTCTCCGGCGGATTGCGCTCGATGCGGCGGACGCGCAGCAGCGCGCGGATCAACTGCGCCTTGCCGCGAATCGACAGCAGCGACGTGCCGAGGAGCGAGAAGACGCCTGCCGGGAACATGCGCTCGTCGTCATGCAGCAGCGCCCGGATGCGCGGCTTCGGGACGACGCCGGGAACGGGGATGCCGAGCTCGCGGCAGACGCGCGCGCCGGCGCCGGTGCGATAGAAGGCGTGCGCGCCGAGGTTGAAGCGGTAGCCGTGGCGGAGCTGCGTGATGGCGCGGCCGCCGAGGTACTGGCGCTTTTCGAAAACGGTGACCGTGCGGCCACCCCGCGCGAGATAAATCGACGCGGCGAGGCCCGCAAGACCCCCTCCGACAATGACGACATTCCTGGCCACGGGCGAGGCGCGATGGTACAGCATTGTTCCGGCTGTGGCAGAATCCTTCCCGGTTCGCTGTTTCCCGCATCAATCGAATGAAGAACATCCTCCGATCGACACTGCTGTTGCTCGCGATGACCGCGCCTGCATTCGCGGCGACGTCGACGGACTTTTATCTGACGCTGCTCCGCCGCGGCACGGCGGACGTCGAGGCGGGACGCAACGCGGATGCGACGACGACGCTGCGCCTGGCGGCGTTCGGGCTGCTCGACTCGATCGAGCATTACCAGACCGCGCAGGCCTACCTCGCCGTCGCCTTCGACCGCCTCGGCCAGACCGAGCAGGCGCGCGAGGCGGCACAGCGCATCGTGGTCGCCGAGCGCGTGGAGAAAAAGTTCCGCAGCATCGCCCTCCCCGCGCCGATCCGCACCGCGTTCGACGCGGTGGCGAAGAAGGTGCTGAGCGCGAACGACGCCGCGGCGTTGCGCGGCGGCACGACGGCGCCCGCCACCACGACGACGAACACACCGCCGCCCGTGGTCGTCGACAAAGTGGACGTCGTGACGGAGACGCGTAAGCCCGCCGCGACCAATCCTCCGCCGGCCACCACGACCACGGCGACCACCACGCAGCCGCCGGTGACGCAGCCGAAGCCGAAGCCGCCCGCGCCGAAACCGCAGCCGGTGCAGCCGCAGACCACGCAGCCCCCGCGTCCGCAGCCAGTGCAGCCGCAGCGCACCATCGACGTCGCCGCGCAGCTCGCGGCCGCCGAGCGCGCGCTGGCGGCGGCGAACATCACCGAGGCGCGGCGCATCTACCGCGAGCTCCTCGGCGTCAGCACACTCGATCACACACAACTCGTGCGGCTGGCCGAGGGGTTCTACCGCTCGCGCGACTTCGCCAACGTGCTGGTCGCGTTCGACCGCGCGGGAGCGCTCCGTCCGGGCGAAGAGCCGTACCGCTACTACCTGGCCGTCGCCGCGTACGAGAGCAGGCAGTACGAGCGCGCCCGCCGCGAGCTCGCCGCCGCGCTGCCGCACATCGAGCTGACCCCCGACGTGCAGCGCTATCGCGCGAAGATCGAAGCCGCTCGTTGAGCGAATTTCTCTTCTCTTCCGTCGCTCGCCTGAATTTGGTTAGAATCCCGGCTGGTTTCACGCAGCGCATTCATATAAAGGTGCGTCCATGAAAAAAATTGTTCTCGGGCTTGTGCTTCTCCTGACCACGGCTGCCTTCGGGCAGAACCGCGCTACCACACCGGAGCTCACCCCGCCCGACAACGGCGAAGAGTGGCTGCGGCTGAGCAGCACCGAGAAGCTCTTCTGGGCCATCGGCTACTCGCAGGGTTACCGCGAGGCTCTCGACAAGATCGACGTCACGTCCGGACCGACTTCGCCGTGCGCGAGCCTGGCCGTGCGTACCGAGCGTCAGACTTCGACTTCCGGAAAGCTGAGCGGCTTCGAGCTCGTGTCGAGCCTGGAGCGCTTCTACGCCGAACCGGCCAACACCGTGATTCCGATCGGCAGCGCGATCCGCATCTCGCTGCTCCAGGCCAGCGGTAAAGATCAGACCACCATCCAGGAACTGATCGACACGGCACGCGTCCTCGGCCAGCAGGCCGCCGCGCGTCCACGTCAATAACGTCGTCATACACCCGGAAGGGGCGTGCCTATGCGTCACGCTGTCATCCTCAGTGCGGTCCTCTTCGCCTCGCCGCTCCTCGGCCAGGGTGAGCCCCTTCCGCCGGTGACGCCACGCGCGCCGCAGCAGCAGCCGTCGTCGCAGCAGCCGTCGCAGCAGCCGGTGCTCGTGGCGCTGGCCGTCGAGCCGATTCGCGAAGAGCCGGCGTTCTCGCTCGAAGACGCCGCGCGCGCGAACGACTACGTCACCTTCCACGCGCTCTTCGAGCAGGCGCCGAACGCCGCGTACGCGCCGCTGCACGAGCTCTGGACGCACTCCATCAACGATCCGATCGGCGCGTTCTACGGCGAAGAGATGTACGAGCGCTTCTCCTCGCGCTATCCCGAGTTCGCCGCGTACATCGACGAACACAAGATCGTCGACGACCGCGGCAACGTCTTCTACCCGACCAGCGAAACGCGCCAGTTCCTGCTCGCAAGAGCCATCGAAGGCCGCACCATCGCACCGTCTGAGCCCATCCGCGTAGCGAAAGCCGCACGTAGGTCAGGCTTCAGCCTGACCCCGCCGAGCGCCAGCAAGGCGGTGCCGGCGCCGCCCCCTCCGCGCCGTGTGCGTTTCAAGAAGGCTGAAGCCGCGCCGCTGCCCGCACCCGCGGTCGGGCTGAAGCCCAACCTACGTCCGGCACCGGTGCCGGTACCCGTTTCGGCGCCGCTGTCGATGCCCGTGCAGCCGCGGCCCGTCATGGCTGCGACGATGGTGCCTGAGAAGCCGGACTTTGCGGCGCGCGGCATCCTGCTGGTGCTCATCGGGCTGGTGGGCATCGGCTTCCTGGCGCTGATGCTGCGCGCGCCGGGCGAGACGGCTCACACCGACGACGAGTCAGCCGCCAGTGACCTCGGCAAGGCGCCGCAATAGACGCGGCCACTCCACCGGCTTCGCGAACGTGTCGTCGTCGCCGTAGGCGCTCTCCACGCGCGGCGTGACGACGAGCGCCGTCCCCGTATCGAGCATCACCGCGCGCGGCTGCATCGTGCGCGCGCGCTCGGCCGCCTCTTCGCCCGACCGCGCGCGGATCGTCACGTAGCCCGCGGAGCGCAGTTGCGCGCTGTACGCGTCGAAGGCCTCGTCGTGCGGCTCGACGATCAGCACGCGGCCGCCGAAGCGCAGCGGCAGCGTGAAGGTGAACTCGCTCCCCTCGCCGACGGCGCTCTGCACCGCCACCGTGCCGCGCTGCAGCTCGACGAACTTCTTCACCAGCGACAGGCCGAGGCCCGTGCCGCCGTACGTGCGGCTGGTGTTGTTGTCGAGCTGGCGGAACTCGTCGAAGATCACCGCCTGATGCTGCGGCGCGATGCCGATGCCGCGGTCGATCACCGACACCACCAGCAGGTCCGCCTTCGCCCGCGCGCGGATGGTGACCGTGCTGCCGGGATGCGAGAACTTCACCGCGTTCGAGATCAGGTTGTAGAGGATCTGCTTGAACTTCGCGTGATCGGTCTCGATCTCGCGCACGTTCTCGTCCACTTCCACGGCGAAGGTCACGTTCTTCTTCGCCGACATGCCGCGCATCACCTGGCAGACGCTCTCGATCGCCGGGCGCACCGGAAACGTCTCCGGATAGATCTCCATCTTCCCCGCCTCGACTTTCGACAGGTCGAGGATGTCGTTGATGATGCTGAGCAGGTGCTGCCCCGACTGCAGGATGCTGCGCAGGAAGCCGGTGTACTTCGGCTCGATGCGCTCCTGCAGCCGCTCCACGAGGATCTCGGAGAAGCCGATGATGGCGTTCATCGGCGTGCGCAGCTCGTGGCTCATGTTGGCCAGGAAGACGCTCTTCGCGCGATTGGCCTCCTCGGCCTGCTCGTTCTTCACCTGCAGCTCGCGCAGGATGCGCGCCTTCGCGATCGCGGAGACGGCATGCTCGCGCACGCGTGCGAGCTTCTGCAGGTCGGAGCGTCCGAACGCGTTCTCGTCGGAGAAGTTGTCGAAGACGAGGAAGCCTTCCATGCGGCCGCCGAGCGTGACGGCCATCGCCAGCATCGCCTTCGGCTCGGGGAACTGGCTCACCTTGTCGGCGCCGGCGCGATTGCGGAAGTCGCCCGCGCGCACGAGATACACCCCCTCGCCCAGCTGTTCGGCGCGCTCGGAGTAGCGCTGCATCGCTTCCTCGAACGACAGCGACACGCCGCGCACCAGCTCCGCGTCATAGCCCTGCACGCCGACGACTTCCGTGCGGCGCGTCTCGGGGTCGAACATCAGGAAGACGCCCTTCTGCGCGTTCGGGAAGAGCTTCATCCCCTGTTCGAGCACGCTGCGCAGCACGTTCTCGAGACTGACCTCGCGGTTGATCACCTCGACGATGCGGTCGAGCGTTTCGAGCTCGCTGGCCTGCGCGCGGATCTCCTCGGTGCGCGCCATGACCAGGTCTTCGAGCACGCGATTGCGCCGCTGGAGCTGGCGCGTGCGCCAGCGGTTGAACGCCCACAGCGCCGCGGCCACGAGCGCGAGATACGCGAGCACCGCCCACCAGCGCAGCCAGAGCGGCGGCGCGACGGAGAAGCGGTACGGCATCGGCTCGCTCCACGCGCTGTCCGCGCCGCGCGCCTGCACCTCGAACGTGTAGCCGCGCGCGAAGAGGAACGCCGGGAGGTTGGTGTAGCGGATCTTCGCGTCGCGCGTCTCCTCCGACCAGTCGCGATCGAAGCCGGCCATGCGCGTGCGGAAGCGCACGCGCGACTCGTCGGTGAACGTGAGCGCCGCGTACTCGAAGCCGATGTCGTTGCCGGCGCGCTCGACGCCGCGCAACCGCACGATCGGCGCGAGCGTGTTCCGGTCGCGGAGCGCGGGCTGCATGACCGAGAGTCCGCGCGGCGTGCCGAGGTAGATCTCGCCGCGCGGACCGGTGGCGACGGCTCCGTAGGCCCACGACTCGTCGTCCAGCAGACCGTCGGATTTCGTGACCGTGCCGATCACGCGCAACGTGCGCGCGTCGACTTCGGCGAGACCGGCGTTGTTGCTCACCCAGACGCGCGTGCCGTCCATCGATGGCGCCATGCCCGTAACCGGCCGTCCTTCGAAGATGCGCACGGGATTCGGATTCATCACGTACAAGCCCGAGCCGGTGCCGACCCAGAGCTTTCCCGCGTGAAAGATCAGCGAGCGCACGCTCACGCCGGGCCAGACGTTCGTCTGATTGCGAAAGAGTCCGCGGTCGGGTGTGCCGATCCAGAGATCATCGTTCGCGTCGAAGGTGATGGCGGTGGCAGGCGAATTGGTGATGCGCCGGTCGCCGCATGCGACGCCCCACGCGCCCGCAAAGCACATCTCGCTGCCATGTTTGCGGATCGCGTACGTCGTCCCGTAGCCGTGCCTGCGAATGCGATCGCCGGTGAGTGAGTTCACCCCGGCCGAGGTGCCGATCCAGACCGTCCCCGCGCCGTCGTCGGCGAGCGCGTAGACCTGATTTGAGTACAGGCCGTCTTCGACGCGATACGTCTTCGCGCCGGCGATCAATCCGTCGCTCGTGCCGATCCACGGCGCGTCGCCGCGCGGCAGCACGGCGAACGTGCCGGGATTCGTGAAGGCGTGGAAGGCCTTGTAGCCGCGGCGCAGACGCGAGACGCCGCCGTTCTGTCCGAACCAGAGGTTCCCCTCGCGGTCTTCGAAGACGTTCCACAACGTCTCGCCGAGGAGACCGTTCGCGCGCGTGACGCGCATGCGGATCGCAGGGTTGCGTGCGTCGATGCGCACCGCGCCGCGCCCGAGGCTCGCGGCCCAGACGTCGCCGTCGCGCGTGGCGAGGAGCGTGACCACGCGCTCGGTGAGGTCGTGATTGACGACGGTGGGGGACAGGCAATCCTGCCTGTCGCGACAGGGAGGATTGCCTGTCCTCCACACCGCGCCGTCCACGCGGCCGCCCCACAACGTGCCGTCGCGCAACTCCGCGAGCGCCACCGTCTCCGGTTCCGTGCGCGTGATGATCCGGCCGGCGCCGTCGGCGATCGTGCCGTCCGCACGACTCACGATCACCGCACCGTCGCGCCGCACGAGCATCGCCACCACCGCGGATGTGGGGCGGGCTTCAGCCCGCCGCTCCAGTCCGCGGGCTGAATCCCGCCCCACAGATCGATACCGCACGAGCCCTTCCTGCGTCCCCACCCACACCCACCCGTCCGGCGCGGCGACGATGCAGTTGCGCCGCATGCGCGCGCGCGTCAGCCCTTTGTCCGTGAAGCGCACGCGCTCGCCCGGCCCGTACTCATCGAGAGGCTTCTCCGAGACGACCAGCCCCGCCTCGGAACCGACCCACAGCCGTCCCGACGCGTCCTCGACGATCTCCCGCACCGTCGGATCGCTGATGCCGTCCGCGACGCCGTAGCTCTCCATCGTCTGCCCGTCGTAGCGGGCGATGCCGGTCGAGTAGAACGCCAGCCAGACGTAGCCCTGACGGTCCTGCACGATCTTCTGCACGCTGGCGGACGGCAACGTCCCGTCCGGCGTGAAGTGCGTGAACGGCAGCTCCTGCGCGCGAAGTGCGGCCGTCAGGAGCAGCAGGCCCACAAGCAACACGCGCATACGGGCAAGGGTGCCCCTCCTTGCGAGGAACGGCAAGAGCGAGATTGAAAATGGAATATCCCCCGCTGGCCATCCGTAATTAGCGCCATCCATTTTCAAGATCGGCTGAAGGGATGCGGCGGCTCTACCTCGCCGTGATCGCGGGATCAGTCCTGACGGCCGCTACGGCGCAGAGGTCCACCGCGGTACGGTGGTCGTGAAACGTCTTCGTTAAAGCTCCGTACAATCCCTCGGGATGGCCCGCTTCCGCGACTGGCTCGACCTCGGGCGCTCGACGTTCACGTCGCTCAACACCGACGACGTGACGAACCTCTACTCGCTCGAGTGGCCGGAGACGAAGAAGATGCTCATCGCCGAGCACCGGCGGGCCATCGAGCAGGACCCGCGCGCATGGCGCCGCTGGCTGCGCACGGTCAGCGCGATCTTCTTCGGCCTGGCCAAGAAGCTGGCGCCGCACCGGCGGCTGCTCTTCGCCGCGGCCTTCATCGCCTTCTTCATCTGCCTCGTCAACGCGTTCGCGCAACCGGCCCGGCGGCAGGTGTGGCTGTTCGCGGAGATCTCGGCCACGTTCCTGGTCATGGTCCTGCTGCTGGCCATGGAGCTGATCGACAAGGTGAAGTTCCGCGACGAGCTGCAGCTCGCGCGCGACCTGCAGGCCAGCCTGATCCCGCACGAGATGCCGCGGCTGCCGGAGTGGGAGATCGCCGCCTTCAACCGCATCGCCAACACGGTCGGCGGCGACATCTACGACTTCGTGCCGCTCGCCGACGGCCGCCTGGCCGTGCTCTTCGGCGACGCGTCGGGACACGGCATGGCCGCGGGCCTGGTGATGGCGGTCGCGCACGCGGCGTTCCGCACGCAGCTCGACGTCGACCCGTCGCCAGCGGGCATCACCGCGTCGCTGAACCGCATCCTCTGCCGCACCGGCGGCGCGCGGTCGTTCTTCTCCTCCTGCTACTTGCTCCTCTCCCCCGACGGCTCGTTCGAAGCGACCATCGCCGGCCATCCGCCGGTGTTGAAGATCGACACGGCCGGCAAGGTCGTCGAGCGTATCGGCCGCGGCGCGTATCCCCTCGGCGTGAAAGCGGCGCTGACGTGGGAGGTCGTGCAGGGGACGCTCGCGCCCGGCGAGCGGCTGCTGCTGCACTCCGATGGACTGACCGAGGCGCGCAACACCACCGATCACGAATTCGGCGATGCCTACGTCGAGGTGATCGTGAGCTGGTATCCCGAGGCCAGCGCGCAGGCGACGCTGGAGACGCTCCTCGGCGAATGGCGCGGGTTCATGGGGCGCGCCATCCCGGATGACGACGTGTCGGTGGCGGTGATCCGACATGTGGGGCGGGCTTCAGCCCGCGCCGATCGGGCGGGCTGAAGCCCGCCCCACATCCATCCCCTCGAACACCTGCAGCGCCAGATCGACGCGTCCCAGCGGCGCCGACACCTGCACGCCCGCGACGCGGCCGCGCACGCGCTCCAGCGTCTCGCGCGCGATGGCCACGCCCTCGCGCAGCGCGTGCTCCTTGCTCTTCTCGCTGGCGACGCGCATGCGCTCCATGACGTCGTCGGGCACGGAGACGCCCGGCACCTCGTTGTTCATGAACTGCGCATTGCGGTACGAGAGCAGCGGCCAGATGCCGGCCACGATCGGCAGATGCAGATCCTCGATGCGCTCGAGGAAGTGCTCGAGCTGGCGCACGTCGAAGACCGGCTGCGTGATCGCGTACTCCGCGCCCGCCTTCACCTTCCAGTCGAGGCGGCGCAGCTCGTAGTCGAGATCGAGATGGCCGGGGTTCACGCCGACGCCGATGGTGAACGCGGTCGGCTCGCCGAACGGATTGCCGCCGAGGTCGAGGCCGTGGTTCATCAGGTTGGCCATGTTGGTCAGGCCGATCGAGTCGATGTCGAACACCGCCGTGGCCTCGGGGTACGGCCCCATCTTCGGCGGATCGCCGGTGATGAGCAGGAGGTTGTGCAGTCCGAGCGCGGCGCAGCCGAGGAGATCGGAGTGCATACCGAGGAGATTGCGGTCGCGGCAGCAGTAGTGAAGGATGGCCTCGATGCCGACGCGCTGCTGCAGCAGCACGGCCACGGCGATCGCTCCCATGCGGTTCTGCGCGCGCGGGCCGTCGGGCACGTTCACTCCATCGACGCCCGCGGCCTTGATCGACTCCACCGACTTGAGCATGGCCTCGGCGTTCGGGCCCTTCGGCGGCACGATCTCGATCGTGGTCACGAACTCGCCATTGGCGAGCTTGCGTCCCCAGTTCGAGCGCGTGGCCATGGCCGTCGGCTCCACGCCGGCGGCCTTGTCGCCGTTGCCGTTGCGCTCGACGATGACGAACGAGCGCCGCGGCGAGAGCGGGCGCACCGCGTCGGCCATCATCTTGATGTGCTCCGGCATCGTGCCGCAGCAGCCGCCGATGAACTTCACCCCTTTGTGAATGAGGCGCTTTGCGTATTTCGCAAAGTACTCGGGGGAGGCCATGTACATCTGGCGGCCGTTCACGTCGCGCGGCAGGCCGGCGTTCGGCTGACAGGAGATCTTCTTCGCCGTGACGGAGGCGATCTCCTCGACCGCGTCGAGCATGAGATCGGGACCGACCGAGCAGTTGATGCCGATGACGTCGGCGCCGGCGCGGTCGAGACGCGTGGCGAAGGTCTTCGGCACGTCGCCGAAGATCGTGCGGCCGTCGGTGCCGACGGTCATCTGCGCGACGATGGGGAGCGAGCAGACGTCGCGGATCGCGGCGATGGCCTGTTCGAGCTCGGAGATGTTGGAGAAGGTCTCGCAGACGAAGAGGTCGACGCCGGCGTCGTTCAGCGCGGCGGCCTGCTCACGGAAGAACTCGCGCGCCTCGTCGAGCGCGGTCGGTCCGTACGGCTCGATGCGGATGCCGAGCGGTCCCATGGCGCCGGCCACGTACACGCCGTCGCCCGCGGCCTTGCGCGCGATCTCGGCCGCGCGCGCGTTGATGTCGCGCAGCTCGTCCTCGATGCCGAAGCCGCGCAGCTTCACGCGGTTCGCGCCGTAGGTGTTGGTCTCCAGGATCTCCGCGCCGGCCTTGACGTACTGCCGGTGCACTTCGAGCACGATCTCCGGATTGCGGACGTTCAGCTCGTCGTAGCACTTGTTGATGAAGACGCCCTTCGAATAGAGCATCGTCCCCATCGCACCGTCGAAGAGGTACACGTGCTCGTCTGCGATTGCCTGGATGAAGTCCATAAAAGAAAAAGCCCCACCAACGGTGGGGCGGTTGGAAAGTCGAATTCAGTCCCGGCTCTTTAGCTTTTTTTAAGCTGGTTGCAAGCCACCCCAAATCAATCCAGCGTTTTCAACTTAGTGGCGGTGCTGCTCAAAGTCAAGCCGGGAAGTCTCTTGTCGCGATCGGTTCGCCGGTCGTCATCGTGATCCCGAGCGCGTGGACCCGCCATCCCCTCCTCTCCTTCATCGCACTCTGCGACGGCATCACCTGGACGGTGCGGTTCACCCTCCCGCTGGTCACCTCCGAGTGGACGGTGCTGAAGATCTGCATCGGCATCGGCGTGGGGCCGGGCACGAAATCGCTGGAGGCGAAGGCGCCCGAGTCGAGGGCGGTACCGCCGTGCTGAGATCAGCAGATCCGTTATCCTGACGGCCTTGGCCCGCCATCCCCTCTCTCCTGCATTGCACTCTGCGCCGCTGCGCTGGTGGCTGATCGCGGTGACGGCCTGAGATGAACCTCGCCGCGATCGCCCTCTGTCTCACCGTGCAGGCGGTCGAGCTGCCGCGCGCCACGATGAGCGAGATGGCCGCGGTGCCGCTGCGGCAGCAGGCGCCGCGTACGATCGAGCAGCGATGGATCTTC
>DASUSL010000236.1:0-13910 GCA_036375135.1 Thermoanaerobaculia bacterium | reverse complement strand
CGTTCGGCGCATTCCTCGCGAGACGGGTTCCATGTGGGACGGGCTTCAGCCCGTCGGGTCTCGCGAGGAGTTCGCATGCCTCGCCGGTGGCACGCGCGGGCGGGCTGAAGCCGCGCCCCACATCTGTCTCGCGTGACGCGTGGCTCAACGCAGGATGGGCTTCAGCCTGTCCTGCTCTTGCGAGTCGTGTACTTCCCTGCCGCCCGTCGCGCGCGACTTCGCGACCTCTTTTCCGCGCAACTGCCCGCAGGCCGCGGCGATGTCGCGTCCTTTCGAGCGGCGGACGGTGACACGCACGCGGTGGCTGACCAGCGTGTCGACGAATTTGTCGATGGCGGCGTCGGTGGGGCGCTTCATCCACTTCGGCAGGTTCGCGTCCTCGTTGAAGGGGATCGCGTTCACTTTCGCCGGGATGCCGCGGATCAGCTTCGCCAGCGCGACGGCGTCGCGCGGCGCGTCGTTGTAGCCGGCCAGGAGCACGTACTCGATGGTGATGTCGCGCCCTTTCTCCAGCGGGAAGCGGCGCAGCGACTCCATGAGCTGCTCGAGCGGATACTTCGAGGTGATGGGCATGATCTCCTCGCGCCGCTTGCGGTCGGGCGCGTTGACGGAGATGGCCAGGTTCGGCCGCCGCTCCAGCTTCGCCAGCTCCTCGATGCCGGGGATGATTCCCGAGGTCGACACCGTCACGCGGCGCGGCGCGAGATTGCGATAGAGGATGTCCAGCGACGTGATGAGATGGTCGTAGTTCAGCAGCGGCTCGCCCATCCCCATGAACACGACGTTCATCTGTTCGGTGGGAATCTGCTTCTCGCGCTGGATGACGAAGAACTGCCCGACGATCTCGGACGGCGTCAGATTGCGGCCCGCGCCGAAGAAGCCGGTCACGCAGAACGTGCAGCCGACCGCGCATCCTGCCTGCGACGAAAGGCAGATGCTCACGCGGTCGCCCATCGGCATGTACACCGACTCGATGCGCTGCCCGTCGGCGAGGCGGAAGAGATACTTCTGGCTGCCGTCCGCCGCGGGCACCGTGCGCGTGAGCACTTCCGGCATGTCCAGCGTGAAGCGCTCGGCCAGCGTGGAGCGGACGTCCTTGGGGAGGTTCGTCATGGCGTCGAACGAGTCGACGCCGCGAACGTGCATCCATTCTTCGATCTGTTTGACGCGGAACGCGGGCGACACGACCTCGGCCAGCGCGCGCTCGAGTTGCGCCGGCGGGAGGTCGTACAGGTTCACGCGCTCATTCGTCACTGGTCTGGTCAGTCGTTTTCACTGGCTTGCGCGAGGGGCTCCACCCGTCTCGCGCCTCTCACTTTGCGGGTCGGGTCGATGCCCAGGGCGCGGAGCATGGCCAGGTCGTTCACGTTGATGCGGAACTGCACTTCCCGCGGCGGCTCCGCGGGCACCACGGCGGTGTCGTCGTCGGTGTCGGGATCCTGTTTGTTGAGGCCGATCGTCGCATCGAGGACCACGTAGAGGTCGTAGCCCTCGTCGCGGATCTTCTGGATGTGGCGGTTGACGTCTTCCGAGCCCGAGATCGACTCGTTGATGGCCGTACCGAGCTCCTGCAGAAGCTGCCTGATCTTGTCGTCCACGCGTTCTCCGGTTAACAACACGTAAACTATTGAAGAATCAGCAGCTTATATTTACGTGTTCTCAGCGAATTATCCAAACGGCGGCGCTCTCGGTCAATATTCCGAATCGAGCCCGGGCAGGAGTACACTACTTGTCCTCGCTCGCTTGCGCCTGGTGCAAAGGCGTCGCCACAGCGTTTTCCTCCCACAGCTCGCACCAGTAGGCCAGATACTGCCAGCGTCCCCATTTCCGGTAGTGGCGGAGCATCGCCGCGTCGCTCACTTTGCGCCCGCCGTGATAGCGCTCGCGGACGAACCTGCGGAACTCGGTGTCGACGGCGATCGACTCGTGACGGCCGTCCATGGCCAGCAGGTGCGCGGCGCCGTACGGGCCGATGCCGGGAAGCTCGCGATATGTGGAGCGGGCTTCAGCCCGCTGGTCCGCGCGCGGGCTGAAGCCCGCGCCACATAGATCGACTTCCGCGAGCGCGCGGATGGTCTTCGCGCGATAGCCGAGGCGGCAGTCGCGCTGCAGTTCCTCGGCGGAGAAGCGGGCTACGTCTTCCTGCGAGGGGAAGGCGCCGTCGCGGCCGCACTTCGCCACGAGCAGCTCGACCATGCGCACGGTCTGGCGCCACATCGTGTTCGTCGTGGCGATCACCTTCACCGCGTCTTCCCAGAGCGTGGAGCCGCAGAGGAGACGGCCGAAGCCGGCCGGCTCGACCCACGCGTGCGACGGGTACTTGCGCGCGAGGCGATAGAAGTCGTCGAGGTCGAGGTGCAACTGGAACATGCGCGCGATGCGCTTGCGCAGTTCCTCGGAATCGCGCGCGCCGCGCACGTGCAGCGCATCGCCGCGATGCGTGATCTCGAGATCGACGGCGCCTTCGGGGAGCGCTTCCTTGCGCCGCAGGACAGGCAGGATTGCCTGTTCTCCACGCGACCAGCGGAACGGCGCGAGGCGATACCAGCCGTGCGACTCCACGGTGGAGACGAAGCTGAATGCGGGAGGAGTGGGGATGAGGATGGAGGCGACGGCCGGAATCGAACCGGCGGATGAAGGTTTTGCAGACCTCTGCCTTACCACTTGGCTACGTCGCCCCGATGAGGGACAGCGAGTGTAAAGAACCGGCCATGGAGCGTCAATATTCACGGTCGGTCGGCCCGTTTCAGGAGTGCGGCAGCGGCGAGCTGCCGCTTTGGTAGCGGCTGCGCGAGACCTGTACGAAAGCGGCAGCTCGCCGCTGCCGCACTCCTAAACTAGCGCGTTCCTACGATCCGTTCGATTAGCGCCTTGTCGTCCGGGAGGAGTCCCGCGGCGGGCAGCCGCGGCGTGAGCTCGCGCCAGGCGGGGTGCATGGCGAAGGCGCGGGCGAAGAGCGGCAGCGCCTCGTCGACGCGTTTCATGTTCACGAGCGCCACGGCGTGCCAGAAGATCATCTCCGCGATGCGCGTCTGCGCGATGCCGGGCGTGTTCGTCGCGATCGCGGCGGCGGCGCTGTACTCGCGGAGCGCGGCCTCGTTGTCCTTGTGCTCGACGGCGAGGTCGCCCGCGTTCATGTGGTTGTAGGCGCGCTGCAGCGCGACGAGGCGGCGCAGTTCGGCGAGCGGCTCGGCGTGATCGTCGACGCGCAGGTCGAACGCGCGGTCCTGCCACGAGCGTCCGGTCGACTTCGCGTTCACCACGATCAGCGCGGCGGACTGCCTGCCGCGGATGTCGCCGCCGGCGCTTTGCGCCGCGTCGAGCGCGGCCAGCATGCGCTCGGCGAGATCGCCCTTCGACTCCGCGTACGCCTTCGCCATCGCCGGCCACACTCTGTCGCTGGCCATGAGGTTCGCCTGCACGGCGAAATCGCGTCCGACGTGCAGCGCGCCGCCGGCGGAGCCGCACTGGATGCGCAGCGGCGCGGACGACTGCGAGGCGATGCTTCCCGCGGCGACGATGTCGCGCGCGCCGGTGAACGAGGCCACGTTTCCGTTCGCGTCGACGAAGGCCACCTGCCGCACCTCGCACGCAGCGTCGCCGCCGAGGAGCGCGCGCAGGGCGTCGGGAGCACTCTTGCCGGCGCGCAGCAGGTCGAGGCCGAGCTTCCCGTACGTCGGGTCGACGAAGCTCTGGGTCGCCACCGCGCCCACGCCCGCCTCCGCCCACGGCACGATCTGTCCCACACCGAACCAGTGCGACTGCACGGCCACGCCGATCTGTCCGGTCTGCGGATCGCGGGCGACGATCGAGTAGGTGGCGAAGAGTGGCTGTGCGAACAGCAGCAGGAAGAGGAGGCGTTTCATGCGCGCGATTGTTGCACTTTGGCCGCGCATGGAAAACGGCGTCCGCGTCCTGCTCTTCGCTGCCTCGCTCCGCAAAGAGTCCGTCAACGTGCGCCTGACGCGCGTCGTGCGCGGCATGCTCGAAGCGCGCGGTCACGCGGTCGACGAGGCCTCGATGTCCGACTTCGACTGCCCGTCCTACGATGGCGATGCCGAAGCGGAGGCGGGCATCCCTTCGGGCGCGCAACGTTTTCGCGAGCGGTTGCTGGCGGCGGACGCGTTCATCCTCGCCTCGCCCGAGTACAACGGCTCCATGCCGGGCATCCTCAAGAACACGATCGACTGGACCTCGCGCTTCCGGCCGCAGCCGTTCAACGGAAAGCAGGGCTTCCTCATGTCCGCCTCGCCGTCCATGGCCGGCGGCAACCGCGGGCTCTGGTCGCTGCGCGTGCCGCTCGAGCACCTCGGCACGCGGCTCTATCCCGACATGTTCTCGCTGGCGCAGGCGCACACGATGTTCACGGACGACGGCCGCCTGACCAGCGACACGCTGACGAAGCGCCTCGACTCGATCCTCGGCTGCTTTCTCGATCTGGTCGAGGCGGCCAAGCACTACCCGGCCATGAAGAAGCAGTGGATCGAGTTCCTCGGCGAGCATCCCGACAGAGCCACGGATCGCGTGGAGACCACCCCGTAGGAGTGCAGCGGACCGCCCGGACGGCGGCGGTCCGCTGCAAACCAGCCGCTGTACCATGCCCTGCATGACCACTCCCGGCCGCGGCGGCCTTCCCCCCGAACATGCGAAACGCGAATTCGTGATCGTCGGGGTGGGAGGCTCGGCGGGCTCGATCCCGGCGCTGCGCGATTTCTTCCGCAACGTGCCGGCCGACAGCGGCATGGCCTACGTGGTCATCCTCCATCTGTCGGCCGAGTACGAGAGCAGGCTCGCCGAGGTACTGCAGGGATCGGCGCGCATCGCGGTGACGCAGGTACAGGAGTCGGTCGAGGTCGCGCCGAATCACGTCTACGTCATCCCGCCGAACGCCAGCCTGTCGATGGTCGACGGCACGCTGGTCGTGTCGAAGCAGACCGGCTACGAGGAGCGGCGCGCGCCGATCGACGTCTTCTTCCGCACTCTCGCCGACACGCACGACTCGCACGCGGTCTGCGTGGTGATGTCGGGCACCGGCACGGACGGCTCGACGGGGCTGCGGCGCATCAAGGAGTACAACGGGCTGGTACTCGTGCAGGACCCGCGGGAAGCGGAGTTCAGCGAGATGCCGCGGCACGCCATGGCCACGGGGCTGGTCGACTACGTCGTGCCGGCGTCGTCGATGCCGGAGAAGATCCTCGAGTACCGCCAGCGGCTCGGCTCCATGGTTCTGCCGCCCGAGGAGCAGAGTGACAACGAGCAGGCGCTGATGGACGTCTTCACGCATCTGCGCATGCGCACGGGGCACGACTTCACGAACTACAAGCGCTCGACGGTGCTGCGCCGGATCGAGCGGCGTCTGACGGTGCGCGAGCTCTCCACGATCCCCGAGTACGTGCATCTGCTGCGCGAGCGAGCCGACGAGACGGATGCGCTGCTGCGCGAGCTGCTGATCAGCGTCACGACCTTTTTCCGCGACAAGGAAGTGTGGCAGCGGCTGGACGAGACGATCATCCCGAACCTGCTGCAGAGCAAGGGCGCCGACGAGCCGGTGCGGCTCTGGGTGGCCGGCTGCGCGACGGGCGAGGAGGCGTACTCGCTGGCCATCCTGCTGGCCGATGCCGCCGCGCGCCTCCCGTACGCGCCCGACATCCAGATCTTCGCCACCGACCTGGACCAGGAGGCCGTCACCAGGGCGCGGACCGGCCGCTACTCCGCCACCGAGATTGCGGACATTCCGCCGGAGCGGCTGCGCCGCTACTTCGTGAAAGAGCAGGACGGCGGCTACCGCGTGCGGCGCGAGCTGCGCGAGCTGATCCTGTTCGCGCACCACAACCTGATCAAGGACCCGCCGTTCTCGCACCTCGACTTCGTCAGCTGCCGCAACCTGCTCATCTATCTCAACCGCAACGCGCAGAAACGGGCCCTGGAAGTCATCCACTTCGCACTCGATCCGAACGGCTACCTGCTGCTCGGCAACGCGGAATCGGTAGAGGGCTCGTCGCAGCTCTTCGCGGCGGCCGACAGGGAAGCACACGTCTATCAGAGCCGCGGAGGGGCTCGGACGACCGCGCCGCAGTCGCCGGCGCAGCTCAACGTGCCTGCCGAGACGCGCACCGCTTCGCCGCCCGAACAGCGCGCCGAGCGCCGGTTGCGGCTGGCGCCCCAGGAGCTCCATCAGCGGCTGCTCGAGGAGTACGCGCCGCCGTCGCTGATCGTCGACGACCGGTACAACATCGTGCACCTCACCAGCCGCGCGGGCCGCTACCTGCAGTTCGGCGGAGGCGAAGCCTCTCTGAGCCTGATGCAGGTCATCCAGCCGGAGCTGCGCATCGACCTGCGCAACGCGCTGTTCCAGGCCGCGGAGAAGCGGACGACGGTCGTGGCGCGCAACGTCGTCGTCAACACCGGCGACGGCACGGAAGCGATCAATCTCGTGATCCGGCCGACCCTCGTCAACAGCGACGGCGCGCGCGGCTACTTCCTGATCCTGTTCGAGCCGGCGGCCGAGAAGATGGGCGATCCCGCCGGCCGCGATGCCACGGCGACCGAGCCCGCCTCGCGGCAGATGGAAGAGGAGCTGATCCGCGTGAAGTCGCAGATGCGCCTGACCGTCGAGCAGTACGAGGTGCAGGCCGAGGAGGCGCGCGCCGGCAACGAAGAGCTCCAGGCCATCAACGAAGAGCTCCGCTCCACGACCGAGGAGCTGGAGACGAGCGAGGAGGAACTGCAGTCGGTCAATGAGGAGCTGCAGACGGTCAACCAGGAGCTGAAGATCAAGATCGACGAGATCACGCACGCCAGCGACGACCTGCGCAATCTCATGAGCTCGACCGAGATCGGGACGATCTTCGTCGACCCTGCGCTGCGCGTGAAGCTCTTCACGCCGCGCGTCCGCGACATCTTCAGTCTCATCCCGGCGGACATCGGGCGGCCGCTGCTCGACATCAACAGCAGCTTGAAAGTGGAAGGGCTCGGCGACGAGCTCGCGCGAGTGCTGGAGCGGCTGCAGACCGTCGAGCGCGAGGTGGAGACGCGCGACGGCCGCTGGCATCTCATGCGCCTCCTCCCCTACCGCACCGCGCAGGACGGCATCGCCGGCGTGGTGGTGACGTTCCTCGACATCACCGAGCGCAAGGTGGCGGAGGAGGAACTGAGCCGCTCGCGCGAGGAGCTCGAGCAGCGCGTCATCGAGCGCACGCGGGAGCTGAGCGAGGCCAAGACGATGCTGCAGACCATCGTCGAATCCTCGCCGCTGGCCATCATCACCATCGATGCGCAACAGCACGTGATGATCTGGAACGCCTCGGCCGAGCGGATGTTCGGCCTGCGCGCGGACGAGGTGATCGGCAGGCCGCTGCCGGACATCGCTCCCGACTCCGCCCGCACGCAGCGCGCGCTGCTCGCGGCGCTGCTCGACGGCGGCGAGTCGCGCGTCATCGAGACGCAGCTCCGCCGCGGCGACGGCACGCTCCTCCACGTCAGCATCTTCCCCGCCTCGCTGCGCGGGCCGGACGGCGCGGTCTACGCGGCCATGGGGCTGTTCCAGGAAATCACCGACCGCAAGCGCATGGAGCAGGAGCGCGAGCGGCTGCTGCGGCGCATCGTCTCCGGCCAGGAAGAAGAGCGGCAACGCATTTCCCGCGAGCTGCACGACGAGCTGGGGCAGCATCTGACCGCGCTCAAGTTCGGACTGGAGACGCTGCAGCCGCCGCACGAAACCGCGCGGAGGCTGCTCGAGGTCGTGGCCGAGATCGACCGCAGCGTCGATCGTCTGGCGCTCGAGCTTCGCCCGGCCGCGCTCGACGACGTCGGCCTGCACGGCGCGATCACGTCGCTGGTCGAGCAGTTCACGCACGCCAGCGGGCTGCACGTGGACGTCCACGCCACCGGCCCGGCTGTGGAGCGACTCCCGGAGGCCGTCGAGACGACGCTCTATCGCGTGCTGCAGGAGGCGCTCACGAACGTCTGGAAACACGCCGGCGCGCACAGCGTCAGCGTGATCCTGGAGCGCAACGCCGGCCAGGTCCAACTCATCGTCGAGGACGATGGCAACGGCTTCGAGGATACCGAGACGACCGACGACGGAACGCGCGGCCGCTTCGGCCTCCTCGGCGTCCGCGAGCGGCTCTCGCTCATCGGCGGCAGCTTCAACATCGAGTCGACACCGGCCCGCGGGACGACGCTCTACGTGCGCGTGCCGCTTTCCTGATCGTCCTTCCCGCAGACGAGCTCGCGGATCGCGGGGCCGATGGCCTCGAGAGGGAGCATCACGCTCGCCGCGCCGAGGCTCATCGCCGACTCCGGCATCTGCGGGAAGAGTGAAGTGGCAGTATCCTGCACGATGACCACCCCGCCTGTGTAGTGGATTGCCCACGCGCCGACGCCGCCGTCGCCGTTTGCGCCGGTCAGAATCACGCCGAGCGCGCGCGGCCCGTACTGGAAGGCGACCGAGACCAGGAGCGGGTCGACGGCGGGACGGGAGAAGTTCAGCCGCGCCGTGCGCGTGAGGCGCAGCATGCCGTCCGGATGGATGGCCAGATGGCGATCCGCCGGCGCCAGGAGGACGGTGCCGGGAATCAGCGGATCGTCCTCGTGGGCGAACCGCACGGGAAGCGACGTGCAGCGTCCCAGCACGTCGGCGAGCACCGAGGTGTTGTGGCGGGAGAGATGATGGACCGCCACGACGGCCGCGGGGAAATCGGCCGGCAGCGCCGACAGCACGCGCGAGAGCGCCTCGACACCACCCGCGGAGGAGCCGATGGCCACAATGTCGAAGCGGGAGCGGGCACCGCTGACCGGGGTCTCCACCAGCCAGCGAGTCTAGCACTCTCATCCGGCCTCGGCTGACCCCTTGCATCCTCGCTTTCCGCGATGACGAAGAGCCGCGTGTTCCTGATCGACGACCACGGCGTGCTGCGTCAGGGGCTGCGCCTGCTCATCGACTCGCAGCCCGACATGCTGGTGGTCGGCGAGGCGGCCCGGGGACGCGGCGCGGCGGAAGCCGTCGCGCGCGCCGGCGGCGCGGATGCGGTCGTCCTCGACATCTCCCTGCCCGACGTCACCGGGCCGCAGGTGGCCGTCGAGCTGCGCGGCGCGCTGCCGTCGACGAAGATCGTGGCCCTCACGCGTCACGGCGAGAAGGCCTACATCCAGCAGATGCTGCAGTGCGGCGTGAACGGCTACGTGCTCAAGCAGACCGCCGGCGACGTGCTGCTCTCCGCCATCCGCACGGTCCTCGACGGCGGGACGTATCTCGATCCGTCGGTGGCGGGGAAGCTCTTCGAGACGCGCGCGCCGCTGCGCGGCGCCCGCTCGCACGAGCTGACCGCGCGCGAGCGCGAGGTGCTGACCCTCGTGGCCTGGGGCCACACGAACAAGGAGATCGCCACCCGCCTCGCCATCACGGTGAAGACCGTCGAGACGCACAAGACCAACGCGATGCAGAAGCTGGAGATCGGCAGCCGCGCGGATCTTGTGCGCTACGCGCTCACGCAGGGATGGATGGAGCGCTAGTCCGGGATCTCGGGATCGACGAGTTGCGCGAGCTGCTGGAGCGACTCCTGCCATCCGAGGTAGCACATCTCCGCGGGAATCACCTCCGGCACCCCTTCCTGCACGATGGTGAGGTCGGTGCCGCACGAGACCGGCTTCAACGTCACGGTCGTCCGCATTTCGCCCGGCAGGTTCGGATCGTCGAAGCGGTCCGTGTAGACGATCTTCTCGGACGGCACCAGCTCGACGTACTCACCGCCGAACGAGTGGCTCTTGCCGGAGGTGAAGTTGGTGAACGACATCCGGTAGCTGCCGCCGACTTCGGCTTTGATCTCGTGAACGGTGCCGGTGAAGCCGAACGGCGGGAGCCACTTCGCCATCGCGGCCGGATCGAGGAACGCGCGATAGACACGCTCGGGATTGGCGCGAAGGACACGGTGCAGGCGGATCGTGGAAGCGGGCATGATCGATTCTCCTTTTCACGGTCGGGACGTGGTGTCCGTCAATACAGGCTTAGACCGTGGTCCGCGCGGAAAATCATCGGTGCGTCCGAACTTTTCACCGATTGAAAAGCAGACGCGATCACTTTCCAGTGAGACGCGGACACTCGGCGACTGATCAGTGCTGCGCGCGCGCCGCGCATCGCTTCGCGACGGGAGGGCGGGCCAGCTCCTCGGCCACCATCGACGCGGCCAGGAAGGCCGCCGCGCGCGTGCGGTTGCGCTCGATCCGGGACGCCTCGTGCAGCGCGTCGGAGAGCGCGAGGATGGCCCGCCGCATCTCGATGCGCAGCAGCATCTCGGGCGCCGACGGCCGCTCCTCCGCGAGCGCGCGCCGCAACGACGGCACGCTGGAGACGAAGCGCCGCAGCGCGTCGAGGCTCATGCGCGGCGCGAGCCGCTCCTCGCGCGTGCGCCATGCGCACGCGGTCACGAGACGGACGAGCTCCTCGACGTCGAACGGCTTGCGCACCACCGCGAAGACCGTCGCGGCGTCGATGCCTTTGCCGGTCGTGGCGACGATGGTCTTCCGCAGCACGCCGGCCGGCGTGGCGGCGAGCTCGCGCCGCGCTCTCACGTCGCGCACGATGACGTCGACGCGCTCGCGCGCGAGCACTCCCTCCGCCGCCTCGACTTCGCTCACGAGATGCACGCGGAAACCCGTGCGTCGCAGCACGGCGCCGATCATCCGTCGAAGGGAATCATCTCCCTCGATGATCAGGACCACGCCGCCAAGCCGGGTCGATCGCATTGAATGGGCAGCATCCTTCACATTCGCCGCGCAGGCTCTCGGGGAAACCCCTGACCTTTAAGGACGGAACAAATGACGGGTTGATCCGTAGCGATACCGCAGCATCGCGCGCGCGCCGCGGATGACCGCGTGCAGCGGGTCGCTCGCCCGCGTGAGCGGCAGCCCCACCTCGGACTCCATCCTGCGCACGAGCCTGTCGAGATGCGCGCCCCCGCCGGTGACGTGAATGCCGCTCTCGATCACTTCCGCGGCCATGGCGTCGGGCAGCTCGCGGATGGAGGTCGCCAGGAACGCGGCCATCGACTCGATCACCGGGTCGAGCAGCGTCTCGAGGATCGGTGAACCGCTGGCGTCCTCGCCGGCTGTCTCAGGCGGCGTCCCGCCACCGGTCTCGCGCGACAGCCGGCGGGACGACGGCGGTCCACCATCGAGGGCGCAGAACGCGCGCACGATCTCCTCCAGCGTTTCCTCCGGCACCGCCGCGCGTCCGTGGCGGAGCTCGAGCCAGTCGCGCACCGCGGCGCGCAGCGTGCCGCAGCCGATCCGCTGCGCGCTGGAGCGCACGATGGTGCCGTTGCAGACGACGGCAAAGTCGGTCACGCCGTCGCCGATGTCGACGATGGCCGTGGCGTACTCCGAGGCGACGTCGACGCCCGCGCCGACCGCCGCGGCGAGCGGCTCCGGCACGACGGTCACCACCGACGCGCCGCCCTCGGCCACCGCTTCGAGCAGCGCCTCGCGCTCCGCGTCCGAGGCATCGCTCGGCGCGCAGACCACGGCGGCGGGACGCTGCCGCCAGTGCCGCTTTCGGCGGCCGAGCAGGGCGTGCACGACGCCGGCAACGCCGGCGATGTCGGCCACGACGCCGCCGCGCATGACCGGCCGCACGTCTTCGAAGGACGGCTGCTCCAGCACCTCACCGGAGGCGTAGGAGAGCCGGGTCACCGCGGTCCCGACATCGAGGGCCACGAGCGGCGGACGGAAGATGTCCAGCACGCGCACGTCGGCAGGATACGCTCACTCGAGCCGCTTCATCTCGCGCGTCTGCCCTCCCTGGTGGAGCGTGACGCTCTTCGCCCTGCCGCTCTCGTCGAAGGCGAAGACGAATTCGAGGTCGATGGCCTTCGCGAACCACGTCGATTCCGAGGCCGCGAAGATCGGGTACTCGAGCTTCCCCGTGCTCGCCCACAGTCCGCCCTCTTTCTGCGTGAAGGTCAGCGTCGCGGTCGGCGTGATCTCGTACTTGCCGGTGTAGCGCGCGAGCTTCGCCGGGTCGACGGCGATGGCGGTGCGCATGATCAGCTTCTCGTCCGTCTTCTCCGCGCGCGACTTCGTGCCGCTGGAGTCGAGCGTCATCGCGGTGACTTTGCCCGCGGCGTCGCGCTCGAAGCGGATGCTGGAGAACGACTCGCGGAAGCGGAACTCGTCGTTCCCGACAGGGAAGATCTCGGAGCGCTGGCCGCCGTCGCGCTGCGACCAGAGCTTCCCCTCCTCGACGAAGATCCGGCGGCGCGTTTTCTCGTCGACTCGGTAGACGCCGGTGTACGCGTCGAGCCCCGTCGCTTTCACTTCCCTGCCGAGCCAGGAGTTGCCCGCCGCCTCGAGCGCGAGCAGGGTCGCGGCGTAGTCGGGATCGAGCGACTGGTCGTTGGTGAGGATGGCTACGTAGAGGTCGCGCTCCGGCAGCCACATGGCGTGCGAGGTGTAGCCGTGGATGCTGCCGCCGTGATGGATGACGCGCTCGCCCGCGATCGTGGCAGGCCGCCAGCCGTAGCCGTAGCCGGTGGCCTCACCGCCGGCGAGGCGATACGGCGTCCATGCCTTGTCGAGCAGTTTGCGATCGACGACTTTGCCCGCGGCCACCGCCGAGTTCCAGCGCGCGAGATCGTCGACGGTCGACAGCAGCGCGCCGGCCGCGTACGGAATGCTCATGCTCAGGAACTGCGCGTTGACGATCTTCCCCTTGACGCGGTGGTAGCCCGGCACGCGCTTCGGCACGATGTCGCGCGTGTCGTCGTAGCGCGTGTTCTGCAGTCCCGCGCGCGGAAAGACGTTCTTCTCCAGATACTCCGCGTACGGCATCCCCGAGACCTTCTCGATGAGCATGCCCAGCAGGATGTAGCCGCTGTTGTTGTACGACCACTTCGTGCCGGGATCGAACACCAGCGGGTCGTCCTTGATCACGTCGATGATCTGCTGCGGCGTCAGCTCCTCGGCGCCCCGCTTCCCGAATCCCGCTTTCTCGGTGTAGCTCGGGATGCCCGACGTGTGCGTGAGCAGATGCTCGATGGTGATGCTCTTGCCGTGCACCGGCGCGTCGGGGAGGTACTTCGTGACCGGATCCTGCAGCGCGATCCTGCCGCTCTCGACGAGCTGCAGGACGGCCACGGCCGTGAACTGTTTGGTGATCGAGCCGATGCGCAGGACGCCGTCGGCCGGCATCTTCGTCCCCAGCTCCAGGTCGGCCATGCCGTAGCCCTTGCGCAGCAGCGGCGTGCCGCCTTTCGAGACCAGCACCGCGGCGCCCGGCTCGTTGGCTTTGAAATGCTTCGCCGCGATGGCGTCGAGCCGCTCGGCCAGCCCCTGGGCGGCAGCGAGCGGCAATGAGAGAACGAAGAACAGCGCGAATACAGCGCGATGGAGAGCCGTCATGCAGCCTTGTTACGCTGCATGACGGCTCGATGTAGACAGCGTCCGCAGGAAAGCTTCCCCACTGCTGCACGATCGTGGGAACGCTCGCGGCCGGATCGAGCGGTAGCTGTACGGCGGCACCCACGTCGACGGCGACGAGGTGAGGCTGCTCGGACCGCAGGCGTTGAAGATGTTCGTGTCGACGTGACTCACCGAGCCGGCCTGCGGGCTGAGGCTCGTGTCGGCGCGGATCGGCTCGGCCGGGTTTTGAAAGTAGTTGTTCTCGATGCGCACCCGCGCCCCCATGCGCGAAGCGATGCCGTAGTCGGGATGTCGAGGTAGTAGTTGTTGTAGACGTGCGCGGTGCCGAAGCGGACGCTCGGATTGCGCCCGTCGTCGTGCGTGAGGAAGTTGTGGTGATAGGTCACGGTGAGGTGTCCCGTGTCTTCCGAGGCGTTGTTGTCGCGTGGCCCACCAGCGAGTTCTGGTGTGGTCGTGGAACACGGTCGAGGAGACGGTGACGAAGTCGGCCGCGT
>DASUSL010000235.1:0-2599 GCA_036375135.1 Thermoanaerobaculia bacterium | reverse complement strand
TATTCGTCGCGCAGGCGCCCCTGCCCCTGGAGCTCCGCGATGATCCCCTTGAGGAACGCGTACGCGTCCTCTTCCGGATTGCCGCGCTCGATCGTCGACTGCGCCGCCTTCGGCGTCATGAACATCAGCCGGTAGTGGCTGGGATGCATCAGGCCGAATTCGACGTAGGCGCGGCCGGCCAGGCGGAGGCGCTCGACCGGATCGGGGATCCGGGCGATGGCGATGAAGTTCTGCGAGAACGCGCGGAAGTCGCAGTCGCAGAGCTCGGCGAGCAGCGCGTCCTTGTCTTTGAAGTGGAAGTAGATGGCGGTGGGGGAGTACTCGATGCGATCCGCGATGCGGCGCATCGTGACCGACTCGACCCCTTCGCTGGCGAACAGCTCGCGGGCGGCGTCGAGGATCCGGGTGCGGACCTCTTCACGTTCGCGCTCTCGACGTTCCTTTGGTCCCAAACGCTCCTCCGTTACTTAACGACGTTAAGTTAGGTTCCGGCGTTCGGGATGTCAAGGGGCGCTTCGAAGGAGATTTGCAGCGGCGTGCGGCGGCTCAGTCGCTGAGCTTCTTCATGAGCTCGTTGACTTCGTTGTAGACACTCTGCACCGAGGTCTCGATGGTGACGCTGGTCGAGTCGGGGAGGCGCTCCGGCACTCGCAGCATTCCAAGGATCTCATCGGTAGCAAAGAGGATATCGGCGAGTTTGTCGAGGACCCGCTCGGACATCGGGAGGTGTACGGCCGTCGTAGCGTCGATCTCGAATGGGATTTGTTCTTTCACTCTAACCAAGGAGTGATTTATGTCCCGAAATCCCTACCCTCCACTTTGTAGAACGTGCAGGATCTTGCTGTTACGTTATTGTTACGGCGATCGGTCTCCACACGTTCCAGAATACGCCGCTATGTTCCGACCGCTCCTTTCTCTCCTTCTCGCTCTCCCTCTTCTGGCCCAGACGCCGCCGAAAGCATTCGACGGTTTCCGCCCCGAAGCCGTCCGCGCACACATCCGCTACCTGTCGAGCGACCTGCTGGAAGGACGCGGCCCCGGCACGCGCGGCGACGCGCTGGCGACGAACTACCTCGCCTCGCAGCTCGAGGCGATGGGACTCGAGCCCGCCGGCGACGGCGGGACCTATTTTCAGAAGGTGGCACTCCTCGGCATCACCACGGACGAGGCGAAGTCGCGTCTCGACGTGAAAAAGAAAGACGGCACGTCTCTCGGCCCGCTGTCGTTTCGCGACCAGTGGGTGGGCGGCAACCAGACGCAGAAGGAGCAGACCAGCCTCGACTCCGAGCTGGTCTTCGTCGGCCACGGCGTGGTCGCGCCGGAGTATCAGTGGGACGACTACAAAGGCACCGACCTGCGCGGCAAGACGCTGGTGATGCTGGTCGACGATCCTCCGGCGACGGAAAAGGAGCCGCAGCTGTTCCGCGGCCGCGCACGCACGTACTACGGACGCTGGACGTACAAGCACGAGATCGCCGCGGCGCGCGGCGCCGACGCGGTGCTGCTCATCCACACCGACGCCGCGGCCGGCTACGGCTGGCAGGTGGTGCGGAACTCGTGGACGGGCGAGCAGGCCTACGTGAAGAACGCGCCCGGCCAGCACGCACTCGGCTTCGCCGGCTGGATCTCGCAGGACGTGGCGCAGCAGCTCTTCAAGGCCGCGGGACTCGACCTGGCCACGGCCACGAAGAGCGCCGGCACGCGCGGCTTCAAGCCGATCCCGCTGGGGATGCGCCTGCAGGCGAACATCACCAGCACCATCCGTCCGTTCGACACGAACAACGTCGTGGCGCGGCTCGAAGGGAGCGACCCGAAACTGAAGGACGAGGCGGTGCTCTACTCCGCGCACCACGATCACCTCGGCATCGGCACTCCCGATGACGACGACCCGACCGACACGATCTACAACGGCGCGATCGACAACGCCAGCGGCACGGCCACGATCCTCGAGATCGCGCGCGTCTGGAGCGAGACGCAGCCGCGTCCGAAGCGCAGCCTCCTCTTCGCCTTCGTGGCCGCGGAAGAGCAGGGACTCCTCGGCTCGAAGTACTTCGGCGAGCATCCGCCGGTGCCCGCGGGACGCATCGCCATGGGGATCAACATCGACGCGATCCAGCTCCTCGGCAACGTCGGCAGCGTGACGATGATCGGCATCGACCGCACCACGTTCTTCCCGTCCGCGGAGAAGGTGGCGAAGGCGATGAGCCTGAACATCGTCCCCGACCAGGCGCCGGAGCAGGGCTCGTACTACCGCTCCGATCACTTCAGCCTGGCCAAGGTGGGCGTGCCGGCGTTCTCGATCAAGCAGGGGAACGACGTCGTCGGCAAGCCGGCCGAGTGGGGCGCGGCCAGGTCGAAGGAGTACCGCGACAAGCATTATCACCAGGCCAGCGACGAGTTCGACCCCACGTGGGACTTCAACGCCGCCGCGCAGATGGGCCGCCTCGCGCTCTGGCTCGGCCACGAAGCCGCGAACGCACCGGAGAAGCCGATGTGGCTGCAGGGCGAGGAGTTCTACGACGTGACCGCGAAGGCGCGCAGCACGAAGTAGCAAACGACAGCGGACCGCCGGCGTCCGCGCCGGCTGTCTGTGGCGCCG
>DASUSL010000234.1:0-7111 GCA_036375135.1 Thermoanaerobaculia bacterium | reverse complement strand
CGAGCTCGAATCGGCTGCCGAAGTGCTGCGCGCGGCGGGCGAGACCGAGGTCATCGTCGAGTCGAATGTCGGGCGGATCGGCGATGCCCTCGGCGGAATCGCAGGCCGCGTGCAGGCCGACCTGATCGTCGTCGGACGCGGACATGCCGAGGAGCGGCAATGGTGGGAAGGCTCGACGTCTCGAGACGTCGTGCGCCGCGCCGCGGTGAGCGTCGTCTGCGTCCCCGACCGCGACGACGGAACGAACATCGCGCCGCCCGAGGTGCGGCGCATCCTCGCCGCCACCGATCTCTCCCGTCGCGGCAACGCGGCCGTGGCCTGGGCGCTCGTGCTGGCCCGCGGCGGCGCAGAGGTGCGCGTGGTGCACGTGATGGAGAAGGAGGATGCGGTGGAAGCGGATCGCCGGCGCGAACGGCTCGATCAGCTCGTGCGCAGCGGCTCGGCCGCCGGCGTGAGCGTCGAGATCGTGACGGGCGACGAACCGGCGCGGATCATCAGCGCCGAGGCGGAGCGATTCGGCGCCGACATGATCTGCATCGGCTCGCGGGGCCGCTCCGGTCTGACGCGGATGCTCTTCGGATCCGTGTCGCAGGAGCTCCTGCTCCGAAGCGAGCGCCCGGTGCTGCTCGTGCAGTCGCCGGCCGCCGCGCGCGCGAAGCCGTCCGCCGGCGCTTAGCGGCGTGCCGCGGTTCGCTTCGCCGCCGGCTTGCCGTTTCCGCGCTTCGCCTTCGGCTTCGGCGCCGGCTTCGGGTCGTCGTCCATCAGCATCGGTGGCCGCTCGTCGCCGATGCCGAGGACATCGCAGATGTCGCGAAGCGATTCCGCCAGCGCTTTCGCCCGCGTGCGCGGCAGGCGCTGCACGCCGTCGATGATCAGGTGCTGGATCGGCGGAGGGAGGTTCCTCACGGTGAGGTGTCCCTTGGCGGTCAGCGTGAGATCGAGACGGCGTGCGTCGGTCTCCGACCGTTCCCTCGCGACGAAGCCCTTGTCGATCAGCTTCGCCACAACGACGGAGACGGTGCTCTGGTCCGTCGCCATGCGGTCGGCGAGATCGTTGATGGACAGCGGGGCGTCGCGTTTGAGCTCGTGCAGAACATAGAGCTGCGACGCACCGAGTCCATATTCCTTCAGGCCGGCCCGGTCGGCCAGCCGCAGGGACTTCACCAGACAGCGGAACGAATTCAGAACCGAGTGTGCATCACTGAGGTTCGATGCGTCTGCCATGCCTCTCCCATCGCGCTCGTGTCGTTCGCGGCAGTGTAGCACCATCGCATGGCAGACCAAGCGAATCGCGCACGCGGCTTGCGTGACGTTTCGGTGATGAACGGCGGCGCATTCTTCGAGAGCTGGTCGTCGCTGGGGCAGACGGTGCTCGCCGGAGTCCTCGCGTACGCGGCACTGGTCGTGTTCCTCAGGGTCAGCGGCAAACGGACGCTGGCGAAGCTCAACGCCTTCGACTTCATCGTGACCATCGCCCTCGGATCGACTCTGGCGAGCGTGCTCACGTCGAAAAGCCTCCCCCTTGCCGACGGCGCGCTCGCCCTCGCGCTGCTGGTCGCGCTGCAGTTCGCCGTCGCCTGGCTGACCGTGCACGTCCGCTGGTTCGAACGGCTCGTGAAGAGCCGGCCTGTCGCGGTCTTCCGGCGGCGCGAGTTCGACGAGGCCGTGATGCTCCGCGAGCGGCTGGCGCGGGACGAGGTGCTGATGGCCATCCGGCGGGCCGGCTTCCACGATCTCGACAGCGTCTTCATGGTGGTCCTCGAGAACGACGGCTCCCTCAGCGTCCTCAGCCACCCGGCGGCGCGGCCAGCCCGCCCCTCCACGGCAGACGTCGTGGGAGCGGAGGTGGACGACAGGGACGCGGACCATCCAGCAGGTTCGACGGAGGGCTAGTCACGCAGGTTTTTGCTTACGACGCAAAGCCTCCGCCGGGAGTATCATCATGCGCCATGGGTACCCCCTCCTCGTTTCGTTGCTGCTACTGCAAGAAAGCAATCCGGCTTTCCGCAAGACAGTGGAGCAACGCTTACCGCACCGTTCTCGATCATGTGGCGGAGTGCGGCCGCGAAGCCGGCGCCGGGCACGACGAGATGCGCAAGTACATCTCGGCCGTGATGGCCGACTGGCCCGCGCGCACCGCTCCCCCGCCCGTTTGAGCTCCGCGCCCGCCGTCGCGACGGCACGAATATTGGTAAACCATACGTCGTGCGGGTACTGATCGTCGATGACGACGCGACGCTGCGCTCGATGACCATGGCGCTGCTGCAGCGCGACGGCTTCGAAACGATTGCCGTGATGCACGGCCGCGCGGCGATGGAGGCCGTCGATCGGGCGGGCCCGGATGACTACGCGAGCATCGTCGTGCAGGTGAATGTCACGCCCAGTCCGATCGACGCGGGCGAGCCGACCGGGATGGCGCTGCTGCACCACATGGAGAAGACGAAGCCGCATCTCGTCGCGCGCACGGTCGTGATCACCACGATGCCGCGCCTCGAGGTCGCCGCCTGCGCCGCGATCGTGCAGCCGTTCGACATCGGCGCATTGCTCGACGCTGTACGACGCTGTCTGCACCGCTCGTAGCGGGCGAGGAGGAGGAACGAATGGCAGAACGAATCGGAGTCACGACCTGGGCAATCGCGGAGGGCTACATCCCGGCGACGAGCACCGGGCCCGCGCCCGCGATGACGAGCCACGAGACCGTGTGCATCCTCAACGCGGGCGACGCGGACGCTCACGTCACGCTGACGATCTACCTCGCCGACCGCGAGCCTGCCGGGCCGTACCGCGTGACGGTCCCGGCACGCCGGACGCTGCACCTCCGCTTCAACGACCTCTCCGACCCAGAGCCGGTGCCGAAGGGCACCGACTTCGCGAGCGTGATCGAGAGCGACGTTCCGATCGTCGTGCAGCACACGCGGCTCGACTCCCGGCAGGCGGAGAACGCGCTCCTCTCCACGATCGCGTACGCTGCCGTCTGACCATGGTCATCGTGGTGATGGGCGTCGCCGGCTCGGGGAAGACCACGGTCGGCCGCGCCCTCGCCGGACGTCTCGGCTGGAGATTCGTGGATGCCGACGATCTCCACCCGCCGGAGAACATCAACCTCATGACCGCCGGCGTGCCGCTCACCGACACCGACCGCGAGCCGTGGCTCGAGTCGCTCAGCGCCGTCGTCTCCGCCGCGGACGGCACCGGCGAAGACCTCGTCGTCGCCTGTTCGGCGCTGCGCGCCCGCTTCCGGGAGAGGCTGCGCGCTGCTGCAGACGATCTGCGCTACGTCTACCTGCGTGCAGACCGCGAGGTCATCGCGCGGCGGCTCGCCGCCCGCACCGGCCATTTCCTGAGTCCCGATCTGCTCGAGAGCCAGGTCGCTGCACTCGAAGAACCGGACGGCGAGCTCGTCCTCGATGCGCACGAGCCGGCGGAACTGCTCGTGGCCCGGATCCGCCGCAGGTTCGACTTCTGAACATCATTGCGTGCCGCCTCGGCCTCGACTCGATTCTCGTCGTTGCCGTCTGCGCGGGCGGGGTCGTACTGCTGTATGCGATCCGGTGAGGCATAGACTGCCGTGATGAGCGAAGCAACCGACAAGCCGTTACGCGACGACGTGCATCTGCTGGGCGAGTTGCTCGGCCGGAGCTTGCGCGAGCAGGAGGGAGAGGCGTTGTTCGACCTCGTCGAACGCGTGCGCTCGCTCGCGAAAAGCGGCCGGGCCGGCAACGCCGGGGACTTCGACCGGCTCGCGGCACTGCTGGCGACGAGTGCCACCTCGGAGGCGCTTCCGGTCGCGCGGGCCTTCGCTCATTTCCTGAGCCTCGCGAACGTCGCGGAACAGCATCACCGCGTGCGCCGCCGCCGCAACTATCAACGCGATCCGGATGCGCGGCCGCAGCCGGGCTCGTTCGACGAAGTCTTCACGCGCCTGAAGGCAAACGGGATCGCCGCCGGCGACCTCTTTTCGAATGCTGCCGCCCTGCGCGTGGAGCTCGTGCTCACCGCGCATCCGACCGAAGTGGTCCGCCGCACGCTGCTTCAGAAATACGCGCGCATCGGCGAGCTGCTGGCGCAACGCGACCGGACCGATCTGACGATTCCGGAGCAGCACGAAGTGCTCGACGCGCTGCGGCGCGAAATCACCTCGGCCTGGGAAACGGATGAAGTGCGCCAGGAACGACCGACGCCCCTCGACGAGGTGAAGGGCGGGTTGTTCATCTTCGAGCAGACGCTGTGGCACGCGCTGCCGCGCTATCTCCGGGCGCTGGATCACGCGCTGCGCACACACGCCGGCCAGCCGCTGCCGCTCGATGCCGCGCCGATGCGATTCGGGTCGTGGATCGGCGGTGACCGCGACGGAAATCCGAACGTGACGGCGGACGTGACCGGGCAGGCGTGCCTGCTCGGGCGCTGGATGGCGGCAGATCTCTATCTCCGGGAGGTCGATGCGCTGCGTGCGGAACTGTCGATGCACTCCGGCTCCGACGAATTGCCGCCGGTGAAGGAGCCGTATCGCGCCGTTCTGCGCGACGTGCGGGTGTCGCTGCTCCACACGCGTGCGTCGATCGAAGACGCATTACGCACGAGCGACGGGTGGAAAACGTGGAGCGGGAGCGGCGCGCTCATCGACGATCGCGAGCTGCTCGATCCGCTGCTGCGCTGCCACCGGTCGCTTCACGACACCGGCAACGGTATCGTCGCCGACGGCCGCCTTCTCGATCTGCTCCGGCGCGTTCATGCGTTCGGTCTGACGCTGGTGCGGCTCGACGTCCGGCAGGACGCGGCGCGGCATACGGCGCTTCTCGACGCCGTCTCTCGCGAGCTGGGGATGGGCAGTTTCGCGGAATGGGACGAGCCGCGGCGGCAGGAGTTTCTGCTGCGCGAGCTCGCGTCGCGGCGTCCTTTGCTCCCGCGCGAGCTCTCCCTCGGCCATGCGGAACGAGAGGACCTCGCGACGTTTCGCGCCATCGCTGCCATTCCCCGCGCCTCGCTCGGTGCCTACGTCATTACCATGGCCGCCGCGCCGTCCGACGTGCTGGCCGTGGCGCTGCTGCAGAAGGAGAGCGGCATCCGCGAGCCTCTGCGCATCGTGCCGCTGTTCGAGACGATCGCCGACCTGCGCCGCGCGGCCGAAACGATGAAGAACCTGCTCGCCATCGACTGGTACCGCAAGGCGATCGGCGGGAAGCAGGAGGTGATGATCGGCTACTCCGACTCGTCGAAGGACTCCGGCCGGCTCGCGGCGGCATGGGAGCTGTTCCAGGCGCAGGAGCAACTCGCCGGCGTCTTCAGCGACAGCGGTGTGGAGCTGACGCTGTTCCATGGCCGCGGCGGCAGCGTTGGACGCGGCGGCGGACCGACCTATCTCGCCATCGCAGCGCAGCCGCCGGGCTCGGTGGCCGGACGCCTGCGCACGACGATCCAGGGAGAGATGATCCAGGCGGAGTTCGGCCTTCCAGGGATCGCCCTGCGGACGCTGGAGGTCTACACGACGGCTACGCTCGACGCCACGCTCGCGCCGCCTCGGCCGCCGCGCGACGAGTGGCGCGCGGCGATGCAGCGCATGTCCGACAGCTCGGCGCGGACTTACCGCGCGCTCGTCCACGAGACGCCGCGCTTCCTCGACTACTTCCGCGCGGCCACGCCCGAGGTCGAGCTCGGGGCGATCAACATCGGGAGCCGTCCGGCCCGGCGTGGCGGCCCAACGGGCGGCGTCGACTCGCTCCGGGCCATCCCGTGGCAGTTCGCCTGGACGCAAACGCGCCTGCTTCTCCCGTCATGGCTCGGTGTCGATGCTGCCCTCGAAGCGGCCGACGCGGCCGAGGTCAAGGCGATGATGCGCGAGTGGCCGTTCTTCCGATCGACCGTGGAACTGGTGGAGATGGTGCTGGCCAAAGCGGAGGCACGGATCGCCGAGTGGTACGACCGCCTGCTCGTCCCCGCCGAGCTTCGCGACATCGGCGACGACCTGCGCGCGCGCCTGCTCCGGACGGTGGACCTCGTCCTCGGCATCACCGGGCGCGAACGGCTGCTGGAGAACAACCATGCACTCCGGCGCTCCATCGACGTCCGGAACCCCTACGTCGATCCGATCAACATCGTGCAGGCGGAGATCCTGCGGCGGCTGAGGGAGAAGCCCGACGACGCGCTGCGCGATGCCTTCGTCACCACCGCGAACGGCATCGCGGCCGGCATGCGCAACACCGGCTGACACGGTCACGCGGCGGATGCACTCACGAGACGAGCGAGGACAACGGTGAACTCCGCGCCGCCATCGCGTGGGCTCGTGGCGGCAATCCTGGCGCCGTGCGACAGATCTCCTTCGAGATCGACAGGCCGACGCCGAGCCCTCCTTGTGAGCGGAGCCCTGGCGGAAGCGATCGAAGATCACGGGGAGCAGTTCCTCCTCGATTCCGCTGCCGGTGTCTGGGTCGCGGACCACGACCTCGCGCGGCGGCGCGATGCTGCAGCGCGACGGCTTCGAAACGATTGCCGGCCCCGCACTCGTGCAGCCGTTCGTTATCGGTGCACTGCTCGACGCTGTACGAGGCTGGCTGCACCGCTCGTAGCGGGTCGGGAGCACAACGAATGGCAGAACGAATCGGAGTCACGACCTGGGCATCGCGGAGGGCTACATCCGGAGACGAGCACCGGGCCCGCGCCCGCTTCCGGGAGCGGCTGCGCGCCGCTGCGAAGGGATCTCCGCTACGCCTACCTCGATGCCGGCCGCGGCGTCATCGCGCACCGGCTCGCCGAGCGCACGGGCCATTTCATGAGCCCGGACCTCGTGGCGAGCCAGTTCGCGGACCTCGAAGAGCCGGACGACGCGCTCGTCCTCGACGCCTCACGTGCGCCGAAGGAGCTGGTGGCGGAGATCGAACGGGCGCTGGCGAAATGAGCGTCAGCGCGCGTTTCCCGGCCCCCGCCGTTCGTCGTCGTCGTCGTCGTCCAGGGCCTCGTTCACGATGTTGGAGAGCGCGCTCTCGTCGTCGTCCGGTGCGGTCGCGGACTTCTTCAGCAGGGCTCGCAGTGCCGGCGGCGCGACGAAGGTCGTGATCATCACCATCAGCGCAACCGAGCTGTAAAGGCCTGCCGAAAGGAGGCCGGCCGAGAGGCC
>DASUSL010000233.1:0-13623 GCA_036375135.1 Thermoanaerobaculia bacterium | reverse complement strand
GATCATCGAGCGGCTGTCGCCTTAGGCCACAGGGAACGACCGGGAGGCCTCTCCGGCGGGCCGGCCCGGCCGGCAGCGCTTGTCATGCACGTGCGCTCACGAGACGCGCGCTTCAGACGATCACCGTGCGGCTCGGCTATGCCGACCAGCGCTGCCGGCCGCGCCGGCCCGCCGGAGGCGCTCCCGTCGTTTCCCGGTCGGCGGCAACGCGTTGACGCCGGCACGCCGCGCGCGTACATTTCCGCGCCGATGGGGATCCTGAGGAGCGCCCTCGTCTTCACCATGTTGATGCTGCTCAAGTACGTGAGCAGGATCTTCTACCGGCATGACTTCGCCTTCATCGGGCCGACGCCGCCCGATCCGTGGGCCAATCTGCGGCTCGTCGCGTTCCTCAATCACACCAGCCTCTTCGAGCCCGTGTTCCTCGGCGCCGTACCGCTGCGGTTCATCTGGCGACTGGCGGCGCACGGCGTCGTGCCGGCGGCGGACAAGACCACCGACCGGCCGCTGGTCGGCATCGTCTTCAAGTTCGTCGCGCATCACGTCATCGCCATCTCGCGGCAGCGGGACGACACCTGGTTCGAAGTGCTGCGCAAGATCGATCCCGACTCCATGGTCGTCATCGCGCCCGAGGGGCGGATGAAGCGGGAGAACGGGCTGGACCTGCATGGGCGGCCGATGAGCGTGCGGGGCGGCATCGCCGACATCCTGCACGCGGTGAAAGACGGGCGCATGCTCGTCGCGTACAGCGGCGGACTGCATCACGTGCAGATCCCGGGGAAGATGCCGCGGATCTTCAAGACCGTGCGGCTGCGCGTCGAGAACCTCGACATCGCCGAGTACATCGCCGAGATGCTGAAGCGCGGCGGTGAGGACGAGTTCAAGCGCAACGTCATGAAAGACCTCGACGGGCGCCGCGACGCGTACGCGCCGGAAGAGGGGAAGACGGTCCCGAGCAAAGTCGCGTGAGGCGCGGCCTCCTGATCGCCGGCATCGCCGGATATCTCGCGCTCCTCCTCGCCAACGCCTGTTACTTCGCCTACGGTCCCGATCCGTCCGGATATCTGAACGAGGCGCGCATGCTCGCGGCGGGACGCACGTCGCTCCCGATCGCGCCGGTGCTGCAGCTCGGACTCGATCCGGCCCTCGGGTCGATCTTCACGCCGTTCGGCTTCGCGGCGCGGCCCGACGGGACCATGGTGCCGACGTATCCGGTGGGGACGCCCGTGCATCTCGCGCTGGCGGCGGCGGTGGGTGGGTGGACGATCGCGCCGTATCTCGTCAGTCCGTTCGCGGCGATCGGCTGTCTCGTGTTGATGGCGGCGGTGGGGCGGCAGTTCGGGTTGTCGAAGGGATGGAGCATCGTGGCGGCGGTGCTGCTGGCGGCGGTGCCGGTGTTCATCTCGCACGCGCTGCAGCCGGTGAGCGACGTGCTGGCGGTGTTCTGGGCGCTGCTCGCGATCTGGGCCGCGAACCGCGCCAGTGGACCACCGCGAGGCTTCGCCGTGCTGGCGGGAGTGGCGTTCGCGATCGGCGTGGCCGTGCGTCCGACGAACCTGCTCATGGCGCTGCCGCTGCTGCTCGCAATGTGGGGCGGGCTTCAGCCCGCGATGTGGGGCGGGCTTCAGCCCGCGATGTGGGGCGGGCTTCAGCCCGCCCGCCCGCGCGGGCTGAAGCCCGCGCCACATCGGCTGAAGCCCGCGCCACATCGGGTGTGGATCGCCGCGGTTTCCTCGCTGCCGGTGGCGCTGGCGCTGATGTGGTACAGCAACGCGCTGTACGGCAGCCCGTTCGCGACCGGCTACGGCACGGCGGGAGACGTGTTGCAGTGGAGCGTCTTCGGCAAGTGCGGCTCGTTCCACGTGCGCACGCTGTCGCTGCTGATGATTCCCGCCATCGCGCCGCTCGGACTGCTGGTCGCGTTCGTGCGGCGCATCGCGCTGATGCAGCGCGTGCTGCTCGTGAGCTGGGGGCTGGTCTTCTTCGCGTTCTACTCGATGTACGACATCTGCGACAGCGTGGAGTCGAGCCGCTTCATGCTCCCCGCGGTCCCGCCACTCATCATCGGCTTTCTGCACGTGCTGCAGTGGAGGACAGGCAATCCTGCCTGTCCGCATCACGAGGGGACAGGCAGGATTGCCGGGACAGGCAGGATTGCCTGTCTTCCACTGTTCGCGGCGGTGTGTGTGCTGCTCGTGCTGGCCGTGCAGGTGCGCAACGTCGGCAGTCTGCACGTGCTGCATGCGAACGAGTCGGAGTCGGTCTATCCGGAGACGGTGCGCTGGTCGCAGGGCATCATCCCGAAGAACGCGGTCGTAGCCACGGGCCTCCTCAGCGGCGCGTACTTTCACGACACCGGCCGCGTGACCATTCGCTGGGATCAGGTGCAGCCCGACAGCGCGGCGATCCTCCGTAATGCGTTTCCCAAGGATGCGCCGTGGTACGCGCTGCTCTCGCAGGTGGAAGGGGACGCGGACGACCTCGCGCGTCACATGCCCGGTCAGTGGGAAGCCGTCGGCTCGAACCGCGACATCACGCTCTGGCGGCTGCGCCCGTGAGCTCTTCGAACTGCTCCGCCGGCATCGGCCTGCTGAAGAGAAAGCCCTGAATGAGCGGGCATCCGAGGTCGCAGAGGAATGCCAGCTGCTCCCTCGTTTCCACTTCCTCGGCGATGACCTGCAGCTCCAGCTCCCGCGCCAGAGAAAGCAATGAGCGCACGATGGCCGCGCAGCGCTCGTCTTCGGGCAGCGGACGCACGAACGCGCCGGGGAGCTTGATGCCGTCGACCGGAAAGTGCTGCAGGTGCGTGAGCGAGGAGTGGCCGGTGCCGAAGTCGTCGAGCCAGAGGCCGACGCCGAGCTTCTTGATCGCCATCAGCACTTCCATCGTCTCTTCCGGCTGTTCGATGTAGCTCGTCTCCGTGATCTCGAGGTTCACCTTCCGCGTGTCGATGCCGCAGGAGGTGACGAGCTTCGTCAGGCGATCGAGCACGTTCCCTTCCTGGAACTCGCGCGGCGAGAGGTTCACGTTCAGCCGCACCTTCCAGCGCGCGGCGTCGACGTAGGCGCGCTTGACCAGGATCGAGTCGAGGAGGAACAGCTCCGGTCCGCTGCTTTCCTCGGCCGCCTCGGTGATGATCGACGCCTCGCGCAGCTCGCCCGACTCGCGCCGCTGCCGCAGCAGGGCCTCGGCGCCCCAGATCGCGCCGCTCTCCGCATGATGGATGGGCTGGTAGACGAGCGTCAGATCGGCTTCGCCATCGATGGCCCGCGCCAGTTCGGATTGACCGCGGTCGCCGTCGCTCACGAGCGCTTGGCGAACTGCCACGTCGCGAGCAGCACACCCAGGACCGCCAGCACGACCAGCACGCGGTTGCGCTGGAGCTGGTTCCAGAAGGAGGCCTGCTCCTTCTTCTGCTGCTCGAGCACCTGCATGCGCATCACTTCGCGGCGGCGGACGGTGTCGCGCACGGCGCCTTCGAAGTCGCGCAGCTTGCGCGGTCCCTCGGCCTGCACGGCGGTGCCGCGTCCGGTGTCGACCATCACGGCCGCGGTGACGGCCGGCTCGACCAGGCGGTCGCCGCGATCGTCCTTGCGCACTTTGTAGTTGCCCTGCTCGAGGTAGAGCACCGTCGGGCCGGCCTGGCTGTTGCGCACGAAGACGACGTTCTCTTCACCCTGCTGGAACTTCGGCACGCCGATCACGTCCTGCGTCAGGTTGCCGACCGTGCCGCCCGGCGTGACGATCGTGATCTGCTGCGTCGGCTGGCCCTTGAGCGTCTTCTCGACGGTGAAGGTGGAGTAGGTGAGGATCCAGTTTTTGGTCGCGTCCCAGCGCGATTCCTGCGCCACGCACTTGCCCACGACGATGGACGCCGCATGCTCGACCTTCTCGTCGAAGTCGACCGCGCGCGTGATGGTCGCGCTCGCGGTGACGGGGAGCAGGAGGAGCAGGGCGGCGAAACCTAGGTTCCGGGTCATTTGATGACACTACGAAGCAATCGCTCTGCCATTTAAAATCCCGGCGGAGTCCGGTTGGCAGCGCGACATTCGCGCGATGATTGTAGAGTTGGAGAGAGATGCCCATGAAGAGAGGTCTGCTGATTCTTGCCGCGGTCGTGTTCGTCGCCGGCATCGCCATGATCGGGTCGTCGACGGCCGCGCAGCGGGAGGCGTCGCGCGCGGACAGGTGGGACCAGAAACGCGGCATCGTGGAGCGCGTCGAAGGGGGCAACGTCGCCTACCGCTATGAAGCCGGCGGCGCCACGCATCGCGGCCAGGCGCCGGTCCGTCCGCGCTTCGTCTACACCACCGGCAGGCCGGTGCTGGTGTACGTGAATCCCGCCGCGCCCGCCGAGTCGCTGCTCGAGCTCCCCAGCCGCCCCTCCAACGCGCCGCTGCTGGCGGGAGCGGTGGCGCTGCTGGTCGGCGCGGCCATCGCCACCGGCGCGCTGCTGCTGGGAAAAGGAACGCCGGCGCCGTCCAGGAAGGGGACCAGGCCGCCCACGGGCGACACGACCACGCGACGCAAGGCGCCGCCGATGTCGCGTCTCAAGCCGCCGCCGCCCGCGCCGAGGAGGCGCGCCGAGGGAGACGAGACCGCGGGCGGAAGTCGCGAGCCGTGAGTTTCACGTGTGGCGGGTGATGAACTCCTTCACCACCGCCACTTCCTCCATCACCACCTGATGCCCCATCGGGTACTCGTGGTACTCGACGTCGAAGCCCGCCGCCTCGAGCACGGCGCGCGCGCGGCGCGCGTAGTTCACCGGCACGACGTCGTCCTGCGAGCCGTGGGAGATGAGCACGGGGACGGAGCTGCGCGCGCGGAGGTCGGGGAGCTCTTCCTCGTACAGGCCGCCGCTCATGGCGATGATCCCCGCCACGTCGCGCGTCGTGCGCACGCCGGCGTCGAGCGCCATCATCGCGCCCTGTGAGAAACCGGAGACGATGAGCTTCGTGGTCGGGTACTGCGCGGTGATCTCGTCGAGAAAGGCCAGCAGGATCTCGCGAGACGCACTCACCGACGCGTTCTCCGGCGGCCAGCCGTCGAACCACGTCCAGCCGAAGCTCATGCCGGGATAGGCCTCGAACGCTTTCGGGGCGTTGGGAAAGACGAAGCGTGCGCCGGCGGGTGTGTCGAGCAGCGGCGCGAGATCGGCGAGGTCGTTCATGTCCGCGCCGCGGCCGTGGATCATGATCACCATCGGCATCGATTCCGTGTCGGGGCGGCCGGAGGGGACTTCCAGTCGGTAACGAAGGTTCACGGGCGCCGACTCTATACTGAACGCCCCATGCACACAGAGCAGATCGAAGCCGTGCTCGCCGCGGTGCGTACGCAGACCGCGGCGCAGATGAAGGAGCTGTTGCGCGACGCGCCGATCGCGGTCCTGCAGAAGGTCGCCGTCGACATCGTCCCGCAGCTCATGCGCGTCGCCTCGTACGAAGGATCGCCCGTCGCCACGGGCGCGAACTGGGCCGAGGCGGTGGCCCGCTCGCGAGTCGCCGGGCTCCCGTCGGTCCTCGTGCACATGCACCGCGGACCGTTCGATGCGGAGGATGGCTTGAACGTGATCGCGTCGCTGAACGACGTCGACGCGTCGCAGGTGGCCATCGCCTTCCTCACCGACCGCCCGGTGAACGTGGCGCCGTTCATCGGCGCGCGCTCGCACTGGACGCTCGACCTCGACGGACTGGTCAATCTGATGATCAACGCGGGGGTCGGTGTGACGGCGCGCACGTTCGAGGCGAAGCTCGTGGATGGGGCCTACTTCCAGTAAACTGAACTCCCCATGCACATCAACGACCTCCTCAAGATTGCCGCGGAGCGGCGCGCCTCCGACCTGCACATCAAAGTCGGATCGCATCCCGTCATCCGCGTGGACGGCGAGCTCGTGCCGCTCGTCGAGCTCAAACGCCTCATGCAGGAGGACACGATCGCCATGGCCTTCTCGATCATGTCCTCGCGCCAGAAAGAAAAGTTCAAGAACAACTACGAGATCGACATCGCCTACTCGGTCCCCGGCCTCGGTCGCTTCCGCTGCAACATCTTCCAGCAGCGCGGCACGGTCGGCCTGGTCCTCCGCGTCATCCCGGTCAAGATCCTCTCCATCCGCGAGCTGATGCTGCCCACCGTGCTCGAGAAGATCGCCGAAGAACGGCGCGGACTGATCCTCTGCACCGGCACCACCGGCTCCGGCAAGTCCACCACGCTCGCGGCGATGATCGACTACATCAACGCCCATCGCACGGAGCACATCATGACGGTCGAGGACCCGATCGAGTTCCTCCACCGCGACAAGAAGTCGATCGTCAACCAGCGCGAGGTGGAGGTCGACACGAAGTCGTTCTCGCAGGCGCTGCGCAGCGCGCTCCGTCAGGATCCCGACGTCATCCTGGTCGGCGAAATGCGCGACTACGAGACCATCGAGACCGCGCTCACCGCGGCCGAGACGGGCCATCTCGTGCTCTCCACGCTGCACACCATGGACGCCACGGAGACGGTCAACCGCATCATCTCCGTCTTCCCTCCGCACCAGCAGAAGCAGATCCGCCTGCAGCTCGCGGCGGTGCTGAAGGCGGTCATCTCGCTGCGCCTGCTGCCGCGCGCGGACGGCCTGGGCCGCGTGCCGGCCACCGAGGTGCTGATCTCGACGGCGTACATCCGCGACTGCATCGAGAACAAAGAGAAGACGAAGCTGATCAAGGACGCCATCGCCCAGGGCACCTCGCAGTACGGCATGCAGACCTTCGATCAGTCGCTGTACATGCTCTACAAGAACGGGCTGATCACGCTCGACGAGGCGCTGCGCCGCGCGTCGAACCCGGACGAGTTCCGCCTCAAGCTGAGCGGCATCCAGTCGACCGCGGACATGTCGAAGGAAGAGATGGAAGGGAAGCTGACCATCTCCGGCCAGACCTCCGACGACCCGTTCGGCGACGAGTCGCCGTTCGACTTCTCGAACTCG
The DNA here is from genome assembly GCA_036375135.1 of Thermoanaerobaculia bacterium. Taxonomy (GTDB): domain Bacteria; phylum Acidobacteriota; class Thermoanaerobaculia; order Gp7-AA8; family Gp7-AA8; genus QHVT01. The sequence continues at coordinate 6,659 of DASUSL010000233.1, read as the reverse complement.
CTCTGAACGTGGTGGAGGACAGGCAATCCTGCCTGTCCTTCATCCCCGATCAGAAGGGACAGGCAGGATTGCCCGTCCTCCACTCCACATGACCGACTGCTACACAGCCGCGCTGCGCATCCTCCGCTATCGCTTCAACAGCGAGGCGGAGCTGCGCCGCAAGCTGCGCGCGAAAAAGTTCGAGAGCGAGGACATCGACCTGGCCATCGCGCGGCTGCATCGCGAGAAGTGGCTCGACGACGCGCGTTTCGCCGGCGCGTTCGTGCGCACGCGCGCCAACAAGCGCGTCGGACGCCTGCGCATCCGCCGCGAGCTGCAGGCCGCGGGCGTCGATCAGGAAGAAGCGGACAAGGCGCTGAGTGAGAACGTCGACGCCGAGCGGGAAGGGGAGGCGCTGCGCGAGCTCTGCGCCCGCCGCGCGCGCATCCTGACCCGCCGCCACGGCGCGGACTACCTCGGCACGAACGAAGGACGGACGAAGCTGGCCGCGTATCTGACCAGTCAGGGCTATGATTCCGCGCTCGTCTGGGAAGTCGTGCGCAACCTATGATCCTCGCCACTCTCCTCCTCGCCGCCACCGCCGCGCAGCCGCCGAAGAACGTCATCCTCCTCATCGCCGACGGCGCGGGGACGGGGCACTTCACCATCGCCAAGAACCTGCGCGCCGAGAACTACCGCATCGGGACGATGCCCGTCGTCGGACTGCACACCACCTCGTGCGCCGACCGCGCCGTCACCGACTCCGCCGCCGGCGCCTCCGCGTTCGCCACCGGCTTCAAGACCAACTACGAGATGGTCAGCGTCGACCCGAAGACGCTCGCGCCGCAGCCGACCGTGCTCGAGCTCGCGGAAAAGCGCGGCAAGGCCACGGGCCTCGTCACTACCGCCAACTTCTGGGACGCCACTCCGGCGGCGTTCGCCGCGCACGTGAAGCATCGCGGCGAGGCGCTGGAGATCGCGCGGCAGATGACCGCCGCCGGCATCGAGGTGATCGCCGGCACCGGCCTGCAGAGGTTCGGTGCGGAAGGGATCCCGCCGTTCGCGGACTTTGCCGCGAGCGTGAAGTACACCGGCATCACCACGCGCAGTGCCCTCGACGCCGCGAAGGGCTCGCGGCTGCTGGCCGTCTTCCCGTCGCAGGAGCGCGACCTCGATGTGCCGGAGGCGCCGCTGCCGGTGCTCGCGAAATGGGCCATCGACCAGCTCGACGACGATCCAGACGGCTTCTTCCTCATGATCGAGCACGAGGGGACCGACTCCGCCAGCCATCAGAACCATCATTCCGACCTGCGCAAGGCGCTGACCTCGTTCGACGAAGCGGTCGGTGTCGCGCTCGACTTTGCGCGCAAGCGCGGCGACACGCTGGTCGTCGTCACCTCGGACCACGAGACCGGCGGCATGCGCATCTCCGAGACCAAGACCACCTCGCGCTGGCGCATCGAGTGGTCGACCGGCGATCACACCGCCACCGCCGTTCCCGTCTTCGCGTACGGTCCCGGCTCCGCCGCGTTCGCCGGGTTCCAGGACAACACCGACGTCGGGAAGAAGCTCGCGGCGGCCGTGTTAGCTAAGCCCTAAGGAGTCTTTCGTTTGCTCACCACCAGTCAGATTCGTGAGGCTTTCCTCAGCTATTTCGAGAAGAACGGCCACCGCCGCGTGGCCAGCTCGTCGCTCGTCCCCGCCGGCGATCCGACGCTCCTCTTCACGAACGCCGGGATGAACCAGTTCAAGGACACGTTCCTCGGGCGCGAGCAGCGCGACTACGCGCGCGCCACGACCTCGCAGAAATGCGTCCGCGCCGGCGGTAAGCACAACGACCTCGAGAACGTCGGCCGCACCGCGCGCCACCACACCTTCTTCGAGATGCTGGGGAACTTCTCCTTCGGCGACTACTTCAAGGAAGACGCGATCCGCTTCGCCTGGGAGCTGATGGTCGACGTCTACGGCCTCGATCCCGAGCGGCTCTGGTTCTCCGTCTTCGAAGGCGACGACAAGGTCCCCGCCGACGAGGAAGCGGCGGCGCTGTGGGTGAAGGCCGGCGCGCGTCCCGAGCGCGTGCTGCGCTTCGGCAAGAAGGACAACTTCTGGCAGATGGGCGACACCGGTCCGTGCGGACCGTGCTCGGAGATCCATTACTTCCGCGGCGACGATCTCTCGAAGAACGTGCCGGAGCTGGTCAACGGTCCCGGCGACGACACGATGGAAGTCTGGAACCTCGTCTTCATGCAGTACGACCGCGACGAGGAGGGCGTGCTCCACCCGCTTCCCGCGCCGTCGGTCGACACCGGCATGGGGCTCGAGCGCATCGCGCTCGTGCTGCAGAAGGCGGGGACGAACTACGACACGGACCTCTTCGCGTCGATCATCCGCCGCATCGAGGAAGTCTCCGGCTACTCGTACAAAGGTGCGATGGAGAGCGAGCACGACACCGCGGTGCGCGTGCTGGCCGACCACGCCCGCGCCTCGGCGTTCCTCATCAGCGACGGCGTCATCCCGTCGAACGAAGGACGCGGCTACGTGCTGCGCCGCATCATCCGCCGCGCCATCCGCTTCGGCCGCAAGCTGCCGAACGCCGTGCTGCTCACGCAGCTCGTCGACTCCGTGATCGCGGCGATGAGCGATGCCTATCCCGAGCTGCACGAGCGCCGCGAGGCCATCGTGAAGACGCTGGAATCGGAGGAAGAGCGCTTCTCCCGCACGCTGACCACGGGCATGGAGCGCGTTGGTCAAGTTCTTGACGATGTCCGCAACTCCGGCGAGACCACCCTCGGCGGCGCGGAGATCTTCCGCCTCTACGACACCTACGGCATCCCCGTCGACCTCATCGCCGAGATGGCGGAAGAGGAAGGGGTGACCCTCGACCGCGCCGGCTTCGAAGAGAACATGTCCGCGGCGCGGGCGAAGGCGAAGGCGTCGTCGAAGTTCGCGCTGAGCGCGGACGCGGCGACGTTCGCCGCGATCTCGGAAAAAGTCGGCGTCGTGGAGTTCGTCGGCTACGAGCAATACGAGAACGTCGACTCGACCGTGAAGTCGATCGTCATCACCGGCGAGGAGCGTGACGCGCTCCATCACGGCAGTGAGGGCGAAGTCGTCCTCTCGCCGACGCCGTTCTACGCGGAGTCGGGCGGCCAGATCGGCGACGTCGGCACGCTCGAGTGGGAGGGCGGACGCGCCACGGTGCTCGATACGCAGAAACCGTTCGGCGAGCTGCCGGTGTCGCGCGTGCGCGTCGACGAAGGCTCACTCACCATCGGCTCGCACGTCCGCGCCTCGGTGCCCGCGCCGGTGCGTCTCGACACCACCGCGAATCACACCGCCACGCACCTGCTGCACAAGGCGCTGAAGGACATCCTCGGCCCGACCGTGCAGCAGGCCGGCTCGCTCGTCGCGCCGGACCGTCTCCGCTTCGACTACACGCATCATCAGCCGCTCACCGACGAGCAACTCCGCGCCGTCGAAGACGCGGTCAACGATCGCGTACGGGCGAACCTCGAAGTGACCAAGACCGTCGTCCCGCTCGAAGAAGCGAAGAAGAGCGGCGCGGTGGCCATGTTCGGCGAAAAGTACGGCGAGATGGTGCGCATCGTCGCCGCGGGAGACTTCTCGCGCGAGTTCTGCGGCGGCTGCCACGTCAACCGCACCGGCGACATCGGGATCTTCAAGATCGTCTCCGACCGCTCGCTGGCCGCGGGCGTGCGGCGCATGGAAGCGGTCACCGGCCGCGGCGCGCTGGCGCTTTTCCAGAAGCTCGACGACACCGCGAACAGCGTCGCCTCGCAGGCGCACGTCGCCCTCGAAGAGCTGCCGGCATACGTCCGCTCGCTGCAGGAGAAGCAGAAGCAGCTCGAGAAAGAGCTGAAGGCGCTGAAGGTGCGCATGGCCACTGCCGGTGGATCCGCGTCCACCGCGCAGTCCGACGAGTCGCAGGACGTCGGCGGCGTGAAGCTCATCGCCAAACGCGTCGATGACCTCAGCGGCGGCGATCTCCGCAACTACGCCGACGAGCTGCGCTCGAAGATCAAGAGCGGCGTGGTGGTCCTCGGCAGCGCCACCGACGGCAAGGTCACGCTGCTGACCGCGGTCACGAAGGACCTGCTCGACCGCGTGCAGGCCAACACGCTCATCGGACGGCTCGCGCCGATCGTCGGAGGGAAGGGCGGCGGCAAGCCCGATCTCGCCCAGGCCGGCGGCAAGGATGCGGAGAAGCTGAACGAGGCGCTGCGCGAGGCGCCGGCGGCGTTGCGGGCGCTCCTCGGCTGAGGAGCGCCCGGATTCACGCTACGGATTCGACGAGCGCCGCATGAAGCGCGTGTTCGGCGGCGCCGGGTTCACGATCACCATCGCCGTGTTGCTGTCGACGCTGCCGCACGCATTGCGCACGCGGACCCAGTACGGTCCGGTCTCGCGCGCCGTCAGCATGAGCGTCGGATTGTTCTCCGCCGCCAGCGGACTGCCGGTCATCCCGCGCTCGCCGCGGTACCACTGATAGAAGAACGGACCGGAGCCGCCCGGCGTCACCGAGAGCGTCGTCTGCGATCCGGCGTTCACTCCCGCGACCGACTTCGGCTGGTCGACGCCGAGGATGAAGGGCGGCGTGCAGTCGACGCGGACGATGAAGGACTGCGTGACGAAGATGTTGTCGTCGGAGATCGCGAAGACCGTCACCACGTAATCGCGCGGCATCGTCAGCGGTCCGGTGCGGATGGTGACCGTGGCGTTGCCGAGGCCCGGGGCGGCGATCGTCGAGGGAGAGATCTCGGCGTGGAAATCGAAGACTTCGGCGCCGCTGGTCATGACGCCGAGATGAATGGCGGAGTTGAACGCGCTGTTGGGCTGGGTGCTGACCTGGAACGAGTGCGACGTCGCATTCGCCGCGGCGATCGGGCCGAGGGAGACGTCGGTCGGGAGATTCAACGTGAAGGTGGGCTCGGGCGCCGGTTCGGGCTCGGGCTCGCCGTCGCCGTCGTCTCCATCATCGCCGTCATCGCCATCGTCACCGTCGTCGCCGTCGTCTCCATCATCACCATCGTCACCGCCGGTGTCTCCGGTGCCCGGCTCCCTGCCGACGACGTCGGTGAGCCGGAAGTAGAAATCGCCGCCGATGTCGACCTGCACGCCGCCGGTCGTCGAGCAGCGGAAGGCGAACTGTCCGCGCAGTCTGGTGATGGTCGGTTGCGAGCTTCCGAATCCCGTGAGCTGAAAGTCCGCCAGGCCCGTCGCCGAGCCGCGCACCGCGGTGCAGGTGCGCTCCCTCAGGTGCGCCTCGAGGAAGGCGGCATCGGGGTTGGTTTCGCCGTTGCGCGTGGGGATCACCACTCCCTTCCTGATCCCGGCGGAGCGGGTGAAGACGAGCTCGAAGTCGGGCTTGAACAAGGGGTGGTTCGGCGAGGCCGAGTCGTGGGCCGTGAAGCGAACCCGCTCGATCGTTTCGTCGCCGGCGTCATCGCTGGCGGTGGCGGTGATCTGCACCCCTCTTGCGTTCGCGCGGACGATGGTCTCCGGGCCGTTGCGAAGAAAGTTGCTCGGATCGCGAATGATCAGGAAGCTGTCCGGGTCGACGGTCTGCGCCGTCATCGGCAGGGCGAGAAAAAAGCCACACACCGCCCACACCCACGCAATTGACTGGATTCGCCGCATTGCTCGAGATCTCCTCTCAGATTGGTGGAAATTATGGCACGGCCGAGCCGTTTGCTCGTTTCCGATGTCCACGACCCATACCTGGGGAACGCAGCCCGAGATGTTCGGGCCCCGCCACGAGCATCGTCTGGGGATGATTCTGCGCGAGGTCGAGAAGCTGCCGCGCGGCCGCGTGCTGGACGGCGCGGTCGGGCTGGGACAGCTCGCCGTGCGCATGCAGCAGCGCGGACAGCGCGTCTTCGGGATCGACTACGCGTTCGAGGCCGCCCTGCACGTGCGCCGCAACACGAGCGTGCCGGTCGTGGTCGGCGACATGACGAAGATGCCCTTCCGCACCGGCGCGTTCGACGGCGTGACGACCGGCGAGACGCTCGAGCATCTCGACGACGACGCCTCGGCCGCCCGCGAGATCGCGCGCATCCTCCGCGACGGCGGCTCCTGCATCGCCACGGTGCCCGCGCTGCAAAGCCTCTGGAGCGCCTCCGACGACTACTACGAGCACCGCCGCCGCTACACGCGCTCGCAGCTCGCGCGGTTGTTCCCGACCCTGCGTGTGGAGAAGGCGAGGTACTGGGGCTTCCCCATCGTCCTCGCCTACGACACGCTCTTTCTGCTTCCGATGAACAAACGCCGCGCGCGCCGCCGCGTCGATGAAGACGCGGCACTGCAGTCGGTAGCCAGGGTGGGCCGCTCGCGCGGACTGGTGCGCCTCGTGCGCGCCGTGTTCGCGCTGGACCGGCTGTTCGAATGGATTCCGTTCGGGCCCGGTTTATTGATGGTAGGGCGGAAGCCGAGGTAGCATCAAGACATGGGCAAGCCATTCCGGAAAGAGGAAATACCACCGGACGCAGCGCCGGGCGAATACGGGCCGATTACCTGGCCCGAGTTTCAGGCCCTGCCCGAGGACGTACGAAAGCGTCGCGCGAAACGGGTCTACGAGAAGACGCTGGCGGTGATCGGAAAGATTCAGGTCACCCTCGATACCGACGAGTCGCGTGGCCGTAATCGTTGACACCTCGGTC
>DASUSL010000232.1:0-3426 GCA_036375135.1 Thermoanaerobaculia bacterium | reverse complement strand
AAAGGATGCGGCGCATGGGCGCCGGATCATACGACGCCCTCCCGCACGAGGGGACGCCGAAGGGCCTCCGGCGGGCCGGTGCGACCGGCAGCGCTGGTCGGCATAGCCGGGCCGCACCCTTATCGCCTGAAGCGCGCGTCTCGCGAACGCATGTGCATGACCAGCGCTGCCGGTCACACCGGCCCGCCGGAGGCCCTTCGTCGTCCCCTCGTGCGGGAGGGCGTCGTATGATCCGGCGCCCATGCGCCGCATCCTTTTCCTTGCCCTCGTGCTCGTCCGCTGCTCCGCACCCGCGCCGCCTCCGCCCGAGCCCGTGCCGGAGCCGGTGCGCGTCGAGCCCGCGCCTTCGCCTGTCGTCGAAGAGAAGGTGATCGGTACGGTGCGCGTGAGCGCGTCCGCGCTCAACGTGCGCAGAGAAGCGTCGACCGACGCGGAGGTCGTGCGGCAGGTGAAGAAGGGCGAGTCGCTCTCCGTGCTGCGCGAGGACGAGAGCTGGACGAAGGTGCGGCTGGCGAACGGGGAGACGGGATGGGTGGCGTCGCGCTTCGTGTCGAAGGGCTCCGCGACTGCGGGCGCGCCGGCGAAGAAGAAGAGCAGGGGAGGCTGCCCGCCCGACTCGGACTATGCGTTCGCCGAGGCGCCGAAGCTCGCGTTCGCCGAAGGGGGCGCGCACGGCCTGGTGGTGGTCGAGGCGACGGTGAACACGAAGGGCACCGTCACCTCGACGAAAGTGGTCTCGAACGCGACGGGCGACGAGTCGCTGGCGTTCCTGGCGCAGCGCGAGATCAAGGCGGCAAAGTTCTCGCCGCCGATCCGCGGCTGCGTCCCGCGCGCGTTCGTGTTCACGTATCGACGAACGTTTTGACATGAGTGATGAGAGATGAGTGATGAGGGATGAGAGATGAACCGGGCGTTCATCGCTCATCCCTCATCCCTCATCCCTCATCGCTCATCCCTCATCACTCCCTCGTAATACTGATGTTCCCGTTCGAGTTGCTCAGGTCCATCCTGCAGCCGCCGCGGCCGATGGTCCCTGACAGGTTCTGGTCGGCGATGGTGGTGGTGGTGATCGGGAAATCGGTGTGGATGCGGCCGAACGACGTGCGCGCGGTCACGTCATAGGACGCGCCGGCCGGCAGCGCGACTTTGATCGGGCTGAAGTTCGTGGTCAGGGAGAGGGGGTGGCAGCCGCCGCTGCGGATGCCGCCGACCGAGATCGAGCCGTTCGAGTTCGACACGGTGATGCCGCCGCCGGTGTTGGTCACGAACACGCCGGCGAACGAGGTCTTGACGCGCACGTGCGAGCCGATGTCGTTCAGCGTCACGCTGCCGTTGTTGTTCGTCACCGTGGCGGTGCCGCGGATGCGCTCCGCGTGCAGGGAGCCGAACTGCGTCTCCGCGGTCAGCGTCGTGGCGACGTCGCTCACCTTCACGCTGCCGTTGTTGTTCTTGATCGTGGCCGCGCCGCCGACGTCCTTGAGCACGATGCCGCCGAAGGAGGTGTCGATGGTCGCGGCGCCGCCGATGCCGGTGGCCTCGACCTTCGAGTTGTTGCCGTCGACGGTGAGCGAGCCGCGGATGGTGGTGGCCACGACGTTGCCGAAGGAGTTGCGCAGCGTGGCCGCGCCGGCGACGTTCGACACCTCGATCTTCGCGTTGCTCGAGGTCAGGTCGGCGGTCCCGGCGATGGTCGACGCGCGGATCTGGCCGAACGAGTTCGTCACCTTCAGCGGACCGCCGATGTCCATCGCCTCGACCCCGCCGTTGGCGTTGATGATCGTCGCGCCGTCGCGGACGTCGGAGACGTCGATGGAGCCGAAGCGGTTGGTCGCCTTCAGCGCTCCCTCGACCTTCTGCACGTCGATCGAGCCGTTCTGGTTGGCGATGGTCACCGCGCCGCTGACGTTGCGCACGTCGATGGCGCCGAACGTGTTCGACACCGACAGCGCGCCGCGCATGTCCTGCACGTTGACCGAGCCCTGCTTGTTCTCGATCACGCTGGCCTGCTGCAGCCCGCGCACGTCGATGTTGCCGAAGTTGTTCCGCGCCGTCACGGGCGCGTTGGCCGGCACGTTCACGGTCATGTCCACGGAGAACGAAAGACGCCCGCCGCGGGAACGGATCTCCGGATAGTCGGTGCGGATGGAGACGCCGCCCGTCTCGCTGGTGATGATGCGGATCTGCTTGCCGATGTCGTCGTCGGAGGAGCGGATGGTGGCGCGCACCTGCACGTCGCTGCCGGGATGCGTGCGCACCACGAGCCCGCCGAAGCGGTGGTCGATGGTCACACGGCCGCCGCTGAAGGGGAGGTTGCGGTGGAACTTCAGCTCGAAGCGATCGTCGTCGGTCTCGGCGAAGAGGTTGAGGGCGGCCAGCGCCAGTACGAGCGCGGCCAGATTACGGAGTGGCGACATTGAGGTCCTCCCGCAGCACGTCCTGGAGCGTCTGCTGTTTTTCGGTGTACATGGCCAGCAGTTGCCTGCGGAGATGCGCGTTCTGTCGATTGCGGTCGATCTCGGCCTGACATTCGTCGATGGCGTCGTCGAGCAGCATCAGTTTTTCTTTGTAGGCGGTCATGAGCGGTGTCTGCGGGTCGTCGAGCCGCCCCACGGCCACGTCCTCGAGCGCCTCGATGGCGGAGAGGTGGGCCCGCTCGGCGCGCTCGACTTCATCGAGTGCGCTGACGCGGAGGATGGTCTCGTCGAACGCGGCCTGCCGGTTCTGGACGCGCATGCCGTAGAAGACCGTCGCGCCGAGTCCGGCGGTGATCAGGAGCGCGGCGGCGTACTGCCAGAGCCGCCGCGCGGGAGAGCGCCTCACGGTCTCGGCGCGCAGCGAGCGCTCGATGCGCGGCCAGAGCATGTCGTTCTCCCACGTCGTGCGCATCGACCGCGCGGTGGAGCCGAGGTCGTTCCACGCGGCCAGCGTCTCCGCGCACGACGTGCAGCCGGCGGCGTGACGCGCGGCCGTCTCCATGGCCAGCGGCGAGCCGTCGAACAGCAGGTCGTCGATCTGTGAGCAGTTGATGGTCATTGGGTTCGCCACTTCTGTTGCAGCTCTTTCTTGGTCGCGAAAAGGATCCACTTCGAGTTGCCTTCGGTGATGCCGAGGATCTCGCCGATCTCGGCGTGCGAGAGTCCTTCGATCTCGAACAGGGTGAAGACGCTGCGGCGCTGCTCGGGAAGCTCGTCGAGCAGCTTCTTGAGCGTCATGCGCTTGGCGTCGTCGATGCTGGGCGCGGTGCGCTCGACCGTCTCCTCGATCGGCGCTTCCTCCACACGGCGTTTGCGCTTGCGCAGGACGTCGTAGCAGGTGTTGACGAGAATCCGGAACACCCACGTGGAGAAGGAGGCCTCGCCCGTGTACGTCGCGGCGGCGCGATGGATCTTGAGGAAGGTCTCCTGGACTGCATCCTCGGCGTCGGCC
>DASUSL010000231.1:0-19292 GCA_036375135.1 Thermoanaerobaculia bacterium | reverse complement strand
GTTCCGCCTCCTCGTAGTTGCCCGCGAGCGCCAGCGTGTCGGCCAGCCAGAACGTGCAGAGGAGGAACGCTCCCTCGCCCGGCGGCAGTCCGTCGATGGACGGCTCCGTCGGATAGCGGTGCAGCAATCCGTTCGTCTCGAGCTGCGCGCGAATGAGTGCGATCGTGCCGGTCATGCGCGGGTCGTCGGAGTCGATGAAGCCCAGCGCCGGCAGCATCAGCAGCGAAGCATCGGCGTGCGGTGAGCCGTAGAACTGCGTGAACGCGTTCAGGTCCGCACGGAAGCCTCTCTCCATGATCTCGGCGCGGATCTCTTCGCGGATCGCGCGCCATTGCTCGACCGGACCGTCCAGTCCGAACTTCTCCACCGCCGCGACGGCGCGGTCGAACGCCACCCAGGCCATCACCTTCGAATGCGTGAAGTGGCGGCGCGGGCCGCGCACCTCCCAGATCCCCTCGTCCGGCTCCTTCCAGCCGCTCTCCAGGAAGCGCATCAGCGCGCACTGCACGCGCCACGCGTCCTCGCTCGGCGGGAGGTCGAGCTTGCGGGTGATGTGCAGCATGTCCATCACCTCGCCGTAGACGTCGAGCTGGTACTGCGTAAAGGCGGCGTTCCCGACGCGCACCGGCTTCGAGTTTTCGTAGCCCGGCAGCCAGGCGATCTCCAGCTCCGTGAGGTGCCGCTCGCCGCGGATGCTGTACATGATCTGCAGCTCTTCCGGCAGTCCCGCCGCCGCGCGCACGAGCCACTCCCGCCACGCGATGGCCTCCTCGGTGTAGCCGCCGCCGAGGAGCGCGTAGATGGAGAAAGTGGCATCGCGGAGCCAGCAGAGGCGGTAGTCCCAGTTGCGCACGCCGCCGATCTGCTCCGGCAGCGACGTCGTGGCCGCGGCGACGATGCCTCCGGTGGGCGCGTACGTGAGCGCCTTCAGCGTAATCAGCGAGCGCATCACCGCGTCGCGCCATTTGCCTTCGTACGTGCAGCGCGACGACCAGTCGCGCCAGAACTGCTCCAGATGGATCAGCGCCTCGCAAGGATCTTCGCGCGGCGGATGCGGGTGATGGCTCTCGGTCCAGGTGAGGTCGAACACCACGCGCTCGCCCGCGGCCACGTCGAAGTCGGCGACGGTGGTGTAGTTCTCGCCGTGCAGCGGGACGTCGCTGCGCAGGTAGACCGTGTCCGGACCGGCGATGGCGCGGATGCCGCTCTCGGTGGCGCGCACCCACGGCACGATGGAGCCGTAGTCGAAGCGGATGGAGAAATCCATGCGCATCGCCACGCGTCCTTCCACCCCTTCGACGATGCGCATCACGTCGATCGCCTCGGTGCGGATGGGCATGAAGTCGACGACCCGCACGCGGCCGCTCTCCGTCGTGAACGTCGTCTCGAGGATGAGCGTGTCGTCGCGATAGCGGCGCTCGACCGCGAGCACCGCGTCGCGCGGCGCGAGCTTCCAGCGGCCGTGATCGGGCGTGCCGAGGAGCGCGGCGAAGCAGGCGGGGGAATCGAAGCGCGGGATGCACATCCAGTCGATCGAGCCGTCGCGCGCCACGAGCGCGCACGTCTGCAGGTCGCCGATGAGTGCGTAGTCTTCAATGCGCAAGGTCACCATTGTAGGAGTGCGGCGGCAAAGCCGCCGCTTTGGTGAGCGTGCAACGGAGCGGCGGGTGGCACGCTTACCAAAGCGGCGGCTGTGGAGGCCGTCTCAAAACGTAGGACAGGCTTCAGCCTGTCCCGGGCAGGCTGAAGCCTGCCCTACGTTCGAGAGCGGCGGCGGCTGTGCCGCCGCACTCCTAAACCTGATACCGTGGCGGCGTCCGCTCCACCCGCATCGACAAGGGAGGTTTGCCCGTGCTTCGCCGCCACGCGCTCGTCGTCTGTCTCCTCTCCGCCCTCACCCTCGGCAGCGCTCCGAAGCCCTGCCAGGGAAAGGGAGAATTCCCGCTCCCGCTGCCGTCCACCATCGCGCCCGAGGGATTGGCGAAATACGAGAGCGACACACTGGAGTGGCTGAAGCGGCGCGCCTACGTCACCGAGCTCGCCTGGTGCGGCGACAAAGGCATTCGCGACACCGGTCCGTGGATCAACGACGTCTACTACGGCACGCACAAAGCGGCGCGCGTCTACTACTCCCCCGCGGTCATGCGCTGGCTGCAGGGCAACCGCGAAGGAGCCATCCCCGACGGCGCGATGATCATCAAGGAAGGCATCGCCGCTCCCGCCGCGCGGTGGGAAAGCGGCGAGCAGCCGATGGTCAAGGACTGGACCATCATGATCAAGGACGCGAAGGGCTCCGCCGACGGCTGGTGGTGGGCCGAGCTGTGGGTGGGCATGCCCTTCGACGATCAGCAGTGGCCGTATCAGTATCCGAACGCCGGCTTCGGGATCTACTGCGTGCGCTGCCACGCCTCGGCCGAAAAAGAATCGACCTTCTCCGCGCTGAACAACATCGCCGGCTTCCCCGGCGATCCGCTCACCTTCCGCGTCGACGATTCCTGGCGCGACGAGAAAGCGGGCAAAGCCAGCCACGCGGCAACGCCGCAGGCGCCGCCGCCGACGCCCGTCGTCGCGCCGAATCCCGCCTTCCTGCAGACCTTCCGCTCCCTCGGCCCGATCGATCCCAACCGCGTGCAGCACATCCCCAACGAGTCGTGGGACCACGTCCCCGGCAACGGCCAGATGTTCATGACCTCGGACCAGTGCCAGTCGTGCCACAGCGCGGCCATCAGTCCGTTCGGCCCGACCATGTGGCTGAAGAGCAAAGCGGGCAAAGGCGTGAACGTGTCGCCGTACAGCGAGTGGCGCTGGTCGCCGATGGGCCTGGCCGGCCGCGATCCGATCTTCTACGCGCAGCTCGACAGCGAGCTGTCGTACCTCGACACGATCCCCGACGAGGCGAAGCGCGTCAGCCTGAAGCACACCGTCATCAACACCTGCTTCCGCTGCCACGGCGTGATGGGCAAGCGCCAGCACGACCTCGATCATCCCGGCGCGAACTTCGACATGGACTACGTCTTCCGCACCGGCAGCCAGCCCGGCGCAAAGTACGGCGCGCTGTCGCGCGACGGCATCAGTTGCGGCTCGTGCCACCACATCCGCCGCGACGAGATTCCGCCGACGTGGAAGAAGTCACCGCTCGAGTTCTTCCTCACCAACAGCACCACCGGCCAGTTCCAGACCGGACCGGCCAACGAGATCTACGGTCCCTTCAAGGACGACGAGATCGTCACGCTGCCGATGGACAACGCCCTCGGCGTGAAGCCGAAGCACGACGAGTACATCCGCAGCTCGCGCATGTGCGGCAGTTGCCACACCATCGACCTCCCGGTCGTCGACAGCCCAACGCCCGGCACCCACTCCATCGAGCAGGCCACGTATCTCGAATGGCTGAACAGCGCGTACCAGAACGAGTTCGGCAAGCCGGGCGAGCAGGCGCAGAGCTGCCAGGACTGCCACATGCCGCGCAAGCTCGTGAACGAGCGCCTCGGCGTGAACGTCGATCCGATCCAGACGCGCATCGCCATCGTCGAGGACGACACCTATCCCGCGGCCGAACATCGCGCGCCGGTCGACGACATCCGCGTGCGCTTCCGCACGTCCGGCTTCGCGCGGCACGAGCTCCTCGGCATGAACGGCTTCCTCCTGGAGATGTTCAAGCAGTTCAACGACGTCCTCGGCGTGCGCAAGAGCGATTACATGACCGGCACGTCCGACAACCTCGAGAACGCGCAGGCCAACCTCTTCGAACAGGCTGAGAAGCGCACGGCCACAGTCGACGCGAAGTTGAGCGTGAAGGGACGCACGCTGACCGCGGACGTCACCGTGACCAACCTCACCGGCCACCGCCTGCCGAGCGGCGTCGGCTTCCGCCGCGCGTTCCTCGAATTCCTCGTGCTCGAGAACCGCGACGGCAGGTCGCGCGTGGTCTGGAGCTCCGGCGCGACGAACAGCGTCGGCGTGATCGTCGACGGCGAAGGACGCCCGCTCACCACCGAGTTCCTCACCGGCGGCGCCTATCAGAAGCACCACGAGGTCATCACCTCGGATGACCAGGTCCAGATCTACGAAGAGCTGACCAAAGACGCCGACGGCAACTTCACGACGAGCTTCATCCGCCGCAACGCCGACGTGAAAGACAACCGCCTGCTGCCGCTGGGGTGGACGAAAGAAGGCCCCGACCCCTCACTCAACGGCCGCTGGCTCGCCGCCACGTACCCGCACGGCAACGCGAAGGACGACCCCGATTACAAAGGCGGCAAAGGGCTGGACCGCGTGCGCTACCGCATCGAGCTCCCGCCCGACGTCGACCCCGCCAACGTCACGGTGCGCGCGTCGCTCTACTACCAGAACATCCCGCCGTACTACCTCGACCAGCGCTTCACCATCGGCAAAGGCGAGGCGACGAAACGCCTCTACTACATCGCCTCGAACCTCAATCTGAACGGCACGCCGATGGAGAACTGGAAGATCCTGATCGGGCGTGGAGAGGCGAAACCGTAGGGGGCCCTCTACGAATCGTAGAAGGGTTGCAAAAGCGCGTATTCCGAGGGAATCTCAATGCATGAGTGCAGAACTTTGCGGCACGATTTCGGCGTACGATATCGACATGATGACCGGCAGCGCGCTCATGACTGCGGATGAGCTCTTCCTGCTTCCGGACGACGGCTGGAAATACGAGCTCGTCCGAGGAGAGCTGCGGAAGATGTCCCCTGCGGGAGCGGATCATGGAAGCATCGGCGCGGAGATCCTCGTGAGTCTCGGCGCGCACGTGAAGAAGCACCGGCTCGGCAAGGTCTACAACTCCGACACCGGCTTCCGCATCACGCGGATCCCCGACACCGTGCGCGCGCCCGACGCCGCGTTCGTCAGCGCGGCGCGAGCCGTCCCGACCCGGAAGTACTTCGAAGGCGCACCCGACGTGGCATTCGAAGTCGTGTCGCCGAACGACCTCTACACGGAGATCGAAGACAAGACGCGCGACTGGCTGCGCGCCGGCACGCTCGCCGTGGTGATCGTCGACCCGGCCGCGAAGAGCGCGCGCATCGAGCGCCGCAACGGCGGCGCGCCTGTCGTGGACGTCATCGCCGTCGAAGACGTCATCCCCGGCTGGAGACTCCCACTCGAGGAGCTGTTCGAATGACGTTTCAGGGACTGCGCACGGTCAACTATCACGTCGAGGACCTCGCCAAAGCGAAGGAGTGGTACGCGCGGATTCTCGGGATCGAGCCGTACTTTGACGAGCCGTTCTACGTCGGCTTCAACGTCGGCGGCTACGAGCTCGGACTCAATCCCGACATGAGCGGCGTGACGAAGGGAAGCAACGTGGTCGCGTACTGGGGCGTGGCCGACGCACGCGCCGCGCATCAGCGCGTGCAGGAGCTCGGCGCGGCGAATCACTCCGATCCGCAGGACGTCGGCGGCGGGATCATCGTGGCCACGGTGACCGATCCCTTCGGCAACGTCTTCGGCATCATCGAGAACCCGCACTTCAAGCTGTAGCTCACTCCCACTTTTCGTCCGCGGTCGGCCCGTAGACCGACGGCAGCGGCTGATCGTTGAGGCGGAGGTACACGCCGAGCTGACCGCGATGGTGCGCGAGGTGCGCGATGGTGTCGGCGATCATCTGGTGCCGCAGCTTCTCGTCGACGACCTTGCCGCCGACGCGCAACTGCCACGGCTTCATGAGGTGCTCGTCGTCCGTCTCCTGCAGCGCCTTGCGCGCGGAGGCCACGGCCTGATCGAACAGGGCCAGCCGCTCCGCCGCCGTCATCTGCGACGGTGCCTTGCCGGTGGCCAGGTCGAGATACTCGCTCTCGATGATCGACGCGATCCACCCGAACATCATGGCCACGAGCGTCGACAGATAGCCGAGCGCCATCGACTTCGGATGCGGCTTCCAATCCTCCCGGCCGTCCGGAACGCGCTCGAGCAGCTTGCGCGTGGCGGCGGTCTCGCGATCGACCTGGTCGAGGAGCAGGCGGGCAATGTTCATGTCGTCCTCCGTCCGCGGGAGCGTATCGCAATGTGCGCCCCGCATCGCCCGGACACGACGGCATCAAGCTCACGAAATAAGTCTTCCCCTGCGCTCGACAGCAGAGTTATTGTGACGTTCCACCTGGAGGGATCATGAGAACTTTTCGCGTCGTACTGTGCAGTCTCGTCTTGTCCGTTTCGATCGTGGGCGACAGCCAGGCGCAGATGGGCGGGCCGCCGCCTCCTCCCGCCGCACCGACGAATTTGACGGCAACCGGGATGTCGACGTCCCACATCCGGCTGAGCTGGACCGACAACTCGGACAACGAGACCTCGTTCCGCATCGAGCAGAAGATCGACGGCGTGTTCGTCTTCATCGGCTTCGCCTCGATCAACGCGACGCAGGTGCCGCTGCCGGAGTTCGATCCCGGCGAGACGGCCACCTTCCGGATCCGGGCGAGCAACGCCGGCGGCGATTCCGCGTACTCCAACGAAGCCACGGGCGCGGCCCACTCCATCCCCGGGCCGTGCACCCCGAGCGCGACGGTCGTCTGCCTGCTGAACAACCGCTTCCAGGTCACGGTCGACTACGTGAACCCGTTCTCGACCCCGCCCAACCAGCCGGGCACCTTCCTCGCCGCGCGGCTGCTCGAGGGCGTGCAGAACCCCGACACCGCACTGTTCGGATTCAGCAGTGCGCAGGCCGTCGAAGTGGTGGTCCGCCTTCAGGACGCCCGCCCCTTCGCTCCGCGCTTCGACGTCTACTTCGGCGGCATGACCGACGTCGGCTACACCGTCCGCGTGACCGACAGTACGACCGGAATGACGCGCCTGTACTCGAATCAGGCCGGCCGCGTCGGCGGCGGCGTGGACCGCGCGTCGTTTTCCACGAACTGACACCGCATCCGTCACCGATCAGGAAACCCCGGCCGGCCGCGGAAACCGCGATGCGGCGCGGCCGTATGCCCCCCTGTATCAATCCAGGAGGGGAGATTCAATGATCGGAAAGCATTTCGCTGCCGCGGCTGCACTGCTCGTGGCGGTTTCGGTTTCTGGCGCCGATGCGGTCGACAGGACCGCGGCGAAGCGGTACGGCACGTGGGGCATCGACGTCGCCGGGATGGATCGCTCGGTCAAGCCGGGCGACGACTTCGTCGCCTACTCCAGCGGGAAGTGGGCGGCGGCGACGGAGATCCCGGCGGACAAGGTCGCCTACAACTCCTTCAACATCCTCGGCGATCTGTCCGAGGTGCGGGTGCGGTCGATCGTCGACCGGTGGGCGGCCGACGGGAAGCTGAAGCCGGGCTCGGACGAGGCCAAAGTCGCCGCGATGTATCGCAGCTTCATGGATGAAGCGGCGGCGGAGAAGCTCGACGCGAAGCCGGTCCAGCCGTATCTCGCGTCGCTGGCGAAGGTGAAGAATCACGAGGAGCTCGCGAAGTGGATCGCCGGCTCAGGACGCGCGTTCAGTCGCACGCCGTTCGGCGTCGCGGTCTACGACGACGCCAAAGACCCGGATCGTTACGCCGCCTACCTGAGCCAGGGCGGCCTCGGTCTGCCCGATCGCGATTACTACCTGCGCGACAACTTCAAGGCGCAGCGCGAGCGCTATCAGCAGTACGTCGCCGACATGCTGAAGCTCGTCGAGTATCCGGACGCGGAGAAGCACGCGGCGGACATCGTGGCGATGGAAACGAAGATCGCCGATGCGCACTGGTCGCGCGCCGAGAGCCGGAACCGCGACAAGACCTACAACCCGATGACGATCGCGGAGCTCGAGAAATACGCGCCCGGCTTTCCGTGGAGCGCCGCCCTCGGCGAAGCGGGTCTGGGCAAGGTGCAGAAGATCGTCGTCCGGCAGAACACCGCCCTGCCGAAGATGGCCGCCGTCTACGCGTCGGCGCCCGTCGAGACGCTGAAGGCCTGGCAGGCGTTCGCGGTCGCGGACAACGCGGCGCCGCTGCTGTCGAAGCGGTTCGCCGACACGTCCTGGGAGTTCCGCTCGAAGTTCCTCGCCGGCGCGAAGGAGCAGCGTCCGCGCTGGAAGCGCGCCATCACGTGGGCGGACGGCACGATGGGCGACGCGATCGGCCGGGCATACGTGGCCGAGTACTTCCCCGCCGAGTCGAAGGTGAAGATGGAGAAGCTCGTCGCCAATCTGCTGGCGGCGATGAAGGTGCGCCTCGAGAAACTCGAGTGGATGAGTCCCGAAACGAAGAAGGAAGCGCTGACCAAGCTCGCCAATTTCAAGGTGAAGATCGGCTATCCGTCGAAGTGGCGCGACTATTCGGCGCTGGAGATCAGGGACGGGGAGCTCGTCGGCAACGCGGAACGCGCCGGCAGGTTCCAGTGGAACTATGACCTCGCGCGCATCGGCAAGCCGGTGGACAAGGACGAGTGGGGCATGACGCCGCACACCGTGAACGCCTACTACTCGCCGGTCAAGAACGAGATCGCCTTCCCGGCGGCCGTGCTGCAGCCGCCGTTCTTCGATCCGCAGGCCGACCCGGCGGTGAACTACGGCGCGATCGGCAGCGGCATCGGTCACGAGATCACGCACGGATTCGACGACCAGGGCCGCAAGGGCGACGGCAAGGGCATGCTTCGCGACTGGTGGACGGCCGAAGACGCGGCCAAGTTCGAGGCGCAGGCCGCGAAGCTCGGCGCGCAGTACGAGTCGATCCAGTTCAAGCAGGGCGACGACTTCAAACTGATCGGCAAGCTGTCCGCGGGCGAGAACATCGGCGACCTGGGCGGCCTTCTGGTCGCGCACGAGGCGTACAGGCTCTCGCTGAACGGCAAGCCGGCACCGGTGATCGACGGCTTCACCGGCGATCAACGCTTCTTCCTGGCCTACGCCCAGGTCTGGCGCGCCCTCTACCGCGACGAAGCGCTGCGCCAGCAACTGACCACCGGCCCCCACTCCCCCGGCTTCGTCCGCGCCTTCGCGCCGCTCCGCAACGTCGACGCGTGGTACGAGGCGTTCGGCGTGAAGGAAGGCGACAAGCTGTACGTCAAACCCGAGGATCGCGTGAGGATCTGGTAATCACCACGTGAGCGCGGCCGCGAGAGCGGCCGCGCTCATCAGCGGCCGACGCCGACAGTTTCCCTCAGCCCGCGCACGTAGTCCGCGCGCGCGTTCACGTGATCGATGGCCGATGAAAGTCCGATGCTGAAGTAGCAGTCGGGCATTGCGCTCGGGGTTCTCGCGCGCGCACGGATGCGCAGGCGGCGATGACGAATGAGCTCCGCTGCCGCCGCTGTACACCTCCGGGCCCGACGGGCGTAACTACGGTCAGGAGACGAAATCCGTTGCCTGACCTCCGTATCCGCAATCTGTCGAAAACCTATCCGAATGGCGTCCATGCGCTGCAGCGCATCCATCTGACCATTCCACCCGGCATGTACGGACTTCTCGGCCCGAATGGCGCCGGCAAGTCGACGCTCATGCGCACGATCGCGACCCTCCAGGAGCCCGACGACGGGGAGATCCATCTCGGGTCGCTCGACGTCCTGCGGCAGAAAGACGAGGTGCGCAAGACATTGGGCTACCTGCCGCAGGAGTTCGGCGTCTATCCGAAGACCTCGGCGGAGCGGCTGCTGAATCACTTTGCCGTCCTCCGAGGGATCACGCGGCGAGGGGAGCGGAGGGACGTGGTCGAGTCGCTTCTCCGCCAGACGAACCTTTGGGACGTGCGGAAGCAGAAGCTCGGTGGCTTCTCCGGTGGAATGCGTCAACGATTCGGTGTCGCCATCGCGATGATCGGCGATCCAGGACTGCTCATCGTCGACGAGCCCACCGCCGGTCTCGACCCGGCGGAGCGCGTCCGCTTCCTCAACCTCCTCGCCGAGCTGGGTGAGAAGAGCGTCGTCATCCTGTCGACGCACATCGTGGAAGACGTCGCCGAGCTCTGCACGCGAATGGCGATCATCGACAGAGGGCGAATTCTTCTGGAGAGCGAGCCGCATCGCGCCGTAGGCGATCTGCAGGGAAAGATCTGGCGGCGAGTGGTCATCAGGGATGAACTGGCGGCGCTCGAGCGCGAGCACGTGGTGATCTCCACCAAGCTCCTGGCCGGGCGGACGATCGCCCACGTCTTCGGCGACGGCTCGCCCGGTCAGGGATTCGAGTCGGTCGCACCCGATCTCGAGGATGTCTACTTCAGCGCCATGTCAGGCCACTATGGCGCGGGCGCCACGGCGCAGTCATGAACTTTCTCGAGATCGTCCGTTTCGAGATCGACTACCGGCTGCGCCGGCCATACACCTGGATCCTCGGCGCGGTATTCGTCGCCGTGGCCTGTCTGATGGCCGTGGGAGTGCTCGTTGGCGAGGCGGAGAGCGCAGGCGATCTGCACGCGAACGCTCCTTCGCTGGTCGCCATGGCCACCGCTCTGGTCAGCATGCTCGGGCTCGTGATCAGCGCGGCGCTCTTCAGCGAGGCCGCGCTGCGGGACCACGACACCCGGATGTCCCCGCTGTTCGCGACCGCGCCGCTCACGAAGACCGAGTATCTCGCCGGACGCTTCGCCGGCACGCTCCTGGTCAACGCTCTGTTCGTGAGCGTCGTCCCGATCATGCTGATGCTCCTCATGCGGCCGCCGTTCGTGAAGGGGGAGTTGCTCGGTCCGTTCCGTGCGGCTGCGTATGTGCAGCCCACGATCGTCCTTCTGCTGCCGAACGTTCTCTTCACCGGCGCACTCCTGTTCGCCGTCGGCGTTCTGACCCGGCGCGCGCTTGCCGTTTTCGCCACGGCCGCATTCGTGTTTCTCGGCGCGCTGCTGCTCGAGGAGTACATCGAGGGAGAACGCGGTCTCAGCCTCCTTGCCGCCCTCCTCGAGCCGTTGGGATTCGTCGCACTCAGCGAGCAGTGGGAGTTCTGGACGACACACGAGAAGAACACGCGACCGCTGGACGTCGACGCGTCACTCCTCTGGAACCGCCTGTTGTGGGCCGGCGCGACGGCCGCGATCCTGCTCGTCACGCGATGGCGGTTCCGGACGCACGTCGCCTCAGAGCGCCGGAAAGGCCGTCGCGAAGAACAGCAGAAGGAAGTTTCGCGAGCTCGTTTTTCGCCGCGACCCTTCCACGCCTCGTTTGACGGGCGAGCGCGGATCCGGCAGTTCGTTGCAATCGCGGGGGAGTCGGCGCGGGAGCTCCTGCTCAGCCGCGATTTCGCCGTCATCGCCGTCCTCATGGTGAGCATGGTCCTGTCGCTCGGAACAGAGACGATCAGCGACGACTTTCGCACGCCGTTCTGGCCGCTGACGCAGTTCGTTGCCGGGTTCCTCGTGAGCTTTCTTCCCTCGCTCACGATGGCGCTGCTGACGACGTTCTATGCGGGTGAGCTCGTGCACCGCGAGCGGAGCGCGGGGCTCGCGGAGATCGCGGACGCCAACCCGATCCCCGACTGGATCACCTACACCGGCAAGTTTGCCGCGCTCGGTCTCGTGCTCGTGACGCTGCAGGCGATTCTGATGGGGTCGGGGTTGATCGTACAGGCTGCGAACGGGTATTTCGATTTCGAGATCGGTCTCTACCTGCGCATCCTCCTCGGTCTCGAGCTCGCGGACTACCTGCTCCTCGCCGCGCTGGCGATGCTGGTGCACGTCGTCGTCGACAACAAATACCTCGGGCACGTCGTCGTCGTGATCTGCCATCTCTTCACGATGTTCGCGGCGCGCTTCGGCCTGCATCACAATCTGCTCGTCTACGGCCGCGACTCGGGATGGACGTACTCGGACATCAGCCAATTCGGGCCCTTCCTCGGCCCGGTGCTCTGGTTCAAGCTGTACTGGGGCGGCTGGGCGTTGTTGTTCGCGGTGATCGCCGGGCTCCTGTGGATTCGCGGACGCGATCGAGGAGTGGCAACGCGACTGAGACTGGCGCGGCAGCGGTTTGGTCGTCGCGCCGCCGTCGCCACCGCTCTGGCGGCGCTGATCGTCATCGGCGCCGGAGGGTTCATCTTCTACAACACGAACGTGCTTGCCGGATATCGCACAGCGTTCGAGAAGGCCGGGCAAAGCGCCGGGTACGAGCGCCGGTATGGGAAGTTCGCGAACGCGCCGCAACCGACGGTGACAGGCACGAAGCTGCATGTGGAGATCGATCCCGAACGACGCGTCGTCGACGTCCGCGGTACGTATACGCTGGTCAACAAAACTGCGGCCCCGATCCGCACGATTCACCTCTTTCTCAACCCTGAGGTCGAGACCCGGCGCCTGTCGTTCGATCGGGAGAGCCGCGTGGTCATCGCGGACGATGCGCTCGGGCATCGTACGGTGGATCTGGCGCACGCGCTGGAGCGGGGCCACTCGCTCCGGATGACCTTTGACGTTCGGTTCGTGCCGCGCGGATTCCCGAACAGTCATCCGAACACTTCCGTCGTCCGCAATGGCACGTACTTCGATCACGACGGCGGCGGGGGTGTGAATCAGCGACGCTGGCTTCCGCGCGTCGGCTATCAGACGAGTCGCGAGTTGTCGCTCGCTCCCGTGCGACGCGAGCACGGCCTTCCTCCGCGTCCGCTCGCACCACCGGTGCTCGACTCATCCGGAGTGGCGGATGCCGCGGGGCACGAGACGATCACGTTCGAGGCGGTGATCGGCACCTCGCCCGAGCAGACCGCCGTCGCACCGGGAACGTTGCTGCGGAGCTGGAACGAGAACGGGCGGCGCTACTTCCATTACGCCACCGAGCGCCCTGTCAGGAACGCGTTTGCCATCTTCTCCGCCGAATACGCGGTGCATCGCGAGACGTGGAAGGGTGTGGTCATCGAGCTTTTCTACCACCCGACCCACACCTTCAATGTGGAGCGGTTCGCGAGGGCTGTGCGGGCCTCGCTCGATTACTGCACGAACACTTTCGGTCCTTATCCGCACCGGCAGATCCGCGTGGTCGAGTTTCCGCGATACGCGAATCTGGCTCAGGCCTATCCCGGCACGATCGCGCATGCCGAAACGACGGGATGGGTGACGAAAGTGGACGAGTCGCGCGAATTCGATCTCGCTTCGATGACTGTGGCAACCGAGGTCGCTCGCCAGTGGTGGGGTTTCCAGGTCATGCCTGCCGCCGGCGAAGGGGGGCCGGCGGTCAGCGACGTCCTCGCTCAGTACAGCGCACTCATGGTCATCGAGAAGCTTTACGGGGTGGACATGGTGCGCCGGTTTCTCTGGAACACGCGCATCGAGTACCTGAACCAGCGCAGCAAAGCGGACCATCCTGAGGTTCCGCTCCTCGACGTCACGAGCCACGCGAACGTGGTTGACCAGAAGGGCCCCCTGGTGATGTACGCGCTTCGGCAATACCTCGGTGAGGAACCGCTGAATGCCGCATTGCGCCGGCTCGTCGCGACCCATGGTTCCGGTCAACCGCCGTTTGTCACGTCACGCGACCTCTATCGCGAGCTGAAAGGCGCGACACCGCCGGAGTATCACTATTTGCTGAAGGACTTTCTGGAGACCATCACTCTCTGGAATCTTCGCACGACTGCCATCGCCGCGGAGCCCGCGGGAAACGGCGCGTGGCGCGTGACGCTCGACGTCGAAGCGCAGAAATTCCGCGCCGGCGGAAGCGGGCAAGAGACGGAAGTCCCGATGCACGACTTCGTCGAGATCGGAGTGTACGGCGATGCGACCGCCGATCCGCTGTACCTCCGCAAGCATCGCATCCGCTCGGGCCGGCAGAGAATCTCCGTGGTGGTGAACGGGACACCGGCGCGCGCCGGCGTCGATCCGCGACTGCTCCTCATCGATCGCAACTGGACGGACAACCTGCGACCGGTGATCGTGGAGCAGTCGCGGTAACACGGAAAGCGCGGCCTCCTTGCGCATCGCTGCCGCGATGGAGAAACCGAAGCGATGGTGAGCTCGCCGCCCAGACCGCGGTCAGGCCCAGCGGCACGGCCGGACGTCCTCGTCTTCCGACTCACCTGCACTACCACGATTCGTCGGCGGTCCGTCCGTAGATCGATGGCAATGCCTGGTCGTTGAGGCGCAGGTAGACGCCGAGCTGACCGCGATCGTGCGCGAGGTGCGCGATGCTGTCGGCGATCATCTGGTGCCACAACTTCTCGTCGACGACCTTGCCGCCGACGCGCAACTGCTACGACTTCGCGAGGTGCTCGTCGTTCGTGTTCTGGAAAGCCTTGCGCGCGGAGGCGACGGACTGGTCGAACAATTTCAGCCGCTCCGCTGTGGTCGACGACTCCGGTGCCTGCCTTGGGCGAGGTCGAGATCCTCGCTGTCGATCATCATCGCGATCCAGCCGAACACCATCGCCCACGTGCGTCGACAGATAGCCGAGTGCCATCGACCTGATCGAAGAGCAGCCGGGCGATGTTCATCGTGCGTCCTCCGTTCGCGGATGCCTGTCTCAATGTGCGCCCCGCGGCGGAATCGGGCATCCGTAGTCCCGCTCGTGTGCCGCGCGCATCGACTCGACGTGCGGAATCAGCTCCGCGTGCTTTGGATCGCGGGCGAGATCCTCGGCGACGTAGTACGCGGTAAGGCATTTCTGGTAGAGCTCTTCTTCGCGGCGCGCGAGCACCGCCTTGATCTTGGCGCCGAGGGCCATCAGCGCGTCGGCAACGGCCAGCGTGGCGAAGTCGCTCTCGGCCTGTTCGCGCTGCTCCGGCGTCACGGCGACCTGCGGGGTCATGAGCGGGCGTTCGTCGGAAAGGTAGCTGTCGAAGAGCTGGCGCTCCTCGGCCGTGAGCACGGTATCGAAAGCGATACCTGCGTCGATCGCGGCCTGGAGGATCGCGTCGAGGTCGCTGGCGGAGAGCTGCGTCTGTGCGTTCATGGATTGCTCCCGAAGATGGTGAGCGTGCCGCGGCACGCCCACCGATGTCTGTTTTACGCCTCCGCGGAGGCGGCCGTCACTTCTTCGCGGTCTCTTCGGGCGGCGTCTCGGGCCGGCGACGGCGCGCGCGGCCGAACTTCTTCATCCGCTTCATCTCGCGCACGAACGAGATGAGCTTCTCGTTTGCTTCGTCGCGCGCGAGTTGTTCGCAGATGCGGTACGCCTGCAGGGACGTGAGGCCGAGGCGCTGGCGGCGGATGTCGTTGGCCGCGAGGAGCGTGCGCAGCGCTGCCGTCATTTCGTCGGTGAGGGCCGACCAGCGCGCGACGAACTCGACCTCGGTGCGCAGTTGTGCGTCGGAGGCACCGAGTGCCGCCTGCGCCTCGGACGACGCACCGATGGCGTTGATCGCGGCGTCGACGAATTTCGGGTCGACGTGCGACAGGCGCCGGCGGAACGGCCGGTGCGCCGGCGGAGCCTGCGGGAACGGTACTCGCGCCATGAGTGCGCGCAACTGCTGGATGGCCTCCTCGGGCGTAAGGGGCTCCGGCGACGGGGTCGCGCCCGCGGCCGGGTCAGTGGTGGATTGGGGATTCTTGTCAGCCATGATCTCCTCTATCCCGGTCAGGGATTGTTTGTTTTCGCCGGCGACGCGCCGGCGATCGAAGTGATGACCCGGGGCCGCGGTCCCGTGGGTCGGCGCATTTTTGTGAGGATGGAGGAGCACCGCTCCACTCCCGGCCCGACCGCAGGGGCATGACTCAACCCTCGACGGACGAACCGTTTCCCTCACAGAACGAGGAGCACCGCTCAACTCAGGTGTTCCGGGGGGCCAAGACTCGAGCCATCACGCCGGACACGAGCATGGGACGCGCGAGCCGGCCGGGAGGTTCCGGCAGGATTTGTGTCGGAATGGAGAACGGCGAAGATGAGACTGCGCTTGCGCGAGAGCGCAACGCGCTCGTGCGAGAGTGCAACGTGCTCGTGCGAGAGCGCAACGTGCTCGTGCGAGAGCGCAACGCGCTCGTGCGAGAGCGCAACGTGCTCGTGCGGGAGCGCAACGCGCTCGTGCGGGAGCGCAACGCGCTCGTGCGAGAGCGCAACGTACTCGTGCGAGAGCGCAATGCGCTAGCGCGAAAGTGCATCGTGCCTGCGTCCAGGCGGATCCTGTTCGCGCACGAGCGAACCGCGCTCGCACGAGAGGGCGTCGCACTTTGCGAGGTTCGCCAAGAGAGATGACGGGAGCTTCGTCCAGACCGGCCTGGCCTCGATCGACGCGACATCGAGTCGGCCGCGCCGGCGGAAGCGCGGACCGAACAACGTTCTTCACGAACTGACGCGTTTCGACAGAATCGCCTACTCCGCCGGGGCGAGGACGTCGTACGTCCCGACCTCGCTCTGCGCCTCGCCGTCGACTCCGAAGATGCGCAGGCGGTAGGTATGGCCGGCGGTGAGGAAGTCGTGCGGGAGGGTGATGTGGAATCTGCCCTCGGCATCGGGCAGCGCGGAGCTGTTCGTCCACAGCGCCGCGCCTTTCGTGTCGACGAGCTCCAGTCGATAGCGGGGGTGGCGCACCTGCTGGATGAGGTGGGGCCGGAGCAGATAGTGCTCGCTGTTCTCGGTCAGCATGGTCGCCGCACCGTCGGGCCCGCGGTTGCCGTCAGGCAGCAGGTCCAGCGGCGCGGTCACGATGCGCGGCAGACGTGCCGCGCGCTCGTAATGGCGCGCACGGCTTTCGGCCTGCACGTAGAGCGCGAAGAAGACCAGCGCCAGTGCCGCCGCGACGGCGGTCGGCAGATAGTGGCGGAACACCAACCGGCCGCGCTGCGCCTCCGCGCGTGGATCGGTCGAGCCGCGATTCCGCCCGAGGCGGCGCTGCAGCGCGCTCCAGCCGGTGCGCAGCTCTTCGTCGGACACCGTGTCCGGATCGCCTTCGCCCGGAGCCTCGGGGAACGGTGCGCCGTACGCACGCGCCAGCTCCGGATAGGCCACGAGGAAATCGTGGATCCGCGTTTCCTCCTTTTCCGGGAGCTCGCCGCGGCTGTAGGCGAGCATTTCCTCCGCCGTCGGCAGCTCGCCGAGCTGCTCCCGCTCCTCCGCACTGAGGCGGCGCTCTGCTTCCTGCCAATCCGATTTGTTCGTCATGAGTCACTCCTCCGGGAGCACACCCTCGTCTCCCAGTCGTGCGCGCAGCGACCGCTTCGCGTCGCGGACGCGCGATCTCACCGCCTCGAGCGAGATGCGCAGCGCCTGCGCGATCTCTTCGTAGCTGAAATCATGCAGCCACAGGCGGAGACAATGCCGCTGCCCTGTCGGCAGCTCGGCGACGGCCTGCCGCAGGCGCGTCACCCGCTCCGCCTCGATGAGCCGGTCCACCGGATCCACATGCACGGCCGCCGGTTCTTTCTCCGAGTCGCGGTCGTCCAGCGATTCCGCGCGGACCGCGCCGCGCTTGATGGTCGTTCGCGCGCGGATGTAGTTGTACCCGACGTTGCGGGCGATGGTCTCCAGCAGCGCCCACTCCGAATCGCCGCGGTACTCGCCGATGGCGCGGTAGAGGCGAACGAAGACGTCCTGCGCGAGCTCCTGTGCGTCGGCGGTCGAGACGCGGAATACCTTGCGGAAGAATCGCAGCGTGCGCGCGTAATGCCGCGTGTACAGAGATCGGAACAACTCGTCGTCGCCGCTTCCCCCGTTCTGTCGCATGGTCATTGCTCGTACCCGTCGCCGACCGCGTATCGTATGAAACGTCACATGAAAACGGTCCGCATCCTTCTCGTTCTCTGCAGCGCCGTGCTGGCCTGCAACAGGGAGAACCCCGTTCCGCGGATTTCGGGGGATGACCAGCCCCTGGTGAAGCCGCAATTGCGCACACCGGCGCGCTCATCATGCCCCGAGCCGATCAAGAGACGGGAGAAAGCGCGGGAGCTGCTGGTCGTGGCGGAAGAGCAATGTCTCGACCGGCTGGTGAAGGTTTTCCGGAACCAGTGGCCGGACGATCTGGCCGCCGCCTACCTCGTCCGCGCGGAACGCAACGATACACCGGCGGATCTGCTGCGCGCGCTCGACACGGCCAAAGGCGTCAATCGCGCAATGGCCCTGCAGCAGCTCGGCCTGACGACGGAGGCGATTGCGGCATGGAACGAGATCGTGGCCGAGCGATCGGAGTGGTCGGACCTGGCGCGCAGAAATCGCGACGCACTGCAGCGGGATCCGATGGAAGAGTGGAGGAGACTGCACGCCACGCCGCGGAAGCTCGCGCAGGTCTATCCCGCGGAAGCCGCGCGCGAGCAGCTCGATTCCGGCTTTTCTGACGTCACCACCGCGCGAATCGTGGCCGAGGTACTGGCGGCGAAGGGCGACCCCTATCTGCGCGATGTCCTCGCCGCGTTTCAGCATCCCGGAAACGACGACGCAATGCGCGCATACCGCAATGCGCTCCGGCGCCCTTCGGCACGCGCCTATGAGCACGCGGCGGTGCTGCTCGAAAAGGCGGGCAACCCGTTGCACCTGTATGCGAGATTTCGCGGCGCACGTCTTCGGTTCCTGCACGAGGACGTGGTGCCTCTTCTGGATGCACTCATCCCGGCCGGGAACCGCCGTTACCCCATGCTGTTGGCCTCTATGCACACGCTGCGCGCGGGTGCTCTGGAGCAGCGCGGCAGTTATCCCCTCGCATACCCGGAGTATGACGAGGCGCTGCGTTTCGCGGGGCAGTCGGCTACGCAGATCGTCGCCGCACTGAGCCGGCGCAGCCTGAATTACATGACCATAGGAAGTCGCGAACAGGGATTTCACGACGCCGTCCGCGTGCTGCATCTCCTTCCACGCGTGCCTGACGCGAGAGCGCACGCTGACGCCTATGCGAGCGCGGCAGAGACGTCCAGCGAGCTCGGATTTCCGAAGGTGGCGCTGCTGTACAGAAACGCGTTGATCGAGGTGGCACAGAAGGCTTTCGTCGAATCGCCGTCCGGCCCTCGCGACGGGCCGCAGCACGTGCTCGCAGTCGCACTTCGTGCACGCGCAGAAACGCATGCCGCTCTGCAGGAGGTCGGCGCTGCACAAGTCGACCTGCGACGAGCCAGGGAGCTCACGGAATCGCTGAGCGATGCGGAACTGCGAGAGCCTTTGCAAATGCGCCTTCTCGAGGCGGAAGGGGACGCGCTGCTGATGATCGATGCCGCAAAGGCGGCCCAGAAGTTCGGCCAAACCATCACGCGAGCGGAAGAACAACATTCCACCTATCGTGCCGTGCTGCACTTCAAACTGGCTGAGGCCCGGCGCCGCAACGGCGACCCGCGCGCGGACGACGACCTGAAGACCGCGTTCAAGATCCTGCGCAATGAGGCCAGACAGCTCCTTGACGAGACGAAACGTGGCGAATACGAAAATCTCTGGAGCCTCTACTTCGCGCGTTTCCAGGACATGCATCGCCAGTCCGTCCGGCGCATGATCGAGGCCGGAAAAACCGACGAGGCCTTCATCCAGGACGAGCAGGCGCGTGCGTTCGAGCCGCT
>DASUSL010000230.1:0-17847 GCA_036375135.1 Thermoanaerobaculia bacterium | reverse complement strand
GCGGCCGGCAGCGCTGGTTGCCCAAGGCTGACGCATGCGACTCGCCTTCTGCACGGCGCTCGCGACCGCACGGGCCTCGATCAGCGCTGCCGGCCGCGCCGGCCCGCCGGAGGCCCTTCGTCGTCCTCTCGCCCGCGGGTTCACGCGTGACGCGACGCGAGCGCCTCGCGCACCAGACGTTCGATGCTCATGCGAACCACGTCGTTGTCGACGTTCGGCATGACCGGCACTTCCGGCATCGCGTGGACCCTGGCCATGAACGCGGCCAGGTCGCCCGCCGCGAGCTCTTCGACGAGGTCGTACAGACCGCCGTCGTTCTCTTCCAGCGCGTTGTGCGGCTCGAGAATCGCCGCGATCTGCGAGAGCTCCACGCGAGTCGGCGGCGGCACGAGCAGCGCCGCGAGCGCGGCGTGATCGCGGTGCAGTTGCTGATCGAGCTCCGTCGTGCCGCGCCGCGCGCGGAGGAGCGGGAACAGGACCCGCTCCTCGATGGCGATGTGCCGCAGCAGTCCACGCCGGAAGGCGTCGTACGCCTCGGCGTCCCCGCGCTCGATGCTCGCCCGGAGCAGAGCATCGAGCCGCGCGTGATCGCCGGTGAGAAAGTCGTGCAGCTCGCGCATGGAGGTCAGTGACCGCACGACGAGCCGCACGTCCCGCCGGTGAAGGCGAAGGTTTCCGCGCTCCCCGCCTGCTCTTCGAGCGTCACCGCGCGCGGGAAGTAGACGTTGTTCTCGATGTGCACGTGCTCGTGCGTGCGCAGCTCGAATTCGGCCAGGCGACGATAGAGCTCGCGGTAGCTGAAGCAGGCATTGTCCGGCGCCGCGTAGTCCGCCGTCACGACGCGCAGGCGCGCCAGCAGCTCGCCCACGCGATCGTGCTCGAGCATCATCATGCGCACCGGATTCTTCACCGTGCCGAAGAACGGCGTCGGGGCCGGCTGCCCGTTCGCGGCCGCGGCCTCGAGCTGCTGCACGTACGGGAAGAGCACCTGCTCCTCCTTGAGCATGTGCGGCAGCATGTCGCTGGTCAGGTCCTGAATCAGCGTCGACACCTCGGCCAGCTCCGGATGCCGCTCGCCGTGCACGCCGAGCACCTTCGCGGCGAGCGGGATGATCGTCTGCAGCTCCTCGCGCGTGTAGACGTGGTACATGGCCACGATGTTCGCGCTCATCGACGCGAGCGTGTCCGCCTTCCAGTCGCGCGCGGCGGCATCGGGCACGGCCGCGGCGCGGTCGAGCTCGGCCATGAATTCGTCGACGCTCTTCCCCACCGCGGCGCAGGCGTCGCCGAGCGGCGTATGGCCGCCGCAGCAGTAGTCGATCTTCCACGACTCGAACACGCGGATCGAAGTGGGCACTTCGACGGCGAGCTCGCCGACGGTCCGGACGTTCATTTCTGTGATTGGGCTCATTGTGTGTTCCTCCGACTGCGATTGTGCGGCGGAGGCACCGGCGCGCCTATGACCGATGTCATCTCGCGGGCCGGATCGCGCCGGCCGCGCTGCGCACGAGCCCGGCGAACGTCAACGCCCACGCGCCGAGGGCCACGTAGACGAACACGCGCGGTACCGCGTGCAGCAGCGGGAACGCGGTCGCGTCGGCGAGACGGAACGTGCAGACGGTGTACATGCCGAGGGGAAAGACCGCGCCCCAGTAGAGCGGACTGTAGGTCAGCGGGAATCGCTTGTAGACGTGGCGCCAGAAGCCGAGGATCAGGAGCATCGGAATCCACCACGTCGCGGTGGCCCAGAACAGCATCGTCAGCCCGAGCGTGAACGGATGCACCTCGGCCAGCAGCGGCGAGTGCTGCTCGTTCGCGAGCAGAAGCGTCCCCGCGAGCGTGGAGATGGCCATCGCCCCCATGTTGATCCAGTACGGCGGCATGAGGTCCGAGGGGGAAAAGCTGAAGAAGGTGTAGCGGTAGAAGATCAGCGAGATCAGCCAGATGTAGAGCATCCCGCCGGCCAGCCAGAACGAGAAGCTGACGAACAGCAGCAGCGGCGCGTGCGCCGTCTCCGGCGCGATGATCGAGGCGAGCGTCGACACGGACTGCGTGGCCACGACCGCCACGAGCCACCCGCCGTTGATCCCCTGGTCGAGCGTCGGCTTTTTCTCTTTGATCGTGAAGGCGGTGAAGACCGCGTACACCAGCAGGAGCCACAGCAGGAGCGTGGCGATCCAGAGCGCGAAGGCGAAGGCGTGATGCCCGGCCACGATCACGAGCTGCGAGCCGAGGACGCTCGTCCCCGCGACGATCGTGAAGAAGCCGACGCCGCGCTGATGGTCGATCAGGTCCGCGAACACGTCGCGAGGGAAGCGTGCGATGCGCACGAGCGTGAGTACCCAGAGCACGACGTATGCGGCGACGTTGATGGCCAGCAGCGCCATCGGCACGACCGGAATCTTCAGGAGCTGCGCGGCGATCGAGACGATCCCCGTGGCCATGACCAGCGCGAAATACGCGGGATGCAGCGTCCGCACGTCACCGCCGCTCCATCCGGTAGATGTAGCGGAGCAGCGCGGCGTTCAGCGCGAAGCAGATGATGCTGGCCACGGCGGCGGGGACGATGACGCGCTCCTGGCCGGCCAGGAACGCGTTCATCGTGGCCGTGAGCAGCCAGAGCTGCAGGACCACCATCATCAGCACGACGGCCAGAATGCCGAAGACGATGGTCGTCTTCTGCTGCCGCGAGAAGGCGCGTCTCATGCGCGCACCTCGCGCCCCACGGCATACAGATCGCCGTCGCGGATCTCGAGCAGGATGCGCTCGAGCGGGCGGCGCGGCGGTCCCGCGGTGGGCACGCCGGTGGCGAGGTCGAAGAAGCCGTTGTGGCAGGGACAGTGGAACTGCCCCCGCGCGACGTCGGGGATGACGGCGCAGCTCAGGTGCGTGCACTTCTGATTGAACGCGACGTAGTGCTGCGGCCCCGTGCGCACCAGGATGCAGATGTCGTGCGCCTCGGGATAGTCGAACACGAGCGAGCCGCCGACCGGAACGGCGTCGGCGCGCGCGATCCGCTTCACCGGCAACTGCCCCTTGCCGCGGCGGCGGAAGTTCTCGAAGACGATCCAGAGCTGCCCGACCACGAAGGCGAAGCTGGTCAGGACCAGGAACTTCGTGAAGTCGCGGCGGGCCACGAACTCGTCCTGCGGCCAGTCGATGGGGAAGTCGTTCCGCCACTGCGGCTGGTCGTGGTACGGCCGTCCGTCGGGCGGGACGGAGAGCTGGTCGGGCGTGGTGCGGGCGGGTGTCGTTGGTGTGTTCATGAGATCGACTCGAAAACGTCCATGTTTCCCGTGGGCTCGTCGTCCATGGCGGAGAGCACGTCGACGTGCTGCACGCCGGCGTCGCGCGGCACCATCATGTGCACCTTGGTGGTGATGGTCTGCTCGCCGAACTGGAACGTGTTGACCGGCTCGGAGCGCGGGCGCAGCGCCTCGATCTCGTCGCGCGTGCCGAAGAAGAGGGCGCCGGAGGGGCAGACGCTGGCGCACATCGGCTTGAGCCCGATGGAGGTGCGGTCGTAGCACATGTCGCACTTCATCATCAGCGAGAGCTCGGCCTGCATCTTCGGCACGCCGAACGGACAGGCCAGCACGCAGTTGTTGCAGGCGATGCAGCGCGGCTTGCGCGCGGTCTGCACCACGCCGTCGCCGGTGCGTTTGATGGCATCGGCGGGACAGACCTCGGCGCAGGTCGGCGAGTCGCAGTGCATGCAGACCACCGGCACGGTCTGCACGGAGATCGGCCGCTCGACGTACTGCAGGTGGATCATCGAGTGGCCGCGGTGCGTGTCGCACTCGCTGCACGCCGCCACGCACGACTGGCAGCCGATGCAGCGGTGGGGGTCGAGAAAGAACTCCATCATGGACACGTCCAAAAGCAGAAATCAGAAAGCAGAAAGCAGAATCGTGCAGCCGCGGTCATGGTCGGTTCCCCATTTCTGATTTCTGCTTTCTGCTTTCTGATTTCTGCTTTCTGATTTCTGCTTTCTGCTTTGATTCGCGCGCGGCCGCAGTCATGCTCGGTCCCCCATTTCTGCTTTCTGCTTTCTGATTTCTGCTTTGACTCGCACCGCGCACACCTTGTACTCGGGGATCTTCGAGACCGGATCCTGCGCGGCGATGGTGAGCTGGTTCGCCGCCTGCCGTCCCGGCCAGTGGTACGGGATGAAGACTGTGTCGGGGCGGATGGTGGTCACCACCTGCGCGCGCAGGGTGATCGTGCCGCGGCGCGACTCGACGGTCACCCATTCACCGTCGCTCACGCCGTACTTCGCGGCGAGCTTCGGATGCATCTCCACGCGCGGCTCCGGATACTGGTCGACGAGCGGTCCGATGCGCCGCGTCTGCGTGCCGGAGAGGAACTGGCTGACCACGCGCCCCGTGGTGAGAATGACCGGGAACTCGTCGTCGACGTCCTCCGCCGGCGGACGGTACGCCGCCACGTTGAACCGCGCCTTCCCGTCAGGGAAGAAGAACGGTCCCGCCCCTTTGGCGACGGAGTTCCAGGAGCCGGGCTCGAAGAGCCGCGGCGTGCCGGGGTGATCCTCGCTCGGGCACGGCCAGAACACGCCGTTCTGCGCGTCGATCTTCTCGTAGGTGATGCCGTAGTAGTCGGCCACGCCCCCTTTCGACGCCACGCGCAGCTCGTCGAAGATCGCGCGCGGGCCGTCGAAGGTGAAGCCGTGCGGGCGGCCGAGGGCCTGGGCGATGTCCTGCACGACCCGCCAGTCCTGCTTCGCGTCCCCCGGCGGGTCGACGGCCTTGTTGATCTTGATGACGCGGCCCTCCACCTGGCAGACCACTCCCTCGTCCTCCTCGTGCAGCGAGCCGGGAAGGACGACGTCGGCGTGCTGCGCGGTCTCGCTGAGGAAGAAGTCGATGACCGTGAAGAACTCGAGCTTCTCCAGCGCGCGCGTGACGAAGGCGTTGTCGGGCAGCGACACCTTCGGGTTGAAGCAGATGGAGAGGAGACCCTTGATCTCCCCCGCGTCGATCTTGCGCATCATTTCGTAGCAGTCGACGCCCGCCTCCGGGAGCTCTTCCGGCCGCACGCCCCACACGCCGGCCACGTACTCGCGGTGCGCGGGATTCATGATGTCGCGCCAGCCGGGAAGCTGGTCGGCCTTCTGGCCGTGCTCGCGCCCACCCTGGCCGTTGCCCTGCCCGACCACGGTGCCGTACGCGCAGTACGGCTTCCCGATGCGTCCGGAGGCGAGCACGATGTTGATCGTCGACAGGCAGTTCTCGACGCCGTGCGAGTGATGCTCGATGCCGCGCGCGTGCATGAGGAAGCTCGTCTTCGCCTGCCCCCACAGCTCCGCCGCCGCCCGGATCGATTTCTCCGCCACTCCCGTGACCTCGGCCGTGCGCCGCGGCGTCCACTGCTGCACGTGCTCCGCGACGGCCTCGAAGCCGACCGTGTTCGCCTCGATGAACTCGTGATCGATCCAGTCGTTTTCGATCATCAGGTGGAGGATGCCGTTGAAGAGCGCCACGTCGCGTCCCGGCTTCACGGGGAGAAAGAGGTCCGCGGTGCGCGCGATCGGCGTGATGCGCGGGTCGACGACGATGAGCTTCCCGCCGTTCTCGCGCGCCTGCCAGACGTAGTTGGTGGTGATCGGCGAGCACTCGGCGGTGTTGGAGCCGGCGATCAGGACGACCTCCGCCTTCAGGATGTCGTCCCACGGATTCGCGCTGCGGTCGACGCCGAACGCCTTCTTGTTCGCCGCGCCCGCGCTGACCATGCAGAGGCGGCCGTTGTAGTCGATGTACTTCGTCTTCAGGCAGACGCGGGCGAACTTGCCCATCAGGTAGGCCTTCTCCGAGGTCAGGCTCGCGCCGGAGAGCACACCGAAGGCGTCCGGTCCGTACTGCGACTGGATGCGCTCGATCTCCGAGGCCACACGCGCGATGGCGGCGTCGTACGCGAGCGGCGAGAAGCCGCTTTCCGCCGACGGGTCGCGCTGCAGCGCGGTGGTCAGGCGATCGGGATGGCCGCCCTGGAGGTAGCGCTTCACGCCCTTCGGGCAGAGCATCCCCTTGTTGAACGGAAAGTCGTACCGCGGCTCGAAGCCGATGACGAGGTTGTCTTTGACCTTGAGGTTGATCCCGCACTGCTGGCCGCAGAAGCAGCAGTGCGTGGGGACGATCCTGTCCGGCTCCGCGCCGGTGTCGGTGCGCGTCCCTTCCATGCGATTGAGGTGCGGCCCCCACGTGGCGGCGATGACGTCCTGATCTTTCGGAAGCGTGGCCATTTATCTCCCCCAGAGCTGTCCCTGCGCGATGCCCAGCATCGACCTGCGGCAGCCGGGACAGATGCGCTGGTAATGCTCGACGCCCGGAGCGGTCGTCTCGTAGCGGTAGCCGAGCTCGCGCTCGACCTCGATCAGGTCGTTGATCTGCAGCAGCGGCGCGTACTCCTCATCGCAGCGCCGGCAGCGGGCCATCCCTTCCTTCGCCGCGACGTCCTTGTAGAAGCTGACCCCGAGCTGCGCCGGCCGCTGGAAGATGTGGAAGAACTTCCCGAACGGCAGGAAGAGCAGCGTGAAGATGACGGTGATGGCGTGCAGCAGCGCCAGGAAGTCGTAGCCGTAGCCCTGCATCCAGGTGTAGCTGGCGGTGAGGAGCAGGCCGGTCATGCTGATGGCGAAGAGGAGGATCAGCGGAAGGAAGTCTTCCGCGAACCGCTGCAACGCCGCGGCGCCGTGGTCGCGCATGCGCCGGTGCATGGCCAGCATCACGCCGGCGATGACCAGGAACGACGACCACACCAGCCCGTGAAAGACGGTGAAGGCGATGAGCGAATGCACCTTGAACGACGAGGTCGGGAAACCGAAGACGAAGGTGCGGTACGACTCGACGTCGCCCGGCACGGTCTCGAAGTGAATCCATCCGAAGACGAGCGGAAAGGTGATGGCGAAGGCGAGGATGCAGCCCCACATGATCAGCAGGTGCGCCAGTCCGCGCGAATGCGCCCGCCTGAAGATGAAACGGTTCAACGCAAAGTCGGCGGTGACGCGCGCGAACCAGTGCCGCACGTTCGCGGCCAGGTACCTCCGGCTGAAGAAGAGCTGCCAGCCGCGGTTCCAGTAGCGCCGCGTCGGCGGACGGCGGAGCCACATGGCGTAGCGGTACGTGATGGCGAAGGTGGCGAAGAGCACGGCGAAGGTGTAGCCCACCAGCGCCGCGTCGAAATGCTGGAGCCTGCGCGAGCCGACGACGATGAGCACGGCCAGGATGACGGTGAAGAGCGTCCCCCAGGCAGCACCGATCCAGCGTTCGCGTCCTACGCGGCCAGCTCCAGCCATTCCGTCTCCTCCCGGTCGGGAGGCTACGCGTGGACGGGCGTGCGGGCCATGACGGATGTCATACATCAGTGGATGTAGCAGCGAAACGTCTCGCCCCACCGCGCGGTCTCCCGCATCTGATTGCGATCTTCCCGGGTCACTCCTTCATGGCCGGTAATACGATCCGGAAGCACGCTCCGCCGCCCGCGAGGTTCGTCACCTCGATCGCGCCGTCGTGAGCCTCCACGATGGCGCGCGTGATCTTCAGGCCCAGTCCGGCGCCGAGATGAGCGGTCTTCCTGGCCTGCCAGAACGGCTCGAACAGATGCGGCAGGTCGCTCGGCGCGATGCCCGGTCCGCTGTCCGACACCTCGAAGAGCACGTTGCCGTCGCGTTGCGCCACCGACAGGCGCACGCCTCCGCCGGCCGGGGTGAACTTGAAGGCGTTGCCGAGGAGGTTCGTCAGCGCCTGCGCGAGGCGGTCTCCGTCTCCGGAGATCCGCGGCAGACCGTCGGCGACGGACGCTTCGAAGTCGATCTGCTGCGCGGCGGCGATCGGCTGGTGACTGGCGACGACCTCTCGTGCAACCGCTGCCGGATCGACGGCGCCGCGCCTGATGGGCAGCCTCCCCTGCTCGGCTTTCGTGACGTCGAGCAGGTCGTGAATGAGCCGCTCCATGCGTCGTGTCGCGGCGACGATCGTCTGCACGTGCTCGGTCTGCTCGGCGGCCGGACTGCCGGGAACGAGCTGCGCGCTCAGCGCGATGGTCGTGAGCGGGCTGCGCAGGTCATGGGAGACGACGCCGAGGATCTCGTCGCGGATGCGCACGAGCTCCTGCTGCCGCTCCAGCGCCGCCTGCCGCGCCGTCGCCTCCTCGCCGAGCATCGCCGCGAACGTGCGCAGGCGCTGCGCCATCCAGAGGAAGAGCGAGGCGGCCACGGACGCCAGCAGCACCAGCGCGAACGTCACCCACACCTGCATCCGGGCCAGCAGCCGGACCCGCTCCCGGCGGGTGCCCTGATACGCGGTGATGGCCGCGTCCAGCCGATGGATCGTCTCGATGACGGTGGCGTAGTTCGCATCGAACGCCAGTTGCTGCAGCTCGACGCTGCGCTGGACCGAGGCATGCCACGTGGCGAGGCGCTGCTGCAGCTCGGCAAAGGCGGCGTCGAACTCCGGATTGATGGCGCCGGCGTGGGTGCCGAGCGACTTCACCGCCGCCTCCTGCAGGGGAACCTGCTGCCGGTACCGTTCGACGTGCCGCTCGTCGCTCGTGGCGGCGGCGCGCGTCAGCGCCGCCATCTGCCGGCTCAGGCGGTAGCTGATCTCGTTCAGTTCCACCCGGGCCGGATCGGCGTGCCGTTCGTTCTCGAGCCGGTAACTCTCGGTCTGCCGCCGCACGACGATCGGAAGCAGCACGAGCGCGATCAGCGACACGACCACGACGATCGTGGCCGCGAGTAACGCGGCGGTGGACGGCTGACGGCGATTCAATGGTCGGGCTCCGGCGAGCACGGGTGCGCGATTCGAGCCATGCGGCGATTGGCATTCCCTCTGCGTGCAATTCGCAGTGATGAGCATTGTCTGCGGTACCGACTTTTCTCCCGCATCGATCGCCGCCTGCGAAGTCGCGGCGCTCCTCGCTTCGGCGTACGACGAGCCGCTGATCGTCGTCCACGCGGTGGAGGAGGACGCCGCTTCCGCCGAGGGCGCGCTGCGCGAGCTCGCGGAGCGGCTGGGCAGGGAGGGCGTGCAGGTCTCCACTTCCGTGCAGGCCGGTGCGGCGGACGCGGTGCTGCTGGCCGAGGTCGAGAGAACCGGCGCGCGCATGATCGTGCTCGGCTCCGTCGGTGGTCGCGGACTGAAAGCCCTCCTCGGCAGCACCAGCGACCGCATCGCCTCGCGCACTCCCGTGCCGCTGTTCGTGGTGCGCGGCGAGTTTCCCGCCGCGGCCTGGCTCCGCGACGGGAAGCCGCTCCGCGTCGCCGTCGCGGCCGATCTCGGTCCGAGCACGGCCACGGCGGTGCAGTGGGCGTCGCAGCTCACCGAGCGCGGCGCCTGCCGGTTCGTGGCGATGCATGTCTCGTGGCCGCCCGAGGAGTACGCGCGGCTGGCCATCGACGCGCCGATGCATCTCGACCGCACGCATCCGCTCGTCGAGCAGGTGATCCGGCGTGAGCTGGACGGCGTCGCCTCACGGCTCCGGGGGAGCGGCGAAACGAAGATCGTGGTGGAGTCGAACGTGGGGAGAACCGGCGCGGCGATCGCGCAGGTCGCGAGCCGCGAAGAGGCCGACCTGCTCGTCGTCGGCCGCGGACGCGAAGAGGGGCGGCACTGGTGGGAGCGATCCGTTTCGCGGGAAGTCCTCCGCGACGCGACGATGAGCGTGGTCTGCGTCCCCGAGGACGCGCAGGCCATGCCGGCGGCCGCGCCCTCCATCCGGCGCGTGCTCTGCGCCACCGATTTCTCCGCCCTCGGCAACTCCGCGGTCCTCTACGCGCACAGTCTGCTGCCGCAGGGCGGCGATCTCATGCTCGTGCACGTCCTCGGCGACGACGCCTCGGACGAAGAGCGCGACGCCGCGCGGCAGCAACTGCAGTCGCTGGTGCAGGGCCGGAGCGGCGTCACGGTGGACGTGCTGACCGGTGACGACCCGGCGCGGATGATCGCCGCCGCCGCGGAACGCTTCGACGCCGACGTCATCTGCGTCGGCTCGCGCGGACGTGCCGCGCTCACGAAAGCGCTGCTCGGCTCCGTGGCGCAAGGCATTCTGCTGGCGACGACGCGTCCGATCCTGATGGTCCCCGCGCCGCTGTGAGGCGCAATGCACCGTCAGCGATGGCTGCGTTGCCACGCCAGCGTCAGAACGGACGACCTGGAGCTACGCCGCGGCAGGATGGGATCGTGCGTTTCTGCAGCGACAGGTCGCGGCGATCACGCCGCGATGGCCGCGGCGCGCGGCAAGGTGACGGAGAACGACGCGCCCTGTCCTTCGCCGCCGCTGCGGGCGGTGATCGAGCCGCCGTGCAACTCGACGATCGTGCGGGCGATGGAGAGACCGAGGCCGAGGCCGGGGTGCTCGCGCTTCCCGCTGCCCTCCTGCGCATAGCGGTCGAACACGCGCGGGAGGAACTCGGCGCTGATGCCGCGGCCCGTGTCGCGCACTTCGACGCAGACCGTATCGGGCTGCACGCGCATCTCCACCGTCACCGTGCCGCCCGGCTGCGTGAACTTGATGGCGTTGGTGAGCAGGTTCCAGAATACCTGTTGCAGCCGCACCGCATCGCCTTCGATCGGCACGCGCTCGTAAGATGACGGCACGACCAGCGTGATCTGCTTCAGTTCCGCCGGCAGACGCACACCCTGAATCGCCACCTCCACCGCCTCGTGGAGGATCTCCGGTTTGCGCGTCAGGACGAGCTTGCCGCTGCTGATCCTCGTGACGTCGGAGAGATCGGCGATGAGCTGCGCCTGCATGCCGGCGCTCGCCGCGATCGCGGCCAGGGCGGTGCGTGCCTCTTCGTCCTCGACGTGACGCTGCAGCAACTGCGTCCAGCCGAGAATCGAGGTGAGCGGGTTGCGCAGCTCGTGGGCCACGGTGGCCAGGAGCTGATCTTTCGCCGCGTTGAGCTCGCGCTCGCGCGCGAGGTCGGCCTTCTGGCGCGCCGACGCGATCTGCTCGGTGATGTCGCGCATGGCCACGACCGCGCCGAGGAGCTCGCCCTTGCCGTCGTAGAGCGGCCCGCCCGTGCAGATCACCGTGCGCGCCTCCTTGTCGCGCGGCGCGATGACCATCACGGCATCGTGCACGCTTTCGCCGTGCAGGGCGCGCAGGAGCGGCACCTCGTCGGCGCTCATCGGAGTGCCGTCGGCGCGATAGAGCGAGTAGTGCTCGCTCCAGCGATCGGACGGGATCGACGCCTCGCCGATGCCGTGAAACTCGCGCGTTGCGCGGTTGAAGAAGGAGAGCGTGCCGCTGGCATCGCAGGCCACGACCCCTTCGCTGAGATTCTCGAGGATCGTCCACAGCAACTGGTGGCGGTCGGCAGTGAGCTGCGGTTCGCGGCGACGTTTCGCGGCGCCGCCGTTGCCACTGCCGGGCGGGCGGGTGCGGCGTTCGGAGGTGCGTCCCGGATCGGTGCTCATGGCAGCGATCCGCGGTTGAGGAACGCGACACGGCTGCTGGAAAAGTTGTCCACGATCTTTGCTTTCTGAACGACGGCTCGACCGCCGGCAAAGCGCGGAGGAAACGGGAACCACTGGGAAATGCGTGAGGTCATGCTGCGCGCATTACCGATGGAAGTCGAGAGATTTTTACGGTAGCGCATGTTCGTGCGTCAGGCTCTGCGGTGCGCCAGTACGCCGGCAACGGCACGGACCAGGGTCTGCGGTGCGAACGGCTTCTTGACGTAGCCGTCGAAGCCGGCGGAAAGCGCCAGCTGATGCTGCAGCGGGCCGCCGTACGCCGTCACGGCAACGGCGGGAATGGTCGATTTGCCATCGCCGCGTGCGCGGATGCGGCGCGTCAGTGAATGCCCATCCTCGTCCGGCATGGCGATGTCGCTGACCAGCGCGTCGAACGATTGCGCGGCCAATTGCTCGAACGCTTCCGCGGCGCTGCTGGCGGTGACGACCGACGCGCCGGCCGCGCGCAGCACCGTCGTGATCAGCTTGCGCATCTCCGGTTCGTCGTCGACGACGAGCAGGCGCTTGCCGGCGATCGAGGACGGCTCGTCGGGCGCGGGTGAGTGGTCCTCGTCGCGAATGTGCAGCATGGCCGGCTCTTCGACCGTGGCCGTGAACTCGCGGGCGGGAAGCGACACCGTGAACGTCGCTCCTTGACCCTCACCCGGGCTTTCGGCGCGCACCGTGCCGCCGTGCATCTGCACGAGCTGGCGGACGATGGAGAGGCCGAGACCGAGACCGCCGTGATCGCGCGTACTGCTGCCGCGCTGCTGACTGAGGCTGTCG
The DNA here is from genome assembly GCA_036375135.1 of Thermoanaerobaculia bacterium. Classification (GTDB taxonomy): domain Bacteria; phylum Acidobacteriota; class Thermoanaerobaculia; order Gp7-AA8; family Gp7-AA8; genus QHVT01. The sequence continues at coordinate 5,584 of DASUSL010000230.1, read as the reverse complement.
AACACGCGCGGCAGGAACTCGGGACTGATCCCCTGCCCGGAATCGCTCACCACGATGTCGATTCGCGAGTCCCTCGAGTCGAGCCGGACGCGAATGCGTCCGCCGTCCGGCGTGAATTTCACGGCGTTCGACAGGATGTTCCAGAAGATCTGCTGCAGCCGGGTCGGATCGCCGTCGACGCGCGAGGCGCCGCGGGCGAAGGTCTTCTCCAGCGTGATGTTCTTCTTCTCCGCCAAAGGGGTGATGGCGCGCAGCGCGAGCAGGACCGCGGCCGCGACGTCGACCGGCTCGCTGTTCAGCTCCAGCTTGCCGGTGAGCAGCCGCGACACGTCGAGCATGTCGTCGATCAGCCGGGACTGCGCCCGCGCGGACTGCCGGATGGAGTCGAGCGCCTCGCGCTGCGTCTCGGCATCGAGGCCCCCCGTCACCAGCAGCTCGGACCAACCGAGGATCGACGTGAGCGGCGTGCGCAGCTCGTGAGAGCTCATGGCCAGGAACTCGTCTTTCGCGCGGCTGAGCGCCTCCGACTCGTGGTACTGGCGCACGAGAGTCTCCTCGACGCTCTTCCGGTCGTGAATGTCGGTGCTCGAGCCGATCCAGATCACGATCCCTCCCGCGTCGCGCATGGCTGCGGCGCGCGTGAGGTGCCAGCGATAGACGCCGTCGGCGCTGCGGAAGCGGCTCTCGAGCTGAAACGGCTCGCCGCTGTCGATCGAGCGGCGCCAGAGGCGATCGTCTTCTTCCGCTTCGTCGGGATGGGTGAACGGTGCCCGGCCGGCCGCGCAGACTTCCGCGCACGGCAGCCCGGTGAACTCCGTCAACTGGCGGTTGCAGTAGTCGATGTCTCCGTTCGGCCTCGCCGTGAAGATGATGATCGGCATCGACTCGGCCAGGAACTGGAAACGCTGCGCGCTGATGCGCGCCGCCTCCTCGGCCCACTTGCGGTCGGTGATGTCGCGGATGTTGCACTGGATGACCTCGAGGTCGCCGACCATGTAGGAGTTGCTCACGAACTCCACCTCGACGCGCTTGCCGGCCTTCGTCTGGAGCGGCATGTCCTCGTAGCGGATGTAGCCGGTCTCCTGCAGCCGCTGCATGGCCGCCTTGCTCTCCTCGGTGTCGGAGAAGAGACCGATCTGCCAGAGCTCCTTGCCGATCAACTCGTCGAGGGGATAGCCGAGGAGATCGATCACGAAGGGGTTGGCGTCCATGATCTTTCCGCTGGCCTGTTCGAGGATGAGGATCGCGTCCTGCGCGGTCTCGAAGAGCCGCCGGTAGCGCGCCTCGGAGGCCCGCAGAGCCTGTGCGGCCACCGCCCGTTCGGTGATGTCGCGGATGTTGCACTGGATCACGCAATGCCCGTCGACCCGGTACGTGTTGCTGACGAACTCGACGTCCACGCGCTTGCCCTGCTTGGTCTCGAGCGGGATGTCTTCGTAGCGGATGTAGCCTTCGCTCTGCAGCCGCTCCATGGCCGCCTTGCTTTCCGCCTTGTCGCCGAAGAGCCCGATCTCCCAGAGCTCCTTCCCGATCAGCTCGTCGAGCGAATAGCCGAGCAGGTCGATGACGAACGGATTCGCGTCCATGATCGTTCCGGGGCGCTCCTCCGCGTCGAGGATGAGGATCGCGTCCTGGGCGGTCTCGAAGAGGCGGCGATAGCGGGCCTCGGACGCTTCCAGAGCCGATTGATCCACTCGAGCTGCCATCGTGCACATCCTTTCGGGGACATCCGTCTGAGGATGGAGGCAGTGGCGAAGTGCCACGCTTGGCACTCAGTCGCGACCGGCTGATCAGGCGTGTAATGGAAGGAACGGGCACCGAAGACAGCGAATTTCGCGTTTTTTACGTAAGCGTAAGAATCCTACGCTCAGCGCGGAGTAACGGGTGCCGGAAAGCCGTTGTTCATGTCAGCGGTACGACACCGGGAACTCTTGCCTCCTCTGTCGCGACTCTCAACGAGCAAGCGAGGAGGACTGGATGACTCAGGAAACAGATCGTGGCGTGGCGCGGGAAGACAACGCGCTTCTTGCAGCACTGCCGACGCGGGAACGAAACGACGTCCACCGGTCGTCGCAGCTCTTCACGCTGGAGTTCGGCTCGAAGATCCTCGATGCCCACACGCGCTCGCAATACGCGTACTTTCCGATTCGCGGAGTGGTGTCTCTGGTCCGCACCCTGAGCACGGGGCCGACGGTGGAAGTGGGCGTCATCGGCAATGAAGGAATGGTGGGCGTCGACATTTTCATGGGCGGGCCGGCCCAGCTCAACGACGCCATCGTGCAGGGCCAGGGATCGGCGTGGAGGATGACCGCCGAGCATCTGCTGGCCCGCTTCCGCCGCAACGGCGAGGTGCAGCGGCAACTGCTGCGGTTCACGGATGCGTTCATCACGCAGGTCAGCCAGACCGCCGCCTGCAACCGCGCGCACGACATGGAAGCGCGCCTCGCGCGCTGGCTGCTGATGATGCACGACCGCGTGGCCGCGCCGCAGATCCGCATGACGCAGCAATTCCTCGCGCACATGCTCGGAGCACGCACGGCCAGCGTGAACGAGGCGGTGCAGAAGCTCGAAGCGGCAGGCGTCATCGGACACCGCCGCCAGGAGATCAGCATCCTCGACCGCGCGGGGCTGGAAGCGATGGCCTGCGAATGCTACGGAATCGTGCGACGCGTTTACGATCAGGCCGCGTTGAACTGAGCGCTCACCGCCACTCGCCGCCGGCGGACTCGTAGCTGTCCTTCGGCGGCGCCGTCCTGGAAAAGCCGAGCTGCTCGTTGAGCTTCCTCAGGCGGCGTTGCGCGCTCTCCATCGTGGAGCCGACGTAGAAGGCCACCGGGAATGCCGCGGACTCGATGCGGAACGTGGACGTCGCGCGGTTGCCGGCGTTCCGCGTGATCCTGCGCACGAAGAGCGGCCCGACTTCGTCCAGCGGCAGCATGCTGCGCGTGCCGCGGTCGACGAACGTCGCGGTCCGCTTCCCGACGTCGACGTGGAGATAGGTGCGCGGAAACAGGAGCACGAGCGCGACCGCGATCACGATCAGCGCGAGCACGCCCATGCCCACTTTCACGGCGTCCGGAACCGCGGGTGCCTGATAGGCCATGACCGACCACCCGAGGAGAAACGTCAGGGCGATGACTCCCAGCAGCACGGCCAGTCCGCGCCTTCGCAATTCCGAGATCCCTACGAATTTGCGCATTGCAGGCCCCCCTCAGGACGGCGGCGTCAGGCGGGGCCGCGTGCGAATGGTCCACGTCCGCATGACGGCACCGAAACCACTTCCGATGCCGATCGGCACGAGCGTCAGCAGCAGCAGGGATGCGATCCCCAGCGGCCACAGATTGCCGGCGATCTCGCCCGCGATGGTGCCCAGCGCCACGTTCCCCGCTGCCGCTCCCGCCGCGAACCCGGCGCAGGAGATCCAGTAGCGGCCGGCCAGCAGCGCGATGGCCACCGCGGTCAGCGCCAGGATGACCGCGCCGTCGCGGGCGCTGAGACTCGTCCCCGCGAGGTACGCCGGCGGCGCCACGCCCGCACGCTGTCGCATGCGTTCGGCGGGAATGGCCGTGACGTAATGATCCCAGCGCGCCACGAAGAAACCATGCAGCGCCACGGAGAGAAGGATGCCGGCGAACAGGAATCGGAGAAAGGGGACTGACCTCGCATCGCGGTCGGACATGAACGATTCTAAGCAGAACGTACTCATTCCGCCCGCGCACGTGTCTGCGGACTGCCTGCGTCTGCTCACTCGTCGCGCAGCGGCAGGGTCACGACGAACTCCGCTCCCGTCTCCGGGCCTTCGCTGCGCGCGGCGATCGTGCCGCCGTGGCTCTCGACGAGATGGCGCACGATGGCCAGGCCGAGGCCGAGTCCGTGGTGCGCCTTGCCGCCCGCACCTTCCTCCTGGCGGTAGCGCTCGAACACGTGCGGCAGCAGTGCGGGCGAGATGCCCGCCCCGGTGTCGCGGACGCGCAGCACCGCGTACGGCGGCTCGCGCGTGAGGCCGACGTGCACGGAGCCGCCAGGCGGCGTGAACTTGATCGCGTTCGAGAGGAGGTTCCAGCCGACCTGCTGCAGCCGCGCCTCGTCGGCGTACACGAACATCGGCTCCGGTGCGATCTCCACCGCGAGCTGAACGCCCTTCATCGCGGCGCCGGGTCGGAACGTCGCCACGACGTTGTTCACCACCGGCGCCAGCGGGATCAGCTCCGGCTCGATCATGATCTTTCCGGCCAGGATGCGCGAGATGTCCATCAGGTCCTCGACGATGTGCGCCTGCACTTTCGTGCTGGCCTCGATCATCGACAGCGCGTCGGTCGCCTCGTCCGGCGGAAGCGCACCCGTTTTCAAAAGTTGAATCCAGCCGCGGATGGCGGTCATCGGCGAGCGCAGCTCGTGCGCGAGCGTGGCCAGGAACTCGTCCTTGGCGTGGTCCGCCTCCTCGTGCGCACGGGCGATGGAGACGGCGGATGCCGCCAGCTCGTCGAGGAGGCGCTTGACCTCGTACTGGCGGCGGCGGCTGCGCAGCGCGGACTCGATGGCACTCACCAGGGTGATGATCCCGAGCGGCCGCTCGAGGATGAGCAACTGGGCGCGGTCGCCGAGCAGCCCGGCGGCCAGCGGCACTTCGCCCGCGTCGCCGGCGCCGAGGAGCACGACCGGGAGCTCCGACCACGGCTCCTGTCCGTCGAGCAGCTCGCGCAGGGTGGTGCAGCAGTCCGCGTCGTTCAACGCCTCGGTGGCGATCAGGAACGCGCCGGCGCCCTGCTCCCACTCCCGCCCCAGCTCCGCCAGGTCGTGGACGGACACGACCTCGAACCCTTCCCGCCCCAGCACTTCGACGATCAATGCGTCATCGTCACCGCTCGGGGCGCGGACGAGAATGCGCTCGCTGGTCATCCGATCGGCCACCAGTGCACTCATCGGCTCCGGTCCCTGCTTCTTACGCGCCAGCATCGCGACGAGGGATGGAAGCCGGTAGAATGCGTCCATCCTGAACGGAGGAAGAAATCGAATGTCACGAAAACTGTCCCTGCTGTCGCTGTGTTGTCTTCTGATGTTTGGCGCCACGTCCCTCATCGCCGAGACCGCTGCCCCGGCCGGCGCGAAGACGGAAGTCGCGAACGCCGCGCGCTGCGGCAGATGCGGCGACGGCGCGTGCGTGAAGAGCTGCGGCGAGACGGCCCTCTCCTGCCCGGTCGACTGCGGCGGCGTCCCCCAGCCGAGCGTGGCCACCAACCAGGCCGCGGTCGAAGCCTGCGGCAGCTGCGGCGACGGCTGGTGCGTCGCCATGTGCGGCGAGACGGCCGAGAACTGCCCGAGCGATTGCGGCAAGATCAAGCCGACCGTCGAGGCCACGAGCGCCGAGTGCCAGGCCGAGAAGACTCCGGCCAAAGAAGAGTAGTGGCACGATCGTGCAGGCCGGGCGCCCGCCCGGCCTGCATTCTGTGCCAACGCACAGGAAACGACCGGGAGCCTCCGGCGGGCCGACGCGGCCCGCTGAGGGAGCGCCGCCGTCCCGGCGGCTGCCGCGGCGGCGTCCCGCCGCCGCACGCTCTCGCGAAGAATCAACTTCGGGAAGCTG
>DASUSL010000229.1:0-16497 GCA_036375135.1 Thermoanaerobaculia bacterium | reverse complement strand
TCCAACGTAGGGCAGGCTTCAGCCTGCCCGGGACAGGCTGAAAGCCTGTCCTACGTAGTCCAAACCTATAATCCGCGCGCAGTGACGGACACGCAGGCCATCACCGACGCCATCCACGAGCTCGAGCGCTGCTCGTGCGCCGAGGTCGTGGTCGAGGTGCGGGCGCGCTCGGGGTCGTACGCGCACGCGGACGCGCGCTTCGCGTCGCTGCTCGCGTTCGTGGCGCTGCTGGTGCTGCTCTTCTCGCCGTGGCCGTTCGCGCCGTTCTGGGTGGCCATCGACGTCGCCGTCGTGTGGGTGGCGGGAGCGTTCATCGCGAAGAAGAGCATGGCCGTCCGCAGGCTGATGACGACCGAGCGGGAGCGCGCCGCGCAGGTGCGGCTCGTGGCGGCGTCGGTGTTTCACGATCGCGGGATCATGCACACCAGCGAGGAGACGGGCGTGCTCGTCTACCTCTCGCAGCTCGAGGGACGCATCGAGCTGCTCGCGGACCGCGGCATCCTCGAGTCCGTGCCGGCGCTGGAGTGGAACCGCATCGCCGCCGAGGCGCGGGCCAGGCACGCCACGACGGCGACGCTCGTCGAAGTGGTGCGCGAGCTCACCCCGCTGCTCGAGCGGCACATGCCCGTTCGGGAAGGAGACCAGGACGAGCTGTGCAACGTCCCGCGGTTCGTGACCGAATGAAGTGGCTGATTCTTCTGCTCCTGTTTGCATTCGACGCGCTGGCGCGCGTCGGCGGCGGTGAGTCGTACTCCGGCGGCGGCAGCAGCTCGGGCGGCGGGAGCGGCGGCGGCGACGGCATTCCGCTGGAGCTGATCTGGTATCTCTTCCGGTTCCTCTTCTGGCTCACGGTCGAGTATCCGGCCCTCGGCATCCCGGTCGACATCATCGTCGTCCTGATCATCGTCAAATGGCTGCGCAGCCGGCCGAACATGAAGGCCGTGCAGCGAATCGAAACGCATCACGCCGGCCGGCCCGCAAAGATGGACGAGCTGCGCAAGTTCGATCCGAACTTTTCGGAGATCACCTTCAGCGACTTCTGCTACTCGCTCTACTCGCGGGCGCACACCGCGCGCGGCGCGGGCGACCTCGATCGCTACGCGCCGTACCTCAGCGCCGGCGCGCGCACCACGCTCCGCTCGCGCAATCCGAAGGGGCTGCGCGAAGTGCGCGGCATCGTCATCGGCTCGTTCCACGTGACGTCGCTGCGCGGCATCGAGACGCCGAACGTCACGGCCACCGTCGTCTACGAGAGCAACTACACGGAGGTCAGCGAGGCGGGGGAGCAGAGCTGGTACGTCGTCGAGCAGTGGACGCTGCAGCGCCGCCGCGACATCCTCTCGCCGCCGCCGGAGAAGGCGAAGGCCGATCACTGCCCGCGCTGCGGCGCGGCGCTGGCCACGCGCACGGACGGCGCGTGCGAATACTGCGGCGCGAAGATCCAGGACGGCGCGTTCCAGTGGTTCGTGCGCTCGGTCACGCTGACCAGCCGCGAGGCGCGCGGGCCGCTGCTGACGTCGAACGTGCCGGAGCAGGGGACCGACACGCCGACGCGTTTCCAGCAGCGCTTCGGCGAGCGACGCAAGTCGTTCAACGAGTCGAACCCCGGCTTCGACTGGCGCGCCTTCGAGGCGCGCGTGCGCGAGGTCGCGGCCGAGCTGCAGGACGCCTGGACGGAGCGCGACTGGGAGCGCGTGCGCTCGCTGGAGAGCGAGAGCCTCTTCCAGATGCACCGCTACTGGATCGACGCCTACCGCCGCCAGCGCCTGCGCAACGTGGTGGCCGATTTCCAGGTGCTGCGCGTCGAGCCGGTGAAGATCGACGCCGACGCCTTCTACGAATCGATCACCGTGCGGGTCTGGGCCGAGGGGCGCGATCACACGCTCGACGACAGCGGCAAGGTGGTGGCGGGCTCGAAGTCGGAGCTGCGCCGCTGGAGCGAGTACTGGACCTTCATCCGCAGCCGCGGCGCGACCGCGAGCGGCACGCAGAGCTGCCCGAACTGCGGCGCGAAGGTCGCCGTCGGCGCGACGGGGATCTGCCAGTACTGCGGCGGCAAGCTCACGGCAGGCGAGTTCGACTGGGTGCTGTCGCGCATCGAACAGGACGAGGCGTACGCGGCGTGAGAGGCTTCCTCCAGTTTATCCCGCGCGTAGACGCGGGATCTCCGGTGCCGGATGCCATGACGCATGTTGCACCCGAGATCCCGCGTCTACGCGCGGGATAAACTGCAACGGCTGCGATATGCTCGAATCATGACCGACCGCCCCCACAACCCGCGCCTCGAGTTGCTCTCGCGCAGCGACAGCGGTCTGCATTACGTCCGGGAGAAGAAATCGGGTCTGCTGCGGAGGCTGACCGAGGACGAGCTGCACGACTTCGACGATCCGCCGCCGTGCGAGGAGTGCGGGGAGCAGTTCGGGTGCGAGCATTACAACTGCGCGCGGGAGACGCTGCTGACCGAGGCCGAGGTCGAGGCCGAGTGTCCGGAGCGGTGGCGGGCCTTCGCGCGCGAGGCGGGCATCAGCCGCAACGATCTCGGGCGGCTGGCCGCCATCGAAGAGCGCGACGGCGAGTATCACGTCGCAGCCCACGTCACGTCCGACATGCGCATGCTGGAGCTGGTGCTGTTGCTGAATGAAGAACGGTGACGAGCTCGTTCCGCGCCTCGGGTCGTTCCTCACGCAACTGATCAGCGAGACCAGCGGCCTCTCGCTCGAAGACACGCTCGTCCTGGCCAACAACTCGCCGCTGCTCGAGCCCGACCTCGCCGCCGCCATCCGCGAGTTCCACGGACTCCTCGGCCAGTTCCGCCTCGGCCGCTCTTCCATCGACACCTTGTTCGCGCATCCCGTGTCGCAGGCGCTGGAGGTCTTCTTCCGCGCCTTTCCCATTCCTTTCCGCGACGAGCACATCCACCTCACCGGCTCGCTCGACGCGGAGTTCGTCTGGTCGCGGCTCGAGCCGCTGCTGAGCGGCCCGCATCGCGCCAGCTACGAGGAGCGCATCACCCGCGTCTACGGCCAGGACGCGCTGCCGATCCGGAGCGCGAAGGACGTCGACCGCCTCATCCGCCTCCGCGACGAAGACCGCTTCGACCGCTACCTGCAGATCCTCTATCTGCCGAAGCTGATCCTCACCACGCGCGAGGCGCACCGCGCCGCCGCGTACCACATGGCCTCGCGGCTCCAGCGCACGTCGAACATCGGCGCGCTGCGCCTGAAGTTCACGCTCTTCCGCGAGACCACCGATCCGGCCGAGCAGATCCCCGGCCTCGCCGAGCTGACCCCCGAGGACGTGCTCCTCGGGTTGTACGAAGGCTTCCGCGAGTTCCAGCGCGAGATGCCGGCGTTCCGCTTCATCCTCTCGCCGAGCTTCCGCAAGGAGCCGGGGTTCTACGACGCCACGAAGTACGCGTCGAAACGGGAGAGCTTCGACGATCAGGTGCGGCAGATCATCGAGCTGCTGAAGAAACATCCGGAGCTGAGTGAGGTCGTCACCGAAGCGGACACGGTCGGGAACGAGCGCGGCTTCTATCGCAAGGTGCATTTCCAGGAGCTGCGCGTGGGGATGCGCAAGCTGCAGGCGTACGGCCTGCGCACGCGCAGCCATCACGGCGAGACGTGGGACACGCTGCGCCACGGCGTGCAGGCCGTCGACAACGCCATGAACATCTGGCACGTCGACGCCATCGAGCACGGCCTCTCCCTCGGCATCAACCCGAACTTCTACTTCCACTCCATGCTGCAGCGCATCATCCGCGCGAACCGCGCCGGCGAGCCGATCGCCCCCGGCTCACGCGCGTTCGCGGAGCTGATGGACATGGACACCAGCGGCCGCGAGTCGATCCGCGACAAGCTGCTGCACGGCCAGCCGCTCAGCGAGAGCGAGCTGACGCTGGCCACGAAGACGAAGTTCCACCACGCGCGCGAGGTGGAGACGTATCAGCACGACGTGCTCAATCGCATGATCGACAAGCGCCTCACGCTGATCTCGCTGCCGTCGTCGAACAAGAAACTGACCGGCGAGCTCGCCGACTACAGCGATCACCCCTTCTCCTGGTGGGAGAAGAAAGGCCTCCGCCTCGGCGTCGGCACCGACAACGACATCACCCTCGGCACGAGCTTTATCCGCGAGATGCTGATCCTGCTCTACACGGACCCGCTGGAGCTGAAGATCACCAAGCTGCTGATCGTCACCACGGGCGAGACACGGCGCGCGTACATCAGTCACCTCCTGTGGGAGATGCGGAAGCGCTCCTAGGGGTGGAGTGGACCGCCGGCGCCCCGCCGCCCCCGAGTGGACCGCCGGCGTCCCGCCGGCTGTCCGTGGCGCCGTCTCGGCGCCACGCGAGTGATCACCGGCGTCCCCGCCCCCCGGGTGGAGCGCCGGCGTCCCGCCGGCTGCCGCGCGGGCGTCTCGCCCGCGCGCCGGGAGCGAAGCGACCGGCGTCCCCCGCCCGCCCAGGGTGGCGGCGCGGGACGCCGCCACGACAGCCGGCGAGGACGCCGGCGCTCCGCGGCGCGGTTACGCCGCCACGGCGGCGCGCGTCCCGCCGGCGCTGCGCTGCTACTGCACCGTCCCGATCTGCGAGACGATGTACCAGTTGTTCTGCGCCGCCACCACCGTGATCGTCGAGTTGGGTGAGACGAGCGAGCGCGTCGACACGCCGTCCACCATTCCGTCCGCGGCGCGCACCAGCACGACTCCGGAGCTGGCGTTCTTGATCGTGAAGCGCCGTCCCGTGTAGGCCGCGCTGGGGGGCAGCTTGACGGTCGTCCCCGCCTGCGTGCTGATGATGATCTGGTCCTGCGCCGTGGCCGAGGTCGACGACGACACGACCCGCACCGGCACGGCCCCGGCCATGCGGTTGTCCGTCTCGACGTTCAGCACCTTGGGAGTGCCTTCCAGCGTCGAGTAGACCGAGTTCCGGATGGTCAGGTGCGTGTCGCCCGACACCTTGAGCTTCGTCATCATCCGGGTCAGGTCGCAGATCACGCCGTCGATCACCGCGCTCCCGACGTCGGTGAGGTCGATGGCCGCCTTCGGCGCGTAGGACGTCCACCCCATCCACGACCGCTCCACCGTCACGTGGTCGACGCCGTTCACGTAGATGCCGCTGCCGAAGTTCGTCCCCGCATCGTTGAAGCCGTTGATCATCAGGCCCGACATCGTGACGTGAGAGATCGTCTCGCTCGGATCGTCCTGCGGCGTGCGGATGGCCACGGCGTAGTACGCTCCCTCGTCGAGGCGCACGCGGCGGAGCACGACGTGCGCCTGCGCACTCGCGGCCCCGCCGGCCGCGCCATGGCCATCCGAGCGCGGGATTGGACGGCCCAGGCGGATCCAGGCCGACGACGGCGGCGAGGTCGCTCCGATGTAGCCGACGCCGTTCAGGATGCCCCAGTCGATGAAGTCGGTGTCCGAGACGCTCAGGCCGGTCCAGTTGTCGTTGTCGACGACGGGCGTGCCGTCGAACGGCGTCTCGCCGATCGTGTAGTCGCCCGCGCAGCCGCGGAACGACGACTGCTCGATGCGCAGGTCGGTGTAATACGCGTAGACCACCGCCCCCTCCGGCCGCCCGATGGGACCGCCGCGCACCGTGGTGATGCCGTAGAAATCGGTGCGGCGGATCACGGCGATCTTGCAATACTCGAGCGAGAGCGTGTACTTGGCGTCGATGGCCGAGCCGTTCGTCGTGGAGCTGACGAAGGTGAGGTTGTCGAGCAGGACGCTCTCGAGATTCTGCAGCTGCAGCGCGCGGCCGTGCGCGCCGACCGCGATCTTGAAGATCGACCCCGACCCCTCGCCGCGGATGACGATCGAAGAGGCGCCGGTCAGAAAGTTGCGCGTCACGCCGGTGGCGATCCGGTACGTGCCGGGTGGAACGTAGAGCGAGGTGCCGTTCGGGCCGCCCATCGCGTCGATGGCGGCCTGCAGGGCAGGGCCGGAATCGGCGATGCCCGACGGATCGGCCCCGAAGCCGAGTAAGTTCAGCTCCGCGTGGAGGTTGGCGGACAGAAAGACGAGGACGACGAGGACAACGGACCGGATCAACATCTTGGGAAACGACGTCAAGGGTGGAACTCCTGTTTACATGGTTATGCGGACCAACCGTGACTGTAACAGGCTCGCGGGCAAAATGCCGTGTCCGGTGTCACCTGTTGCACTTGCGCACGGCTCGTGAATAGTCTCCGCCCATGCGAAAGACATTCATCGCCATCGTGATGGCCGCGTTCGCGGCCGGTTGTTCCTCCACGCGCAGCACGGATACGGCCCCGGAAAATACGACCGAGCCTCCGACGGTCCAGACCACGGCGACGGCCGAGACGCCGCCTCCCACGCCGCCGCCCACCACTCCGCCCATGCCCGACAACCCGCTCCTCCAGCCGTGGAGCGGTCCGTACGGCGGCGTGCCGCCCTTCGACAAAGTGCGGATCTCCGACTTCGAGCCGGCGCTCGAGTGGGCCATGGACGAGACGCGCCGCGAGATCGACCGCATCGCCAACGATCCCGCCCCGCCGACGTTCGAGAACACGCTCGCGGCCATGGAGAACAGCGGCCGCACGCTCGACCGCGTCGGCGCGATCTACGGCATCTGGAGCTCGAACATGAGCTCTCCCGAGTTCCAGCCGGTGGAGCGGGAGATGGAGCCGCGGCTGGCCGCCTTCTCCGACGAGATCACGCAGAACGAGAAGCTGTTCCGCCGCATCGAGGCGGTCTACAACTCGCCGGACAAGTCGCGCCTCACGCCCGAGCAGCAGCGCGTGGCCTGGCGCACGTACACGAACTTCGTCCGCGCCGGCGCGCGTCTCGACGCCACCGCCAAGAAGCGCCTCTCCGAGATCAACCAGGAGCTGGCCAACCTCTACACCTCCTTCAGCCAGAACGTCCTGGCCGATGAGACGGACCGCTACCTGGTCATCGACAACGAGCGCGACCTGGCCGGCCTGACGCAGTCGCAGCGCGATGCCGCGGCCGCCGCCGCCACCGCGCGCAACATGTCCGGCAAGTGGGTCATCAACAACACCCGCTCCGCCGTCGACCCGTTCCTCACGTACTCCGACCGCCGCGAGCTGCGCGAGAAGGCGTGGCGCATGTTCATCATGCGCGGCGACAACGGCGACGCGCAGGACAACAACTCCATCATCACCAAGATCCTCAAGCTCCGCGCCGAGCGCGCCAACCTCCTCGGCTATCCGACGCACGCCCACTGGCGCCTGGAGAACGCCATGGCCGGCACGCCGGAAAAAGCGATGGAGCTGATGGAAGAGGTCTGGACGCCTGCCGTCGCCCGCGTGAAGCAGGAAGTGGCGGACATGCAGAAGATCGCCGACCGCGAGGGGGCGAAGATCACCATCGAGCCGTGGGATTACCGCTATTACGCGGAGAAGGTCCGCAAGCAGCGCTACGCGCTCGATCAGAACGAGGTCAAGCAGTACCTGCAGCTCGACAAGCTCACCGAGGCCATTCACTGGGTCGCGGGCGAGCTGTTCAACTTCCGCTTCACGCCGGTGAACAACGTGACGGTCTATCACCCCGACGTGACGGTGTACGAGGTCACGGACCGCACCAGCGGCCAGCACGTCGGCCTCTGGTACTTCGATCCGTTCGCCCGTCCGGGCAAGCGCTCCGGCGCGTGGATGAACGCGTACCGCAGCCAGGAGCGCTTCCAGGGCGACGTGAAGACGATCGTCTCGAACAACTCGAACTTCGTGAAGGGCAAGCCGGGCGAGCCGGTGCTGATCTCCTGGGACGACGCGGAGACGATGTTCCACGAGTTCGGCCACGCGCTGCACGGCCTCAGCTCGAACGTCACGTATCCGTCCGTCTCCGGCACCGCCGTCGCGCGCGACTACGTGGAGTTCCCCTCACAGCTCCTCGAGCACTGGCTGTCGACGCCCGAGGTGCTGAATCGCTTCGCCGTGCACTACCAGACCGGCAAGCCGATCCCGCAGGCGCTGGTCGACAAGATCGAGAAAGCCTCGACGTTCAACGAAGGCTTCGCCACGACGGAGTACCTCTCCAGCGCGCTGGTCGACATGAAGATGCATCTGGCGGGCAACCAGACCATCGACCCCGACCAGTTCGAGCGCGAGACGCTCGCGGAGCTCGGCATGCCGAAGCAGCTCGTGATGCGCCACCGCCCGCCGCACTTCCTGCACGTCTTCTCCGGCGACGGCTACTCCGCCGGCTACTACAGCTATCTCTGGTCGGACGTGATCACGGCCGACGCGGCGGAGGCGTTCCGCGAAGGGGGCGGCTTCTACGACCCGGGCGTGGCCCGTCGCCTGCGCGAGAGCATCTTCTCGGTCGGCAACACCATCGATCCGGCCGAGGGGTACCGCCGCTTCCGCGGCCGCGACCCGAAGATCGACGCGCTGATGCGCAAGCGCGGATTCCCCCTCCCGATGACCTCGGGCGCGCAATCCGAGACCACGACCGAGCCCGCGCGCAAACGCATGACGAAGCAGTAACGCGATTCTGACGGAGGGGAGCATAGCCTCCCCTCCGTCCGAAATGCAGAGACAAACTCCGAGAGTCATCCTCCGCAATCCACGCCGCGGCCTCTTCGGCGAAGACGAGGTCCTGGTCCTCGAGATGGGCCTCGGCGGCGCGAAGTTCGAGCACGCCGGCCGCTTCGACGTCGGCCGCGTCGACCCGTTCCAGTGCGGCCCACTCACCGCCGTCGGGACGGTCCGCCACTCGGTGCTCCTCCCGGCGAAGACGGGCGTCGTCTACCAGAGCGGTATCGCCTTCGTCGACCTCGGCGAGCGCGAACGCGAGCTCCTGCTCGAGCTCCTGGTGCACGAGGCCGAGCAGCAGGTGCAGGAGTGGGAGGCCAACGTGCGCGGCGACGCCCCTCCGCGCCACGCGAAGCCGCGTCGCCACTCCGCCGTGGCCACGCGCTTCCTCTGCCTCCGCTACACGCACGCCGGCTGGCTCCGCGCCATCACCTCCGATCCCAACCAGCCCCTCGACGGCATCACCATCGCCGAGACCACGCCGGACGAAGAGGTAGCCATCCTCCGCCGCAGCTACGAGCGCGCGGACGACGACACGCGCGAGTTCATGCGCCAGGTGGCGATGCTGGCGATTCTCGAGCAGATGCGCGGCGGCTGATCAGGCCCAGCACCCCCGCTCCGATGATCAGCGCCGCGCCGAGTCCCGTGCGCAGCGTGAGCCGCTCGTCCAGCGCGAGCGTGCTGAGAAGAATGGCGATGGGGATGTTGGCGTAATAGAGGATGCTCGTCGCGGACGGCGTCAGTCGCGTCGTGACGGACACCCAGAGGCTGTGCCCGATCAGCGTCACGCCGACGGCCAGGAACAGCAGCCCCGCCCAGTCGCGCGCGCCGAGCTCCCACTCCGCCTTCGGCAGAAAGAAGAGGAAGAAGAGGAAGGCGAAGGAGAACTGGCCGAGGGCGCGCGTGCGCGTGTCGATGTGCGACCAGCGTTGGTGGAGGAGGGGGAGGGAGGCGTACAGCAGTGCGCTCACCGTCGAGAGGATCATTCCGATGGCCGTGGCATCGAAGGACGGAACGACCAGTAGCGCGCCGGCGATGGCGGTGGTGACGGCGAGGATGTCGGTCATCCGCACGCGCGCTCCGGCGATGGCACCGAGGATCAGCAGGTGCGCGCCGTAGGTCGAGAGACCGATGGCGCCGATCGATGCGGACGAGGCCTTGATGCCGAGGAACAGCGTCAGCCAGTGGCCGAAGAAGAGCAGGCCGATGACCGCGAGGCGGAGCAGGTCGCGCGGCGGCACGCGTCGCAGCTCGCCGCGCAGCGCCATCAGCGTGAACAGCCCGAACGTCGCCACCGCGAGGCGCACGATGCCGATCGTGTACGCGTTCGCCGCCACTCCGCGCACCACCACCGGGATGCAGCCGAAGAGGATCAGGGCGATCGCGGCGTGGAGAGCGGTGCGGCGCGGCAAGGCGCGCGTATCGTAGCGGGTCTGGCGCCGTTCCTTCACAAACGGGCGCGGCCGTGAGCCTAGGATGGAAGGCATGCGAAATGTCGCCATCGTCGGCTCCGGAATCATCGGCCTCATCGCCGCGCACGGCCTGCGGCGGCGCGGCTACGCCGTCACGCTCTACTCCGACCGCACCGCGGAGCAGTGGCTGCACGAGAGCCGTCCCACCGGCACGGCGGCGCGCTTCGACATCGCCGTGGCGTACGAGCGCGAGCTGGGGCTGAATCACTGGGAGGCGGTCGCGCCGCGCGGCGAGGGCGTCTTCCTCACGTTCTGCCCGACGATCCGCAAGCCGCTCATCGAGCTCCTCGGGCGTCCGCGCACGCCGTTCCAGGCCATGGACGTGCGGCTGCAGTGTCATCGCTGGATGAACGACTTCGACGGCGAGCTGGTGATCGAGAACGTGACGGCGGAGCGCCTCGACGCCATCGCGGCGCGGCACGACCTGACGGTCGTCGCGGCGGGAAAGTCCGATCTGACGTCGCTCTTCCCGCGCGACGCGTCGCGCAGCGCGTACGACGCGCCGCAGCGCAACCTGGCCATGTTCGCCGTCACCGGCGCGGGGCCGTATCCGAACTGTCCCTTCGCGCCGGTGAAGTTCGAGGCGCTGGCCACCGACGGCGAGGCGTTCTTCGTCCCGTACTTTCACAAGGACCGCGGCGCGTCGTGGAACCTCGTCTTCGAGGCGAAGCCCGGCTCGCGCATGGACGTCTTCCACGGCGTGACCGACGGCGCCGCGGCGCTGGAACTGGCGAAGAAGATGGTGGCGGACGTCTTCCCGTGGAGCGCCGCGTGGATGCGCGACATGGAGCTCTCCGATCCGCTGGGCTGGCTCACCGGACGCATCGGGCCGACGGTGCGCAAGCCGGTCGGCGTGCTTCCTTCCGGCCGCGTCGTCACGCCGCTCGGCGACACGTCCATCTCCTACGACCCGATCGCCGCGCAGGGAGCGAACAGCGGCGTGAAGCAGGCGCGCCATCTCGTGGAGAGCATCGTCGCGCGCGGCGAGCGTCCGTTCGACGCGCAGTGGATGACCGAGACCTTCGATGCGTTCTGGCACGAGCACGCCCGCCCGATGTGCGCCTTCAACAACATGTTCCTCGGCCCGATGCCGAAGGGCGCGCAGGAGATTCTGATCGCCCAGAACGGCAGCGACGGCCTCGCGGATAACGACTCCCCGCAGCAACGCATGGCCAACGCGTTCTTCTCCAACTTCAACGACCCGCGCGAGCTGACGGACGCACTGCTGGACGTGCGCCGCGCCCGCGAGTTCATCGCGGAGACGACCGGACGGCACTGGCTGCGCAGCGCGGTGCGGGGGAGGGTGCGCGCACTGCTGGGGATCAAACGGAAGAGCGGAGCGCCGGCGTCCCCGCCGGCTGCCGCGCAGGCGTCCCGCGCCTGCGCCCCCTGAGCGGCGGCGAGGACGCCGCCGCGGCAGCCGCCGGGACGGCGGCGGTCCGCGAGTCTCGCGATGAGTGACGCCCGAGTGTCGCGGACCCGGAACACGATCGTGCTGACGATCCTCTCGCCGGCCAGCGCGAGGATCTCGCGGAAGGCGAGATCGAGGGTGACGATGACGCGTCCTTCGTCACTCGCGGATGCGCACGTCGACGCAGACATCGACGAGGAACCGCATCAGCCGGTGTGGACCTCTTCACTGGCCAGCCACGCGGCGTACTCCATCGCTTCTCGCACGTCGTCCTCGACCAGGTCGGGATAGCCGGTGAGCACATCGTCCACCGTGGCGCCGTGCGCGAGCTGGCCGAGGATCGCGGAGACGGGAATGCGCATGCCGCGGATGCACGCGCGGCCGCCCATGATCTCCGGATCGAACGTGATGCGCTCGAACATGCGGAGATGATACGCGGGCACGCCTACTTCGTCAGCCGCACCGTGTTGTTCGCGATGCCCTGGTCGATGACCAGGTCCTGCTTGTACTCGGCGTAGCCGGGGGCGGTCACTTTCAGCACCTGCGCGCCTTTCGGCACCTCGGCGATGAAGTAGCCGCCGTTGATGTTGCTGGTGCCCATGCGGCCGCCGATGGTGAGCGTGGCGCCGGAGATGGGGAGGCTGGTCTGGGCGTCGAGGACCATGCCGCTGACGGTGGGGCCGATGTTGGTGAGGACGTCGCTGCCGATGTCGTTGCAGCCGGCGGTGAGCAGGACCAGGGCGATGACGGCGGTGCGTGCGATTTTCATGCGTCTCAACCTACGCCGCGACGCTTACGATGCGCTTACGATGACGATCGACTTCCGCTCCGACAACACGCACGGCACCTCGCCGGAGATCACCGAGGCGGTCGCGAAAGCGACCGCCGGCCGGGTCACGTCGTACGGCGAGGACCCCTTCACGACCCGCGTGCGAGCGCGCTGCCGCGAGCTCTTCGAGTGCGACCTGGAGATCTTCCCCGTGCTCACCGGCACCGCGGCCAACGCGTTGTCGATCGCGGCGATGACGCCGCCGTGGGGCGGCGTGTTCTGTCACGAAGACGCGCACATCCACCGCGACGAGCTCGGCGCGCCGGAGTTCTTCACCGGCGGCGCGAAGCTGTTCCCCATCGCCGGCGCGGACGGCAAGCTCCATCCGGACGACCTGAAGCGCGTCATTCACGCCATCGGGGAAGAGGGACGGACGGCCATCCCGTCGTGTGTCAGCATCACCCAGGCGACCGAGGCGGGGGCAGTGTACCGGCTCGACGAGATCCGCGCGCTGCAGACGAAGCTCGGCCTGCACATGGACGGCGCCCGCTTCGCCAACGCCCTCGTCCACCTCGGATGCACGCCCGCCGAGATGACGTGGAAAGCGGGCGTCGACGTCCTCAGCTTCGGCGCGACCAAGAACGGCGCCATGGCGGTGGACCTGATCGTCGTCTTCAAAAAGGCGCTGAGTGGCGAGCTCGCGCTGCGCTGGCATCGCGCGGGCCATCGTCTGTCGAAGATGCGCTTTCTCTCCGCGCAGCTCGATGCGTATCTCACCGACGACCTCTGGCTGCGCAATGCGCGCAAAGCCAACGCCGCGGCGCAGCGGCTCGCGCAGGGACTGGGCGAGGACGTGATCCGTCCCGTCGAGGCGAACGTCGTCTTCGCGCGCTTCGACGCCGCAACGCAGAAAGCCCTGCGCGAGCAGGGCTTTCTCTTCTACGACTGGCCGCTCTTCGGCGACGGCGTGGTGCGGCTCGTGTGCGGCTTCGGCACGAGCGACGCCGAGGTCGACGCGCTGGTCACATCGCGAGCTGCGCTTCGGCCGCGGACGCCCGTGTCTGGCGCAGCCAGGTGACGACGCTGGCGATCTTCGGGATGTCGATGGAGCGGTCGAGGCACTCCCACACGCCGACCACTTCCTCGCGGTCGCGCGCGCGTTGCGGCGCGGCGGCGCGGACCTGTTCGTCGGCGAGTGCGAAGCGTGCGCGCGAGTACCAGCGTCCCGCCTCGACGGGGTCGGCGGAGAAGCGCCGCACGATGCGGATGATCGACGCCACTTCCTCGTCGGTCAGGCCGCTGAGCGGCGAGACGTTGCGGCGGCGCCCTTCGTCCGGCTGCAGGTCGCGCGCCTCGCGCAGGTGATGGATGACCTGCTGCAGCGGCCCGAGGTCGATGACGCGGATGCCGCTGATACAGAAGGTGGGGCTGTCGCCGCGCTGGGCGATGCTGGTCCAGACCACGCGCGCCTGCATGGCGAACGTGCGCGCGGGACGCTGCAGGGAGACGGTGATGCGGGCCACGTCGCCGGGGCGGAGCGTCTCGTCGTGGCGGATGCGCAGTCCGGTCGTGGAGAGCTGCATCAGCGTGAAGCGCGTGTCGCGGAAGGTGCCGCCGAGCTGGCGGCGCGGCACGTAGCGCGGCGCGACGCGCAGCTCCGGAGTCTCGCCGCGCGCCTCGACTTCGTACTCGGCGATGGAGCGGGTGATCAGTGAGGCATCCGCGGCCGGCTCGGGCTCGGCCGCAGGCTCGGCGACGGGCTGCGCGTTCGCCTGCGCCTGGAAGAGACGGATGAGGCTCTGCGAGAGGTAACTCTGGATCTCCGAGGCGGGGACGCCGTCGGCGTTCGACGGCAATTGTCCGCTGCGTACGAGCTTGTCGACGATGGAGGGCGGGAGGTCGAGGATTGCGGCGGTCTGCTCAACCGTGAAGTGGCTCATGACAAGCGATGCCCATGCCAGTGGGCACCGCCCGCGGCGCTGGTTGTCCAGGGCTTGCCGCACGCCGCGGCATGCCATGATTCACCCATGAAACCGGTACGGATGCGCTCGCGCGCAGAGTGGCGGAAATGGCTGGAGAAGAACCACGAAAGCGCGGCCGAGGTGTGGCTGCTGTTCGTGAAGGCACACACGGGCAAGCGCACGTTCGCGTACGTGGAAGCGGTCGAAGAGGCGATCTGCTTCGGCTGGATCGACACGACCGTGCGCCGCATCGACGACGAGACGTACATGCAGCGCTTCACCCCGCGCTCGAACGACCGCAACTGGTCGAAGATCAACATCGAGCGCTTCGACCGCATGGAAGCCGAGGGGAAGATGACGGATGCCGGCCGCGCGCGGCGTGCGGCGAAACTGCTGGGGCCGAAGAAGCGGCTGGAGGCGAGCGATCCGGTGCCGGAGTTCATCGCCGAGGCGCTGGCGAAGCGGCCGAAGGCGGCGGCGTTCTTCGCCACGCTCGCGCCGGGCTATCGCCGCGATTACCTGCGCTGGATCGCCGAGCCGAAGCGCGAGGAAACGCGGGCGAAGCGGCTGGCGGAGGCGTTGGAGAAGCTGGAGGCGGGGGTGAAGCGGTGGGTGTGACTACGAGTGCTGAGTGCTGAGTGCTGAGTGCTGAGTGGGCGGGCGGGACTCAGCACTCAGCACTCAGCACTCAGCACTCAGCACTACTCCTTGATCGCCTTCGTCCAATGGTCCACCTGCTCCTCCGTCAGCGTCCCGTGCGGGGAGAGGCGGGCGTCTTCGAAGCCCCACTCGCGCACATCCACTAAATACTGCGCGCGCGACGTGAGCGTGCCGTACGTGACTTTGCGCGGGTCGGAGCGGTCGTTCAGCTCCGCGGTGAAGCGGCGCATCAGCTCCTCGACCAGCTCGCGCGGGATCACCTTGCCGCGCTCGCTCGGGTAGACGAAGCCGAACTTCACGATCTGCATCAGCAGCAGGCGCCAGTGGTCGCCGAAGCGGTGCAGCAGGCGGTTCCAGTCGAGGCGCTTGCCGGTACGCAGCATGAGATGCATGACGTCGCCGCCGTCATAGCGCTCGCGCTCCATGACGTAGGTCTTCGACCAGATCATCTCTTCCGGCGCCGCGAGCCGCACCGGGATGCCGCCGAAGATCTTGCCTTCGACCGAGTGCTCGAACCACTCGTCGTCGACCGCGGCCTCGCCGTTGCCGCCGGAGAAGATGAGGTCGATGAAGGCGGAGTCCTTGTAGATCTTCCCCAGCCAGTGCGGGAACTTCAGCTCCGTCTCGTAGCCGGCGCGCTGCACGGCCGCCTCGAAGCGGGGGTAGTCGCGGCCGCGGATGAAGACGTCGAAGTCCTTCGTTTCGCGCGGGATGCCGGTGTAGCGGTAATACGCGTGCGTGCCGCCGACCAGGAACGGCAGCCCCTCGGCATTGAACAGCTCGAGCGTCGCGCGATAGAAGTCGGTCTTGTCGGGGTTGGTCTCGGGCACCTCGCCACGCCGCTCGAGCTTGAATCGCGCGTCCGTCGTCATCGACTCAGCAATAGGCCAGAGGTGTGCCAAGTCGAGTGCTGAGTCCTGAGTGCTGAGTCGCTCCGCGGTTCCAGCACCCAGCACTCAGCACTCAGCACTTAGGACTGCTTATCCACCTCCTCGATGAGCACGTCTGCCTCCGGCCGCTCTTTCTGCAGCCTCGCCGCCGCGGCCTCGGCCGCACGCATGGCGCGCAGGACGTTGAGTCCCGCCAGCTTTTTGAGCTGATTCTCCGTGTAGCCGCGGCGGAGCAGCTCGGCGAAGAGCTTCGGATAGTCGGCCACGCTTTCGAGTCCGACGGGCGTCGCCGAGATGCCGTCGAGATCGCCGCCGATGCCGACGTGGTCTTCGCCCGCGACCTTGATTACGTGCTCGATGTGGTCGGCGACGTCACTCAAGGTCGCCTGCGGACGCGGGTTCGCCTTGACCCATTCCGCCAGGGCCTCGCGCGCGAGCTGCGGCTCGCCGCTGTAGATCGACTTGAGGCGCGCCTGCTCGGCCTCGCGCGCTGCTCCGTGCAGGCGCACTTTCTCGCTGACGAAGCCCGGCACCCAGGTGACCATGACCACGCCGCCGTTGCTCTTCATGCGCTGCAGCACGTCGTCGGGGACGTTGCGCTGGTGGCCGGTGAGCGCGCGCGCCGAGGAGTGGGAGAAGATCACCGGGGCGACGGCGACGTCGAGCGCGTCGTGCATGGTCGCGGGCGAGACGTGCGAGAGATCGACGAGCATGCCCAGGCGGTTCATCTCGCCGACGACGGCCTTGCCGAACGGTGAGAGGCCGTCGAGCTTGGGGTCGGCGGTGGCGGAGTCGGCCCAGTCGTTGTT
>DASUSL010000228.1:0-7348 GCA_036375135.1 Thermoanaerobaculia bacterium | reverse complement strand
CCTCCGTCAAACCGGTCTTCGACGCGCTCCTGGATCGCCCCGAACAATTCATGGTTTCGCCGCTGGAGCTGTTGCTCGCGCTGATTCGCGCAGACGAGTCGCTCGCGGAGCGGCTGGCGCCTCATGGATTGACGGTAGACGCAATCGACGCGGCGCTGGCCGCGGACGCACAATAAATGGCACGCAGCTACCGCACCGACAAGCCACGGGTCATCGCCGGCCGCCGGCTCGAGCGCGATGACGACGGCGAGCTCGCTTTGCCACCGATCCTCGTGCGCCGTCCGCGCAAAGGAGACGTGCATCCCTTCACCTCCACCACGCTGCAACGTCTGCTGCGCACCGAGGTGCCGCTCGAATACGTCCATGGCCTGCGGCGCATCGAAATGCGTCCGCGGCTCGGCGAGGTGGGGGAGCCGTTCGCGTATTACCTGCCGGACGAGAAGGCGATCATCCTCTATTCGCTACCGCAGGAGTGGACGTGGAGCGGCGACGATCTCCCCGAGCTGTTCATCCTGACGATGGAGCGTGTCTCCGCCGACGTCCGCTACCGCGGCAATCGCGTGCACATCCGCTGGCCCGATCGCGACCGGCTCGCGCTCTGGTTCTTCGTCGAAATCCTCGCGCACGAGCTCGGACACCACCATCGCAACCAGTACCGCATCCGCCGCAGCAGCGCCTGGAATCACCGTCACGAGGAACTGGTGGCCAGACTGCACTCGGAACGGTTCTACGACGCGTTTCTGCGGCGCCGCACGTCAGCGCGCGAGTGACGCTGATGCCAGGATGAAAACATGACCAGGAACGCACACCGGCTTCTGGAGGAAGCGCTCCAACTCGCACCGAGCGAACGCGCGAAGATTGCGGCGGAACTGCTCTCCAGCCTGGACGGAGAAGACCGCGACGTGAAGGCGGCCTGGGCGGCGGAAATCGCCCGCCGGGCAGCCGACGCCGATGCCGATCCAGACGACGAAGAAGACTGGCGCATGGCGCTCGACGACATTCGGCTGGCAATCGCGCATGACCGCAAGAATCCCGGCTACTGGAACGAGTAGTCGCCGAGCGTAGCGGATCCGGTCAGAACGCTACCTCCCTCACATTGTCCCCACGCTCTTTCTCCAGCAGCACGTGACGCGGGTCGATGCCGGCGCGGACGGGTTTCTGCGGCACCGTGACGGTGATGCTTTGTGCGCCGGAGCGGATGCGGTGTTTCTGCAGGTAGAGGAGCTTCTCGTCCGGGCCGTAGACGCCGACGTCGACGTAGTCGTTCATCGGGACGGGCTTGTCGTTGCCGAGGCTGTCGGCTTTGAGTTTCTCCGCATCGAGCTGCAGGGTGACGCGCCAGGTGCCGTTGGTGCCTGCGGTGGCTTTGGCGGACTGGGTGCGGAAGTTCCAGAGAGTAATGTCTTCCATCAGGTCGACCAGCAGGTAGCGGTATTGCGGCGGCGTGACGGCCTGTAATTCGGCGTAAAGCTCGCGGGTGCGGGGGAAGGGGGCTTTGCTGAAGCGGTGTTTCTGCAGGAGATTGCGCAGGGCGGTGTTGACCTGCTGCTCGCCGACCAGGTCGCGCAGCGCGTACATGACCAGCGCGCCTTTGTCATAGTGAATGTATTTCTGGTCGTTCGAGCGCAGCAGCGGCACTTCCTCGCCGCCGCGGTTCTGGCGTCCGATGAGGTACTGGTGCAGCAGGATCTCGCGGAAGCGGTCCGTCGACTCGCGGCCGTACGTCTTCTCCGCGACCATCAGCGTGCCGTAATGAGCCAGCGTCTCGCCGAGGACCGGGCCTCCTTCGACGCGCGCGGGGACGAGCTGATGGCCCCACCACTGGTGCGCCACCTCGTGACCGGCGACGAGTGACGGGTAGTCGATCCCTTCCTCCGGCCGGGCGATGAAGCCGAAGCCCTCGGAATTGGTGATCGTGCCGGGATTGGCGCGGGCGTAGGTGCCTCCGTGGCGCGGGAACTCGACGATCCGCAATTGCTCGTGCTGATACGGCGCGAAATTCTCGGAGTGATACTGCAGCGCCGCCTTGGCCCCCGTCATGATGCGATCGACGTTGTACGTATGTGGGGGGTGGTAATACACCTCGA
Source organism: Thermoanaerobaculia bacterium (assembly GCA_036375135.1). Classification (GTDB taxonomy): domain Bacteria; phylum Acidobacteriota; class Thermoanaerobaculia; order Gp7-AA8; family Gp7-AA8; genus QHVT01. Next base: position 5,261 of record DASUSL010000228.1, on the reverse strand, counting down.
CCGGAATGCCGTTCCACGAGTCGCGGCGCACCGCGTAGGCGGCGGAGAGGATCGGGTAATTGTTGCGGATCGGCGCGTCGCTCTCGTAATGAAAGTAATTGCGGCCGTTCTCTTTCCATTGGCGGCGCAGCGAGCCGGGCGCGATGGCGGTCTGCGAGGCGCTGGTGCCGATGACGGTGGAGAGGTGGAACCATTCGGCGTCGCGGAGGTGCGAGCTGATGCGGCGTCCCTCCGGGTCGTCGAGCGCGGGGAGGCGGTCCTTCTCGGGCAGACCGTTTTCATTGCGGGCGCGTTTGTCGAGCAGCTCGCGCTCGGGTTGATAGCCGAGGATGGGCATCCACTTGCGCTGGAAATGCGTGCCGTTGGCGACCACCTCGCCGGTCGGTTTGTCGTTCGAGAAACCGCGCGGCGCGGAGCGCACGCCGAAGCGCATGCGCGCGGTTTCGCGCGGCTGCAGCGGCTTCGTGAGCCGGAAAATGTGATAGCCGACTGCCTCGTCCTGCCGCACGCGTGTGGCGGGGCGGTCGAAGGTGAGCGTGCGCGCCTCGACGCTTTTGTCGATGGTCACGTGCACCGAGTCGATCGGCTTCGCCGTGCGATTCTCGAGCAGATACGTGCCGGTGATGTCCGCAATGCGCTGCTCGGGATGGAGCTCCACGCGCAGGTCGACGCGGGCGATGGTCGGCTGCGGCAGTTTCTCGAACTGCTTGTACCGCCGCTCGTATTGAACCAGCGTGGCGATGCGCTGGTCGCGCGTCCTGTACTCGTTCAGGATGTTCGTGTTGTAGAAGACGTAGCCGCCGATGCCGGCCAGCAGCAGGATCGACGCGGCCAGCGCCAGTGCCGCGGGACGGGTCAGGCGCCGCCAGGCATCGACGATGCGGTGCCGCATGCCCGTTTCCCGTCCGCGCACCCACAAGAGGTTGGCGACGACGCCGAACAGCAGCGCCCACGCTCCCCAATAGAGCTTGAACCAGACGAACGAGGCGAGAAACGGCTCGAAGCCGCTCATGTCCGAGTACACCCAGCCCGGCCCGGCCGAGTAGACCAGCATGTTGTGCTCGACCCACTGCATGGCGTAGCGCGCGAACACGATGAAGATGAACGTCGCCACGAAGATCAGATGCGCGAGGTATTTGTGGTTGACGACCACCTGCAGCAGCATCGCCAAAGCGGCCCACAGCAGATAGTCGCTGAGCTGGAAGCCGAAGAGGATCTTGACGTACAGGCCGAGCTCGTAATTCGTATACCCCTGCAGCGTCTGCAGCGCGATGCCGCCGAGCATCATCACGCACTGTAAGGCGGTCAGTGCGAGCACCATCGCCCCGAATTTGCCGGCCAGCGGGACCCAGTTCGGCACCGGCGACGCGTCGAGGATGTCGGCCGTGCGCGTGTCGCGCGCGCGCCACACCAGCTCTCCCGCGTACAGTGCGGTGAGGAGATAGATCAGCGGCACGGAGCCGCCGATGACCGAGCGCGTGACGATGTACGTAATGGGCCACGTCGGCGTATCGAGCACGGTCCAGGCGTCCCAACCCGCGATGAAAATGACCGCGATGACAAAGGCCAGGATGCCCATGGCCTCGGTGCGGCGGGTGAGCTCCGTGAAGGAATGCCAGGCGATGGCCCAGGCCTGCCGCAGTTGCGCGCCGAATCCGAACTCCACCTCCTGGTGGAGGACAGGCAATCCTGCATGTCCCTCTTCCGACGCGGACAGACAGGATTGTCTCTCTTCCACGTTCTCCGGGCGCGAGCGCTCGCCGTCCCGTGCAAAGCGGAAGCGCCAGCCGAGGAGCGCCAGCACGCCGGAGCCGATCAGCATCCAGGTCAGGCGGTTCCACAGCACCCAGCTCTCGACGGGAATGAGCTGCAGATTGCGCTCGGCCGGCGTCCAGTACTGAATCAGCTCGCTGACGGCCGTGAATCCGAACGGGTCGACGAGCGTGGCGAGCTTCTTCCACGCCATCCGCTCGGCCAATCCTTCCTCGGTGATCATGCTGGCGAAGAAAATCAGTACGCCGCCGCCGTAGGCCACCATCGCCTTGCGCGTGATCGCGGCCATGGCGAAGACGATGGCCGCGGTGGCGAAGAGGTTCGGCAGCATCAGCAGGAGAAACGGCTGCACGTACGTGGCGGCGCGGAACGGGCCGACCGTGGCGGCATCGAAAAAGAGCGGCTGCCCGACGATCAGTCCGACCGGGACGACGAGCAGCAGCGCCGCGTTGACCGTGAACGCGCCGAGAAAGCGTCCGCCGAGGTATTCGAAGCGCGTGAGCGGCGCCGTGAAGAAGAGCGGATCCATGCGCGCCTCGGCGTCGCGCGCCGCGGCATCGCCGAAGATCGACGCCGTGATGACCAGCGCCGTCATGCTGCAGATCACCATCGACATGCCGATCAGGAACGGCGCGCTCGTGTAGAGATTGCCGCCGCTCCTGGCCTCGCTCTCCAGCATCTCCGTGAGGACCAGCAGCACCATGCCCACCACCGCGCCGAAGTAGATCCACGTCGGGAGGCGGCGGAGCTGGTAGCGGATCTCGTAGAAGAAGATCTCGCGGAAGTTCACGAGGCCACCTGCTCGGCCGCATCGGCGCGGCGTCCTCGCAGCCTCGCCATCACCGTGAAGTAGACATCCTCGAGACTCGCCTCGGCCGGCTCGAAGCCGGCGCCCGGCGCGTCGTCGCTGTAGACGCGCACCTGCGTGCGTCCGCCGAGGAGCCGCGTGGAGACGACGGTGAACTCGCGCTCGAAGGCGGGGAGCGCGTCTTTCAGGATCAGGCGGCGCCAGATCTTTCCTTCGAGGCCGGCCACGGCGTGCAGCGGCTCGGCCTCGAGGAGGATCTCTCCCTTGTCGATGATGGCCATGCGGGTGCAGAGCTCGGAGACGTCTTCGACGATGTGCGTGGAGAGGATGACCACGCTGTTCTCTCCGAGCTCGCTGAGCAGATTCAGGAAGCGCACGCGCTCGGCGGGATCGAGTCCCGCGGTCGGCTCGTCGACGATGAGCAGTTTCGGATTGCCGAGGAGCGCCACGGCGATGCCGAAGCGCTGGCGCATGCCGCCGGAGTAGCCGCCGAGCTTCTGTTTGCGCACGTCCCACAGGTTGGTCTGGCGGAGGAGTGCCTCGACGGTGTCGCGGCGCGTGCCGCGGTGCACGAGCCCTTTGAGGACGGCGAAGTGCTCGAGCAGCTTCTCGGCGGTGACGTTGCCGTGCACGCCGAAGTCCTGCGGCAGGTAGCCGAGCGTCCGGCGCAGCTCGTCGCGGCGGCGGAGGACGTCGAGGTTGCCGAGATGGATCTCGCCGGAGTCGGGCTCCTGCAGCGTGGCGATGATGCGCATCAGCGTCGACTTGCCGGCGCCGTTCGGGCCGAGGAGGCCGAACATGCCGGCGTCGATGTTCAGGCTGACGTTCTGCAGCGCGCGCACGCCGTTGGAGTAGGTCTTGGAGAGATTGTCGATGCGGAGCTGGAGCGGCGCACGGCCCTCGGGAATCAGGTGCATGCCGGGGTATACGTCCCGGCGCGCAATCGGTGTACAGCGAGGTTCGCGGTAGGATGCCGGTGTGTCCGACTTCCACCTCAACGGTTACGCACTCGCAGACGTCACGCTCACGGACACGCAGTGCGATCATCTGGCGGCCTCGATTCCGTCGGCGGGAGCGAGCCGCGGCGGAACGCGCGGGCTGCTGTCGCATCCGACGGTCCTGCAGCTGCTGCTGCACAGACAACTGGGCGGCTATCTCTGGTCGCTGGTCGGCCGCGATCTGGTGGCGGTGCAGGCGACGCTGTACGACCGCCTGCCGCCGGCGCACCGGCGCGGCGAGTGGCATCAGGACCGCGTCATCGAGGTGCGCGAGCGGATGAACGTCGCGGGCTATGGTCCGTGGTCGGTGAAGAACGGCGTCCCGCGCGTCGAGCCGCCGGCCTCGGTGCTCGAGCAGATGCTGGCCCTGCGGCTGTATCTCGATGCCTGCGGCCCCGAGGACGGTCCTTTGCGCGTGCTGGCCGGGAGTCATGACCACGGAAAGCTCTCCGCGGAGGAGCTGGAGCAGCAGGTCGCGGCCGGCCACGCGGTCGATCTGTACGTGCCGAAGGGCGGCGTGATGGTGATGCGGCCGCTGCTGGTGCACTCTTCCGCGCCGGCGCGCGTGCCGAGTCACCGCAGGGTGCTGCACATCGTGCTCGCGCCGGCGGAGTCGATCTCGCCGCTCGAGTGGCAGACGGCCGTGCATCTGCGCCGCGTCGCGTAAATGAACGAGTACTTTTCGTCGCGACGGGCACTCATCGACAAATTTCTGGCGGAGCTGCGTCCGCACGCGCCGGCGCCGCTGGCCGCGCCGCTGCGGCGCGCGCTCGACTCGCCGGGCAAGCGCGTGCGCGGCGTGCTGACCATCGCGGCGGGGGAGGCGGCGGGGGCGAAGGGGGAGAAGCTGCTGCGCGCGGCGGCGGCGATGGAGATGATCCACTCATCGTCGCTCGTGCTGGACGATCTGCCGGCGATGGACGACGCGCTGCTGCGCCGCGGCGCGCCGGCGCTGCATCGCGAGTTCGGCGAGGACCTGGCCATCCTCTCGGCGGTGGCGCTGCTCAATCACGCGTACGGCCTGGTGGCGGAGGCGCACGCGGAGTGCGCGCCGCGGCGCTGGCCCATGCAGCAGGTGCTGCAGCGCGTGGTGGACGCGGTGGGGTGGGACGGGACGATCGCCGGCGAGGCGGTGGACCTGCACAGCGAGGAATCGAAGCTCGACTTCGACACGCTGGAGTTCATCCACTCGCGCAAGACCGGCGCGCTGTTCGTGGCCGCGGCGGCGGTGGGGGCGATGCTGGCCAACATCCACTCAGCGCCGCTCCAGCGCATCGAGGTCTTCGCCAAAAACCTCGGCCTGGCCTTCCAGATCACGGACGACATCCTCGACGTGACGTCGACCCCGGAGACGCTGGGCAAGGACGTGGGCAAGGACGCACAACGCCTGACGTTCGTGAAACTGGCCGGCGTGGAGGGCGCGCGCAAGCTGAGCGAGGAGCTCGTGGAGACGTCGCTCGTCGCGCTGGAGCCGCTGGGCGCGGCGGCGAAGCCGCTGCGGGATCTGGCGATGGTGGTAAGGGGGCGGGTGCGGTAGCGCGTGTCACACGGCCTTCTGTATGACCAGAACGGAGCCCGTGGTGTCACCGGCGTGTGCAGCGCAACGGCCTGCGATTTCTCCGTCCGCTGCACGGATGGCTCTCAGCACGGCGCGGTCATCGTATGAGTACGTTTGTACGTCG
>DASUSL010000227.1:0-5804 GCA_036375135.1 Thermoanaerobaculia bacterium | reverse complement strand
GAGGCGTCGCGCAGCGTCATCGCGCCCGCGTCGGCCACCACGCGCACGTCGAAGATCGCGCCGCCGATGGTCTTTCCCCACAGCAGCCAGGCGCCGACGAAGTAGTAGTACGAGAGCACCACCACGAAGCCCGCCAGCGCGGCGGTCTGCATCCAGGGAAATGTCGAGGGGAGGAGGGGAGAGAGAGCGAGAGAGAGCGCGGCGAACAGCGACAAGTCCGTAAAGAGCGCGAGGAGGCGCCGCCAGCGCGGCGCGTCGTCCGTCGTCGGCTCAACGGCGGCTGCGGGTGCGGCAAGTTCCGGAACGAGTACCGCCTCGAGCTCCACTTCGTCGAATCGCATCACGCCCTCCCATCCCCTGTGGTGCCGGGCTTCAGCCCGTGCGCAACGGCAGATATTTTACGTAAATCTTGTACAGCAGGTCTTTCGGCTCGTTGTTGTAGCGCTGGGCCAGCTCGCGGCTGCGCTTGGCCAGCTCGTCGTTCGGGTTCAGTTTCAGCACTTCGTCCAGCTCGCGGATCGCCTCCGCGGTCTTCTCTTCCTGCAGCGCCGTGACCGCGATGTTGAAGCGCGCGTCGCCGATCATGCGCTGGATGGTCGCGTTTTCCGGCTCCTGTTTGCGCAGCTCCTCGAGGCTCGCGATCGCATCCGCGTACTTGCCCTCTTTCATCAGCGCGTTCGCCGCGTCGAAGCGCGAGGCCTGCTGCGCCGCCGAGTCGTACTGCGTGCGCAGCTCCGGCGGCAGCGGCTTGACGCGCATGGCCTGCTCGAAGGCCGCCTTCGCCGCGACGAAGTCGCCCGCGGCGAAAGCCGCGTTCGCGGCGGCGATCTTCTGCGCGTAGTACTGCTCCGCGGGCATGCCGTCGACGAGTGCGGCCGCGCCCGACTTCTTCTGCTGCAGGTCGGCGATCATCAGCATCGCCTTCTCGTGATTCGGATCGCCCGGCTTGATGTCGCGCAGCAGCGCGATGGCCTTGTCGAACTCGCCCTTGCCGGCCAGCATCGACGCGCGTCCGATCAGCGCCGCGCCCGCGCCCGTGTCTTCCTGCACCTCCGGCTGATTCATGTAGCGCGACCAGACGAACCAGCCGCCGCCGATGAGGAGCACCGCCGCCAGCAGGCCGCCGATCAATCCCATCGGCAGCTTGCGCGACGACGCCGCGCGCGGCGCCGGTGCGGCGGCCTTCTTCTGCTTGCCCGACTTCGCCGCGGCCGGAGCGGCCGCGGGCGCGCTCACCGGATCGGGTGGCATGAGCGGCGTCTCGTTGCCCGGCGGCAGCTCGTCGTCGAAGAAGCCGAGGTTGTCGTCCGGCGGCGGGATCATCGGCGCCGGCGCGGAGACGGTCTCGCTCAGCCGGTCGAGATACTCCTGCGCCTGCGAGTTCCGCGGATCGAGGCGCAGCACCTCGGTGAGCTGCTCGTGCGCCTTCGCCGTGTCGCCGCGGTCGAAGGCCTCGATCCCGCTGGCGAGGATGGTCTCCGCCTTCTGCTCCAGCTCGCGGCGCTTCGCCTTCGCGCGCTCGATGCGGTCCGAGGCCTGGTCGTTGGTGACGTCGATGAGGAAGATGCGCGACCAGAGGTCGATGGCCTGCGAGTACTCGCCGGCCTCGAAGGCGCGGTCGCCGTCGGAGAGGTACTGCTCGATCTTCTTCTGGTCGTCGTCGGTCGTGGCCACCGAGGCGGTGGTGAAGTCGAACTCCGCGGCGCAGCCGCCGACTGCGGGGGTGGCCGGCGCAGCGGGCGTCGGATCGAACGAGAAGTCGGTCGCCGCGGGCGTGTTGAAGGAGAAGTCGCTGAACGACACCTCCTGCACCTTCTCTTCTTCGAAGGTGAAGCCGAAGTCGGCCGCCTGCGCGGTCGAGCGTCCCGTCGGCGCGGGGCTGTCGACGATGAACGCCGGCGACGGCGCGGACGGCTGCGGCGCCGCGCCGCGGGCCGTGATGGCCTGCGCCACGCGCACGACGTCGGGATGGGTCGGGTCGAGCGCGCGCGCCTTCTCCAGCTCCATCTTCGCCGCGGCCACGTTGCCGCCGGTGAGGGCGTGATCGGCCTTGCGCGCGAACTGCTCGACGAACGGCGCCGCCTCGAGCTTCTCGCGGGCCTCGTCGCCGAGGACGCGGGCCTCGTCGTTGAGGAGATCGTCGGTGAGGATCTGCGAGGTGACCTGGATGACGCGCTCGAAGTCGCGCGCGGCCATCGCCTCACGAGCCTGCTGGAGCGGCGCGCGCGTGTCGCGCTCGACCGGCATGAGGGTGTCGACGTCGATCGCCGCGCCGGGGTTGCGCGCCTTCTCCTGCAGCTTGCGGGCGGGATCGAAGTTCGGATCCATCTGCAGCAGCAGGTTGCAGCCGGCCAGGACTTCGTCGGTGCGGCCCTGCTTGTAGAGCGCGAGCGTCTGCTGGAAGGTCGAGAGCACGCGGTCTCTCACGACCGCGGGAAGTGTGGAGTTTCCTGGGTAGCTCACTGGTCGCGCGATTATAGCGGTGGAGGACAGGCAATCCTGCCTGTCCTGCGCGTTTGCATTCACTCGGTCAAACACGAGAGGACGACGATAGGCCTCCGGTCGTTCCCTCGTGCGTAGCCGAACGAATGCGAACCTGCAGCGACAGCAGGATTGCCTGTCTTCCACTCGTCTATACTGCGCGGACCATGCAGATCGAACCCATTTCCACCGGCGATGCGCCTGCGGCCATCGGCCCGTATTCGCAGGGGATCAAGGCGCACGGCTTCGTCTACACCTCGGGGCAGATTCCGCTCGATCCGTCGACCGGCAGCCTCGTCGGTGGCAGCTTCGAGGAGCAGGTGCATCGCGTCTTTCGGAACCTCGAGGCCATTCTGACCGCCGCCGGAACCAGCTTCGACCGTGTGATCAAGGCGACGGTGTACGTCACCGACCTCGGAAACTTCGGTACCCTCAACTCCATCTACGCCAGTTATTTCGGAGAACACAAACCGGCGCGCACGACCGTGGAAGTCTCGGCGCTGCCGAAAGATGCGACGGTCGAGATCGACTTGATCGCACTGGCGTAGCGGTTGCACCAGGACCCCCATCATGGCCCGTGCCCTCGTGGCAGTTCCCCTCGCACTTCTGCTCTCGCTTCCCGCGGCCGCGGCGACGCGCATGACGTTCGACATCAACGGTGCCGCCACCCCGGTGGAGTGGGCGCCGACCGCGTTCCCGCTGCGCTATGAGATCGACCCGCGTGTGACCGCGCTGCATCCGAGCGCCGCGGCGCTGGTGGCCCGCGCCTTCGCGGTGTGGGCGTCGCTCCCGGAGGCGGACATCCGCTTCGAGTCGGGCGGCGTGCAGCTCGCTTCGGCCGGACGTCCCGAAGGGATCAGCGTCTCGGTCGTCGACGACCTGCTCAAGGGACAGGGGGCCATGGCCCTCACGGCGTACATGTACGACAACAAGACCGGGCGCATGGTGGACGCGGACATCCGCATCGATCCGTCGCTCTTCGACGGCCGCGTGAACGCGCAGCTCGCGCTGCAGCACGAGGTCGGACACACCCTAGGACTCGATCACTCCGCGTCGCTCTCGGCGGTGATGTATCCGTACGTCGGGACCGACGGCCCGATGGAGCTCGACCAGGACGACCGCATCGCCATCTCGACCATCTACCCGAAGAGCGATCCGACCCTCCGCGGCGCCACGCTGCAGGGGCGCGTGATGGGCGACGGCGGCGGCATCTTCGCCGCGCAGGTGGTGGCGGTGGATGAGAGGGGTCAGCCCGTGGCCACGGCACTGACGAATGCCGCGGGCGAGTTCACGCTGTTCACGATTCCCGCGGGGCGCTACCGCCTCTACGCCGAGCCGCTCGACGGACCGGTGATGGTGGAGGCGCTGCAGGGGACGTGGCGCCAGGCCTCGCGCAAGCACTTCCCGACGCAGTTCTACGACACGCCGGTGACGGTGGAGAACGGGCGCGTCTACGGCAACCTGGTCATCAACGCGGCCGGACCGGTGCAGCTCAATCCGCGCACGATCGGCTTCTGCGCCCCGAACGCGCATCAGGTCAGCCTGACCAGCATGCCGGTGCACGTGAAGCCGGGCGAGACGGTGAAGCTCACCGTCGGCGGCGACGGCTTCATCAGCGGCATGACGCACTTCGAGGTGCTGAACCCCGCGTTCCAGCGCGTCTCGGATTACGAGTGGTGGGGCGGCGCGGTCAGCGCGACGTACTCGGTCGCCTCGGATGCCACGGCCGGCACGAGCGTGATCCTGGTGAAGAGCGGGAACGACTCCGCGACACTCACCGGCGCGTTGAAGGTGTATCGCCCGCCCAAAGCACGCGCGGCGCGGCACTGAGCGCTGCGCGGGAGGCCTTCGGTCGGTCTCACCACTCGTCCGGCAGCATCGCGATCGCGGTCACGCGTTTGCGCAGGCCCGCCAGTCCGTGCACGACCACCGGCTCGCGGAGCGTGATCAGCCAGCGCGGGTCGTCGAGCATCGCCACCTTCAGCACGTCCTTGCGCTTCCACTGCGACTCCTCGCGCACCTCTTCGATCGACTCGATGAGGTCGCGCGGGATGGTCGCGCTCCAGCGCAGGCCGTAGCGGAGGTGCAGCGCTTCGTCGTCGAGCACCGTTTGGCGGAGGCGCAGCCCGTGGTAATCGCCGAGGAGCCAGATCGCGGCCCAGACGTCGAGGAGCGTCCACGCCCACGCCGCGTACGGATGCCACATGCGCAGCAGGAAATGCATCCCGATCCCTTCCGCCGCGATGAGGACGTAGATGCAGGCGAGCAGCGTCCCCCACGAGTTGCGCTCGTGGAAGGTGATGCCGCGCGTGGCGGGCTTCAGCCGCCACCCGAAGAACGCGTAATAGAAGATCGTGACCTCGGACGCGATGAGGGCCGCGACCCGCTCTTCACCCGTGATCGCGCGCGCCGCGGCGGTGATGCGCTCGTACGGATCGGACGACGTGCTGCGCGTGCGGCGCGCGAGCGCGATGCGCCGCACCAGCGCGCCGAGGAAGAAGAGCTCCGCCAGCGGCACGAGCTGCCGCAGGAACTGCTGCTGCGAGGCGGGGAGGATGGCCGCCGCCGCGATCGAGCCGCCGGCGAAGACCGGCGCGAGCGTCACCGCACGCGCCTTCCCCCTGCGCACGACGAAGAACCAGTACAGCAGCGGAACGCTGATGGTCAGGTCGAAGGTGAGGCCCCAGGCGAGGACGTCGTGCACGCCTCGATCTTAGTCCTTCCGGCCGAGAGCTCGCGCACGCGGTCGTAGCACGACGAGATGTCGCGGCTGAGGATGCGCAACACGTCCAGCCAGAGCGCGGGCTGCTCGTTCAGCACGCGGAAGAACGTGGCCGTGTCGAGAAAGCCGGTGCGCACGGGTTTCGCCGCCGCCGCCGTGTACTCGTGCGGACGCCCGCCCATCATGCTGCTCAGGCCGAGGATCGTGCCGCGCTCCGCGACGCGCAGCGGGCGATCCGAGTTGCGTCCGGCGAAATGCAGATCCACCGCGCCGGACAGCAGCACGTGCACTCCCGCCGGCGGAGCCCCCTCGGCAAAGAGTATCGCGCCGGGCGGGTACGTCGCCGCGATCTGGTGAGGTGCGAGCGTCTCCAGCAGTTGGTCGGTCATGAATGGGAGCGTAAAGGTCCGGCCGGATGTACGGAGTGACTGACGGCGCGGCCTCATGTGACTGGCGACACGGTAGTTCGCGGTGGGAACCGGCCTCTCGAATTCCAGGACGGTTCGCGACCTTCGTGAGCTCGTTCGTCGGTCGCAGCGGGCGTCGTCGCATGGCTCCGGACAAAGCGGACCGCCGGCGTCCTCGCCGGCTGCCGCGCGGG
>DASUSL010000226.1:0-28573 GCA_036375135.1 Thermoanaerobaculia bacterium | reverse complement strand
CACCGTGTCGCCGACCGCGACGACGACTTACTTCGTCCGCGTGACGAACAGTTGCGGCACCGACGACAGTGCGCCCGCCACGGTGACCGTGTGTAATCCGGCCACGATCACGGGCGATCCGCAGTCCGTGACGATCCCCAGCGGGTCGAGCACGACGCTGCATGCGAGCGCCACGGGAACCGCGCCGCTGTCGTACCAGTGGTTCGCGGGGACGACGGCGATCAACGGCGCGACGAGCAATTCGGTCACCGTGTCGCCGACCGCGACGACGACGTACTTCGTGCGCGTGACGAACAGTTGCGGCACTGACGACAGCGCGCCGGCGACGGTGACCGTGTGTAATCCGACGACGATCACGGGCGATCCGCAGTCCGTGACGATCACCAGCGGCTCGAGCACGACGCTGAATGCGAGCGCCTCGGGAACCGCGCCGCTGTCGTACCAATGGTTCGCAGGGACGACGGCGATCGACGGCGCGACGAGCAGCTCAGTCACCGTTTCGCCGACTACGACCACGTCTTACTTCGTCCGCGTCACGAACAGTTGCGGCACTGACGACAGTGCGCCCGCGACCGTGACGGTATGCAATCCTGCGACGATCACGAGTGATCCGCAGTCCGTGACGATCACCAGCGGCTCGAGCACCACGCTGAGCGCGACCGCCTCGGGAACGCCGCCGCTGTCGTATCAGTGGTTCGCAGGGACGACGCCGATCAACGGAGCGACGGGCAGTGCGCTGACCGTTTCGCCGGCCACCACGACGACCTACTTCGTGCGCATCACGAACAGTTGCGGCAGCGACGACAGTGCGCCGGCCACCGTGACCGTCTGCAATCCCGCGACGATCACGAAGCATCCGCAGTCGACCACCATTGCCCGCGGCGCGAGCACGACGCTGAGTGCAACTGCGTCCGGCACGGCGCCGCTGTCGTATCAGTGGTTCGCGGGGACCAGTGCGATCAGCGGTGCGACGAGCAGCTCGATCACCGTTTCGCCCACCGCGACGGCGACGTACTTCGTGCGGGTCTTCAACGGTTGCGGAGCGGTCGACAGTGCAACGGCCACCGTCACGGTTGCCGCTGCCGACGGGGCCAGCTCGCTGTACGTCATCACGCCGTGCCGGCTCGTGGACACGCGGGGCGGTACGGCCGTCGGCGGCGCGCAGACTCGCACCGTGCAGGTCACGGGCGCGTGCGCGATTCCGGTGGGGGCGAAGGCGGTCGTGGCCAATGTCACCGCGGTGCTGCCGGCCGGGCAGGGCTTCCTCGTGCTTCATGCGGCGGGCACCAGCTTACCGGGGACGTTCAACCTCAGCTATCGCCCGGCGAAGACGCGCGCCAACAGTTCCATCGTCGCGCTCGGCACGAACGGCGCGGTGAACGTCTACAACGACGGCTCCACCGCGGTGCACTTCATCATCGACGTCACCGGCTACTTCCAGTAGCGCTCGAGGTTCGCGGCGAGCTCTTCGACGGTGGGACGCGCTTCGTCGCTGATGGAGATCTTCGGCCAGTCGCCCAGTTCCCGGAATCCTTCCACCAGCACCACGTCGTGATCGAAGTGCACGAGCAGGTCGCGCGGGCGCTCGTACGACGCGCGGTAGAGGCCGGCGTTCGCGAAGACCACGGCCTGTCCCGGTCCGGCGAGCACGACCGGGTCCGCGCCCGCCGCGCGGAAGCGCGCCGTGTCGCCGCGATTCTCCTCGTTCAGATGGTGATGCGTGTGCTTGATCGCGCCGACGCGCAGTCCCTCCGCGACGTAGCGCTGGATGAGCTGGACGATGAGCGTGGTCTTGCCGGCGCCCGAGAAGCCGGTGATGGCCGCGACGTGCACGTTGCCGTATACGGTCGCCGAGCGTTTCGCGTTTTGCAACCGGTTCCGGAATCAATGGCCCGTATCCTCGTTGTCCACTCCAATGCGCAAGCTCCTGATGCCCCTGCTGTTGCTGTTCGCGCTTCCGCTCGCAGCGCAGGACATCGCCGTGCGCGTCGACCCGCTGGGCGACTCGGACGAGGGCGTCGTCGCACGCGTGACGTTCCGCTTTCCCGCCGGCCTCGATGACTCGCCCGACGCCATCCTCGCGATCCAGGGATCGTTCATGCAGGACGGCCGCGTGATCCGCAACTTCCGCTATCGCATCCCCGAGGATCGGCCGTCGAAGATCTCGACGGTGCAGACCTTCCCCGCCGGCAACCTCCAGGTCGAAGTGCGTCTGATGCAGGAGAACGGGCCCGAGGGTGAAGTGCTGGTGCTGAATAAAGTGCTGGCCGACACGGTGGTGCTGGAGAAGAGCGGCAGGCCGTACGTGGCCAGCGCGGAGGACGGCGCGGAGGCGGTGTTCGCCGAGGGCGTTGTGCCGGAGAGCGTCGGCGCGGTGGTGATCCAGGCGCCGCAGCGTGACGTCGCGCCGAACCTTTTCATCGTGAACGTCGACGTGCAGGCTCCGGTCGTGCGCGTGGAGTTCTTCGTCGAGGGAAAGAAGATCCTGGCGCGCAACTCACCGCCGTACCGCGCGGAGCTCGACCTCGGCAAACTGCCGAAGCGCGTCGAAGTGCGCGCGGTCGGCTACGACAAGGCGGGACGCTACGTCGACGCGGACGCGTTCATCGTCAACGAGCGCGAGACGCCGCTCGAGGTGAAGATCACGCGCACCGAGACGCCGGACGCGGTGTCGCACTTCAAGCTGAGCGTGATGAACCCGAAGGGGACGAACCTCCGCGAGGTGACGCTCTACGCCGGCGACGAGAAGCTGATCACGTGGGACCGCCCGCCCTACGCGCTCGACCTGCCGACGAAGCGGCTGGCCGGCGTGCAGTTCGTGCGCGCCGCGGCGATCGACGAGACGGGCTACGAGGCCTCGGACCTCCTCTTCCTCGACGGGCAGCGCTTCATGGAGACGATGGAGGTCAACCTCGTCGAGCTGCCGGTGTCGGTGAGCGACCGCTCGGGCGTGCCGGTGGCGAACCTCGAGGCGAAGAACTTCACGGTGCTCGAGAACGCGAAGCCGATGAAGATCGCCAATTTCAACTTCGCGGCGAACCTGCCGATCTCCGTCGGTGTGCTGATCGACCACTCCGGCAGCATGGAGAAGCGGATGGACGACGTGAAGGCGGCGGCCACGTCGTTCTTCCGGCGCACGATGCGCAGGAACGACCGCGCCTTCATCGCCGCGTTCGCGACCGATCCCGCGCGCACCACGCCGTTCGTCAGCGAGGTGTCGACGCTGGAGACGCAGGTCGCGGCGATTCCGAAGCCGGCCGGCGGCACCGCGCTGTACGACGCGATCGTCACCGGGCTCTATCGCTTCCGCAACGTGCAGGGACGCAAGGCGCTGATCATCCTCACCGACGGCGAGGACACGACCTCGCGCCTGGCCTGGAACGACATGCTGGCGTATGCGCGCGCGTCGCGCGTGCCGCTCTACTTCGTCGCCGTCGGCATGACGCACAACGGCGCGATGAAGACGCTGGCCGCGGAGACCGGCGGCGTGGCGTACTTCGTCCGCAATCCGAAGAATCTCGACGAGACCTACGCGGAGCTGGAGAAAGACCTCCGCTCGCAGTACCTGCTCAGCTACTACACCGAAAGCTCGAAGAACGATCAGGCATACCGCTCGATCGAAGTGAAGGTGGACCGACCCGATGCGCGCGTTCGCACGATTCGCGGCTTCATCCCTTAGGCGGCACGGCCGCCAGCGCTGGCTGCCCAAGGCTCCGTGGTGCCTTTCGCTCGTGGTGTCGTTCCTCGCATCGACGCCCGCATTCGCCGCGGACCTCCGTCCGATGAAAGACCCCGCGCAGATCGCGAAGGTCTTCCCGGCCGCGGCGAAGGTGCGTCTCGTGAACCTCTGGGCCACGTGGTGCGCGCCGTGCGTCGCGGAGATGGCCGACCTGCGCGCGGTGGACGCCGCGTTCGGACCGGAGCTCGCACTCGTCGGCGTGTCGATGGACGACATGATCCCCGGCACGAAGCAGGAGACGGTGAAGTCGTTCCTCGACAAGCAGAAGGTGTCGTGGCCGAACGTCTACTTCACCGGCAGCCCCGACCTCCTCGGCGACCACTACAAATTCGACGGACAGATTCCATTGACCATCCTCTACGACGCGAACGGCCGCGAGCTGTGGCGCACGCAGGGCGTGGTGCACAAAGACGACATGATCGCGCGCGTGCGCGAGATTCTCAGGAGGAAGAAATGAAGAAGGTGTTCGCAGTTGCTTTGCTGCTCGTGGCCGGGTCGATGTTCGCGGCGGAGCTGGAGATCGGCGCGAAGGCCCCCGGGTTCTCGCTCGTGAACGCGGTGGACGGCAAGACCATCGAGATGAAGCCGGACGACGGCTTCCCGAAAGTCATCATCTTCACCTGCAATCAGTGCCCGTACGCGAAGGCGTTCGAGCCGCGCCTGATCGAGATCGCCAACAAGTGGCGCGGCAAGGGCGTGCACTTCTACGCCCT
The DNA here is from genome assembly GCA_036375135.1 of Thermoanaerobaculia bacterium. GTDB lineage: Bacteria > Acidobacteriota > Thermoanaerobaculia > Gp7-AA8 > Gp7-AA8 > QHVT01. Next base: position 24,121 of record DASUSL010000226.1, on the reverse strand, counting down.
CGATCCGAACGACGACACGCGCTTCCCCGAGGAGTCGCTCGAGGGGATGAAGAAGCGCGCCGAGGAGAAGGACTATCCGTTCCCGTACCTCAAGGATGGCGACAGCTCGATCGCGAAGGCCTACGGCGCGCGCGTGACGCCGCACGTGTTCGTGGTGGATGGCGACGGTGTCGTGCGCTACCGCGGCTACGTCGACGATCAGGCCGATCCGGAGAAGCGCCAGACGACGGGACTCACGGACGCGCTGGGCGCGCTGACGAACGGACGAGAGGTGGCCAACGCCTCCACGCGCGCCTTCGGCTGCTCGATCAAGTGGAAGACGTAGGACAGACTGAAAACGTAGGGCAGGCTGAAAACGTAGGGCAGGCTGGAAACGTAGGGCAGGCTGGAAACGTAGGGCAGGCTGGAAACGTAGGGCAAGCTTCAGCCTGCCCATGGACAGGCTGAAGCCTGTCCTACGTTGTTCAGGAGTTGATGCGGGCGTACGTGCTGCGCAGCATCGTCACGCGCTTCACGTAGTTCCGCGTCTCCTGGAACGGGATCGACTCCAGGAACTCGTCCGTCGGTTTGCCCGGCGCGGCGCGGCGCCACTTGAGCACGTTCCCCTGTCCCGCGTTGTACGACGCCACGGCAAAGTAGGTGTTGCCGCGGAACATGTCGATGAGCATGCGCAGGTGGTACGTGCCGAGGCGGACGTTCACGTCGGGATTCTCGAGGCGTGAGACGGCGAAGGGGATGCGCATGCGGCGCGCGTGCTCTTTGGCCGTGGGCGGCATGAGCTGCATGAGGCCCGTCGCGCCGACGCGCGACTTCGCCTTCGGGTCGTAGTAGCTCTCCTGCAGGATCAGGCCGCGCACGAGGTTCGGGTCGAGGCCGCGCTCCTTCGAGTGCTTCTCGATCGCGTCGCTGTACTTCAGCGGGTAGTACATCTTGAAAAAGTACGGCGGCACGGTGTCCTGCTCGACGGTGGCGAGCTGCGGCCAGGCCTTGCGCAGCTCGGTGTACATCAACAACTGGTTGCCGGTGGAGTGATAGAAGTCGGCGAAGATCGAGCGGGCGAAGCGCTGGTTCTCGCGGCGCAGGTTCTTGCGCGCCTCGAGGAACGCGTCGCGCATCGAGGAGAGCGCGCTCAGCTCGTAGGCCAGCTCCAGCTCGTCCGGCATCTCCTTCTCCGCGAGCTCGCGCCAGTCCTGTCCCTTGCGCTTCAGCGGGTTGCCGCCGCTCTTGCCGTTGCGCTTCGCGCCGCGCGTCACCGCGTGCTGCGCGTAGAGGTCCTCGTACGGCGCGTCGGCGAGTTTCTGGTAGATCGCGCGGGCCTCTTCCTTCTGCCCCTGACGGTCGAGCGAGCGCGCGTACCAGTACTCCGATTGCCGGCGCACGTTCGGATGCGTGTATGTGTCGGCGATGAAGCGGAAGAGCTTCTTCGCGCCGTTCAGATCGCCGCGCGCGTACAGCGCCCATCCCTTGTCCCAGAAGTGCTGCAGCGCGGGATCGGCGGCGCGATCGAGCTTGATGAGCTGCGGCACGAGCTCCATCACGTACGCGTCCTGGTTCTTCGACGCCGCGCGGTTGATGAGCGCCGTCAGCGTGTCGATGCGCTGATCGGGCGTGAGCTGCGGCAGCATCAGGAGATCCTTGAGGCGCTCGCTGGCCAGGCGGTCGTACTCGTCCTTCTTCTTTTTCTTGTTCAGGTCGATCAGCTTCACCTGCTTGAAGACGGTCTGATACTTCGGCTTCGTCACCGTGCGCCGCTTCTTTCCCTTGCCGACGCGCTGCTTGACGGTGCCGACCTGCTTCCGCTCCTTCACGGTCTTGAACGACTCGGGATTGATGGCCGAGGCGACGATGGCGTAGTTCTTCGCCGCGTACTGCAGCGCGGGGATGGCGTACTTGTACGGGCCGGAGGTGAGCGGCTCGAGCACTTTGTTCGAGTCTTCGTAGCGGCGCATGCGGTGCAGCGTGATGCCGCGCTGGACCTGGATGGCGTGCTCGAGATGCGGCGCGCTGCGGTCGAGCGCGTCGAGCTCGAGCAGCGCGTCCTGCGGCTTCTCGGTGGCGGAGAGGTTCGTGGCGCGCTCGAGGCGCTCGGTCGGCGTGAAGGGATACGGCGCGGTGTCGGGCAGTCCCATCAGCGCGCGCACCATCGCGCCCGCGTCCTTCGCCTCCCTCGAGGCCGGACTGTCGATGAGGATCATCCGCGCGTTGAAGAGCGCTTCCGCGACGTCGCCCGCCCGCAGCCGCGCATTCGCCGCGCGCCACCGCGCGTTCGCCGCGACCTCGGGCTCCGCCGCGCGCCGCGCCAGTCCCGCGTACACCTCGGCGCTGCGCTCGAAGGCGCCCGTCGCGTCGTACAGCTCGCCGAGATTGAAGCCGACGTCGTTGCGATACATCAGCTTCGGGTCCCGCCGCCAGAGCCTGGCCAGCGTCACGCGCGCGCTGGTCGGGTTGCCGGCGAGCTGATAGCCGTTGGCGAGGTAGTAGAGGCGGTACTCCTCGACCACGCGCGGGCCGAAGGTGAAGGAGCCGAGGTGTTTGATCGCCTCCGCGCCGTTGTCCTCGTGCAGCGCGGCCACGCCGGCCGTGTACTTCTCGCGCAGCTTCTCCAGATCGGGAGGCGCCTCGGCCGTCGCGGCATCCTGCGCCTCGTCTTCTGAGGATGTCTCCGCATCGCCTCGCGCCAGGTAGAACGCGAGGACGCCACCAGCCAGAAGAAGGACTACGACGATGGTCGCCGCGAGCCAGCGGCGCCGGAGAAACTGCAGCACGACGAAGTTACATTACAAACCTAATGCCTCGGCTCGTCCGTCGGCCAGAATCCGCACCAGCTCGTCATAGAAATAGTTCGAGACTTTGCGCACATCGTCACCGATGCGCTCGTCGTACATCTGACGGCTGCGGTCGATGTCTTCCTTGAGCCGCTCGTAAAGATCGTTGCTCTTGCGGCCGAGCTCGACCTTGGATTCGTTGTAGAGCTTGATCTCGGAGACGAGCAGCCGCGCGAAGCGGCGCGCCTCGTCGTGTTTCTTGGCGTCGTCCGACTGCGGGCCGCCGGCATTCGTGCGGGCCAGGTTCGCCGGCGGGATGTACTGCGTCGACGGGCGGTCTTCGCTGGCCGCCGGAGCCGCGGAAGCAGGAGGCGGCGGAGGAGGCGCGGGTGCCTGAGCGGGCTTCGGCGGCGCGGGCGAGCTGAAGTCTTCCGTCGCCGACGGCTCGTTGAAGGTCGGCCGCTGCGTGGCCATCAGCTCGCGGAGCTGTGCGGCGTTGATGGCCACCGTGCCGGCGTCGGTCTGCCGCGGCACGACCGGCTCCGGTGCGGGAGCGGGGGCGGGCGGCGGGGGAGGCGGAGCCGGAGGTGCAGGTGCAGGTGCGGGCGCGGGAGCCGGGCGCGGCGCGGGCGACTCGAGCGGGTTGCCGGCCGCGGCACGCAGGCTCGGCGAAGGGATCTTCTTGCGGATGGCCAGCGTGTCGACGAGCAACCCGGTCGTGAAGACGAGCAGCTCGATGGCGTCGGCGTCGAACTTCGACGCGTCGCTCGCGATCGTGTCGACGTACACCGCGGCGGCGACCTTGTCCTTGATCACCATCGGCACGAGCACGGCGCGCTCGCTGTTGCCGACGCCGAGGCGCGAGGCGAGGTTCTGCCCGTCCCACTCCACGACTTCCTCGCGGCGCAGCACGCGGTCGAGCTCGGGGATCAGCCCCGGCGCCGCGTTGAAGCGCTTGATCATCTCGTCGTTGCCGCCGTGCGTGGAGAAGCCGGTGCCTTTCCAGCCGCTGAACGTCTCGCCGCGGAGGATGAGCAGCGCGGCGCGCGAGCCGAACCCGAGACACTGCTCGAGCAGCGAGTTCAGCACGTCGACCTGCGACTTGCCGCGCTCGATCTCCTGCACGGCCGCCTTCACCCGTCCCGCGCCGGCGCCGCTCTGCGCGGGCGCCGCGGACGTGTACGACTCCTCGAGCTCCTCCACCGACTTGCGGATCTGCGGCAGGAACGACACCGAGTTGACGTCGGCCTGCACGCTCTGGAGGGCGGCTTTGAGCTGGGAGTCGACTGCGGCGCGAACGTCCTCGATGGACGAGCGGATCTCCGTGACCATCTTCTCGATGGACTCTCGGACCTGCGCGTCGATCGCGCTCGCGACTTCCTCACCCTTCACGGCCATAAGGCTGCTCCCTCCGGCGCGTATGCTACCGTGTCGCCAATGCGGTTTTCCACCGTCCCTGCAACGCTCCTGCTGCTGTTCGCGGCAGCGTGTGCCGATCGCGGAGCGCAGCCGGATCATCAGGCGGAGTGGCGGGACGTGCTCCGCCACAAGAAAGCAGCCGTCGCCGCGGACGCGCGTCCGGAGCAGAAGCAGGCCTACGCCGACTCGGTGCGGGCCTTCGTGCAGAAGCATCCCGACCACGGCCGCGCACGCGAAGTGTGGCATCGGCTGCAGCTCGAGTTCGCGGACGACCTCGCCGCGATGGGACGCCATCAGGACGCCATCCGCTTCTACCGCGGCGTCCTCGCGCACGATGCCACCAACGCCGCCGCGCGCCGCGGCATGGCCGCGGCGGCCGAGCGGCTGGAGGTGTCGCGCGAGAAGCTCCTGGCCCTCGAAAAAGGGATGAGCCACCGCCAGGTGGCGTCGCTCCTCGGCAAGCCGATGCCCGGCTGGTCGGTGAAGAACGAGCGTGCCGAGGCGACCTTCGAGGCGTGGTACTACCGGACGCGCGATGGCGGCGTCGCGGGCGTCTACTTCCGCGACGGCAAAGTCTTTGCGGCAGAAGAAACGTCCCACGCGAAGCTCGGCAGGCTCAGTTCCTGAATAAACCGCCGAGTTCGGAGCGTTTCGGGAGTGACATGCCGATCTACGAATACCAGTGCAATCAGTGCAACGAGCGCCACGAGATCATCCAGAGGTTCTCGGACAATCCGCTCGAGCACTGCCCCAAGTGCGGTGGCGAGATGAAGAAGCTCATCTCCTCGCCGGCGATCCAGTTCAAAGGCTCCGGTTTCTACAAGACCGATTACTCGTCTTCGAAACCTTCCGCCTCGCAGTCCGAATCAAAGAGCGAGACCAAAACCGAAACCAAGACCGAGACCAAGAGCGAGTCGACGACGAAAACCGCCGAATGATGATGGCCACTGCGAAGGACCTGAAGAAGCGCGCCGACGGAATGCTCGAAGAGCTGTTCCGCTCGATGTTCGAGGAGATCGACACCGAGAAGCTGCGCAAGGAAGTGGACGCGCTGCGCGAGAAGTCTCCCAGCTTCGCGCCGGCCGCACACGCGCGCACGCTTTCGCGCCGCACCGCCATCCGCTGCGCCGCTGCCGGCGCGGTGACCGGCCTCCCTCTCGGCATCGCCGCGCTGGGCACGCTCAGCGCCGATCTCGCCTATCTGGTCTACCAGCAGTTCCGCCTGATCCTCGGCATCGCCACGGTCTACGGTCACGAGCCGTCGTCGCGCGAGCGATTCAACGAAGCGATGGCCTGTCTCGCGTACGCCTCCGGCGTCGGCGCGGGCAAGCAGGGCATCGCCGCGCTCCTCGGCACGTCGACGGTCACGGGCGGCATGCTGGCCGAGCGCATCGGCATGCGCGCGATGCAGGAGCGGCTGACGAAACTGATTCCGTTCATCGGCGTCGCGGCCGGCGGCGCGCTGAACTACGCCGCGGTCTACGCCGTCGGACGGAGCGCGGTGAAGTACTACGAATCGCGCATCGAGCCGTCGCTGGCCGATGAAATCTGGGCCGAAGGCGATCGCGAACACGCGTAGCACGCGTAACAGCAATCAGGAATTCACCCTCACACCACACGGTTTGCGGCGGGTGAACACGATGCCCAAATTCGAATACGAATCGCAGACGGAAAACAGCTCCGCCTTTTTCGAGCGCCGCAGACTGCGCCGTGTTCGCATGATCGTCGAGCTGACGCTGAACCTGATCAGCAGCGACCGCACGGTCTCGCATCGCGAAGCACGCTGCCTCGTCGACTGCGCGCGCAAGGCGATCCTCGAAATCTTCCCGACTTTCGGCGACCGTTACGAGCGCATCGTGCAGCCGCACTTCGATCGCGTGCTGCAGCAGCGCTGGCCGGACGAGGAGCTGAGCTTCAGCGACCCCCGCGAGCTCGTGAACTGACGCGCCGCAGCGCAAAGACCATCGCCGCTTCGTCCTCCGCGATCATCACCCAATCCTTCTTCGGCCAGTAGGCGAGATGCGCCGGCATCTCGGTCGGCTTTCCCGTGCGCGCATCGATGACGTTCAGCGGCGCGCGATGCTCCTCGACGGCGATGGCGATGTCGTACTTCTGCAGCAGCGCGTTCCACTTGCGGCTGTCCACGCGCGCCTGCTGCCACTCGGGGATGAAGTCGCGATAGAGCTCGTTGCGGCCGTCGGTGAGCACGCGCCGCTCGGGATAGAAGCTCCAGATCAGGTAGCCGCCGAACTGGTCGGCGTTGTAGATGTTCCCCTGCACGTTCGCCGCTTTCAGCTTCGCCATCGCCGCGACGGGAAAGCGCTCCGGCGGCACGCCGGGACGATGATCGGTGGCGATGCCGATGAGCAGCACCGAGATGGCCGCCGCGGCGTACGCGATGACGGGACGCAGCGGCGGCAGCGGCACGAGCAGCGGCAGCGCGGCGAAGAAGAGCGGCTGATTGCGCACGTGCCGGACCGCGAGGAACGCGAACATCGCCAGCAGCGCCACGCGCACCCAGTCGCGCTGCGGCTGCAGCGCGTACAACGCGACGGCCGCGGCGATGGAGGGGTAGAGCAGCGGGAACTGTCCCGGCAGGCTGGGGAGCCACTCCGCGTTGACGAACGCGCCGCTGTTGACGAACGCCGTCAGCTCGATCGGCGCGAGGACAGCCTTGTAGCCGTGCGGATTCACGAGCAACGCCAGCGCACACAGGCTCGCCGAACGTAGGACAGGCTTCAGCCTGTCCCCCCCCGTGCGGGGCGCGTGGACCGCGCCGACGATCGGCGCGAGCAATGCCGATGGATGCACGTTCACCCACACGATCGTGATCAGCACCTTCGCCCACGTCCTGCGCGCGCCGAGCATCAGCACGACCAGCAATGCGGCCACGGCGGAGGGACGCAGGTCGAGGAGCGGTGCCGCGCCGGCGAAGGCGACGGCCGTCGCCAGCAGCGCCGTCCCTTCATCCCCATTGCGCCGCGCGAAGAGAAACGCGCACGTGAAGATCGCCGCGCAAAGCAATCCTTTGACGAAGGAGAGCCCGCTCAATCCGAGGAGCGAATGCGCGCCGTACAGCACCACTTCGTACAGCCACTCGCCGTCGATCCATTCCGTGCGCGCGCTGGCCAGCGCAAACGGATCGGTGAGCGGCAGCGCGCGATGCTCGACGATCCACCGCCCCGTGGCAAGCTGCCAGAAAAAGTCGTAGCTGCGGATCGCCCCGAACGAGGCGGCGGCAAAGGCGCCGAAGAGCAGGTACGGAAGCAGGCGCCGCGTCACGCCGCGGATGATGCCACGCGGCACCGCACGAGGGAACGACCGGGAGGCCTCCGGCGGGCCGACGCGGTCGGCAGCGCAGATTCAGGCACGTGCGGTCGCGAGACGCGAACTTCAGGCGATGAACATGCGCCCGGCCAGGCCAACCAGCGCTGCCGGCCGGGCCGGCCCGCCGGAGGCCTCTTCGTCATCCTCTCGCGAGCGGGGCTACATGCCGTTGAGGCGCGCCAGCTCCACGTCGCCGTTCACGGTCACGATCTTCAGTTCGTGTGCGCCGCCGTTCACGTCGCCCGAAACGCGGCGGCTGCCGGGGTTCGAGTGGATGCTCAGCGGGAACGACGCCTCGAAGTCGCCGTTGACCTGGGAGAGGTTCACGGCGAACGACGCGGTGGACGGGAGTGTGGCCGTCACGCCGCCGTTCACGGTCTTGAAGCGCGCGCCCTGGAAGTCGCGGGTGAACCTGGCCCGCACGCGGCCGTTGACCGTCGTGGCCTGCAGCGAGTGAGTGCCGGCGGTCTCGATGTCGATCGGGCCGTTCACCGTCGCGGCCTTCATGCTGCCGTCGATTCCCTTCGTGGCGATCTTGCCGTTCACGGTCGTCACGGCCAGCGACACCGTGTGCGGCACGCGAAGGACGTAGTCGATCTCGACGTCGTTCACTTCCCAGAAGAAGTGGAAGCCGTCGCGCTCTTTCTCGTTGCGGCCGATGCGCAGCGTGTCGCCGATGAGCTCCGTCTCGAAGAGGCCGTCGTTCTCCTGCCCCTTCTTGATCTCGAGGTCGCCCTTGGCCGTGGCCAGGAGGGAGATCTCGTTGCCGGTCGAGGCCTCGACGCTGATGTTCCCGTCGACCTCGACGACCTTCACCACGCTGATGCCGGCGGCCGGCCAGTTGCGGGTGATGGTGGCGCGCGAGTCGCTGTCGACGCCGCGCTCGCGCTGGTAGCAGCCCGCGGCGAGGATCGTCGCGGCTGCCAGTAAATAAAGCTTACGGTTCGGGCTGTTCATACGGCACCTGCTGATGGTTTGTACGAGAATGGCCGGCCGAGGTTTCCAGCGTTGACCGACAGCTCCCAGACGAAGCTCCTGCGCATCGCCGCGTTTCTCGTCGATGCCCTCTCGATCTCCATCATTCTCGTCCTTCCGGCCTCGATCGTCAGCTACGCCATGACCTGGGCCTCGACGCCGAAGGGGATCCAGCTGGTGTGGTGGGCGGCGCTGGCGATCCTGATGGTGGCCATGCTCTTCCGCGATGGCTTCCGCGGCCGCTCGATCGGCAAGCATCTGCTGGGCCTGCGCCTGCTCACGCCGCGCGGTGAAGGATGCGGCTACGGCCGCTCGCTGGTGCGCAACATCCCATTGATCATCCCCGGCTGGAACCTGCTGGAGGTACTGCTGGTGCTGTTCGGGAAGGCGCGCACCGGCGACCGCATCGCGCGGACGAACGTCACGGAAGAATGAGCCGCAGCTCGCGGACCCGCGCGCGGAACGCCTCCACCTTCGACGCGCGCACGTCGAACGCGAAGACGTTCTCCTCCCGATACTCCCGCCCCGCCAGCACGACGTCCGGCGGATCGACCAGCCGGTAGACGCTGCTCGTCGCGTCGAACGGCACGATCACGCGCACGCGCTCGTACACGTAGCGGTCGAGCCGCTCCGCGAGACGCAGCGTCTCCGCGGCGGTGTCGCGATACGCGCGCGAGAGGCCGCCGGTGCCGAGCTTGACCCCGCCGTACCAGCGCACGACGATCACGCCGGCGTCGTGCAGCGCGGCGCCCTCGATCGCGGCGAGGATCGGCTTCCCCGCGGTGCCGGACGGCTCGCCCGCGTCGGAGCTGCGCGTGCGTCCGCCGGCGAACAAACGGAAAGCCCAGCAGTGATGCGTCGCGTCGAAATGCGTCTTCTGCACGCGCGCCAGCTCGGCGAAGAACTCCTCCTCGCTGACCACCGGAAAGGCGATGCCGAGGAACTCGGACCGCTCGATCTTGTGACGGAGCTCCACGCGGGAACTCAATGTGCAGAACGAATCCATCAGGAGACTTCCATGAACGTGCGCATTGCGATCCTACTCGTGGTCATGAATGTAGTGCTCGCCGCCGGCGCGCAGACCTGCGTCGAAGCCGAGCCGAACCAGACCACGGCCAGCGCCACGCCGATCAGCCTCGGCGTGCCGTGCAGCGGCAACGTGTCGTCCAGCGATGCGTCGTCCATCGTCATCGTGTACGACCCGGAGACGCAGGACGGCATCGAGGACGTGTTCCGCCTGACTCTTCCGTCGCCCGCGCGCGTCAGCGCCAGTCTCGCCTTCGGCTCCGGCGACCTCGATCTCTTCCTCTTCGTGGTCAGCGGCACGACGCCCGGCGTCGTCGCGGCGTCGAACACTTCCGCGAGTCCCGAGTCCTTCGTCACCGCCACCGTCCTTCCCGCCGGCACGTACTACCTCGGCGTCTCCGCGTTCAGCGGCTCGTCGTCGTACGTGCTGACCGTGCAGGCGCAGAGCGGCGTGGCCGGCGCGCCGAACGCGCCCTCGAACCTGACCGCCACCGCGACCTCGTCGAACAGCATCCGCCTCGACTGGCGCGACAACTCGGACAACGAGAGCGGCTTCATCATCGAACAGCGAAACTCCAGCGGCACGTTCGTCTTCGTGCGCACCGTTTCGGCGAACAGCACCAGCGCCACCATCTCCGGCCTGGTCGGCGGCCAGACGGCGACGTTCCGCGTCCGCGCGACGAATGGCAGCGGCGACTCTCCGTTCAGCAACGAGGCGACGGCCACGACGCCCAGCACGCCGTCGCTCTGCATCCCGACGTCCACCGTGGTCTGCCTGCTCAACGACCGCTTCCGCGTCTCGGTCGCGTTCCGCAACCAGTTCGCGAATCCGCCCGCGCCGGGCGACTTCCTCGGCACGAAGCTCACCCCCGGCTCGCAGAATCCCGACGTCGGCATCTTCGGCATCAGCAGCCCGCAGGCGATCGAGGTGGTGGTGCGCATCCAGGATGCGCGTCCGTTCGGCCAGAACCGCTTCGACATCTACTACGGAGGACTGACGGATCTCGAGTACACGGTCACGGTGACGGACACGTTCAACGGCCGCACCGCCACGTATCACAATCCGCCGGGCCTGGTGGGAGGCGGCGTGGATCGCACGGGGTTCCCGGCGAACTAGACATCGGAGGGCGGCTGAAGCCACGCCCAACGTAGGACGGGCTTCAGCCTGTCCCGCTCTCGCGAGAAACGCGATACGCCGACACGTTCCGATTCCCGCGCACGAAGAAACGCAGCGGCCACGCCGCTGCGTCACCCGAGTTGTCGATGCCGATGCGCGGGCTCACGGCGATGTCGGCGTCGCCGAGTGCGACGTCGCGCTCCGTGAGCCACAGGCGCTCGCCGCGCAGGCTCTCGCCGTCGAATCGCCTGTCGACGTCCATGGCCATGCAGATCTTGCCCGGGCCGTTCATCAGCTCGAAGTCCTTTTTCGCCCTGGGACGGCGCGCGCGCATCTCGTCGATGCCGCGCACCGGTTCCGCGCCGCGCAGCAGCACCGCCTCGGCCAGGTCCTGCTCCTGCGTGACCACGTTCATGCACCAGTGCATGCCGTACGTGAAGTACACGTATGCGTGTCCACCCTCGAGATACATCGACGCGTTGCGCTCGGAGCGCAGTCCGCGGCGCGCGTGCGAGGCCAGGTCGTTCGCGCCGAGGTACGCCTCCGTCTCCACGATGCGCGCGGCGAGGAGTGCGCCGTCATCGAGCCGCCGCCACAGCACGCAGCCGAGGAGCGCGCGCGCCACCGTCACCGTGTCCTGCAGGTAGAACGCGCGCGGGAGCTTGCGGGGCATCAGAGTCCGAGCCGCTCCCCTTTGCGGTGATCGAGCTGATCCTCGGTCACGTGGCGTCCGATGATCTGCATCAGCTCCGCGTGCACCTTTGGTGTCGCGCCGACGATGTTGCCGCGGTCGAGCCAGCGCTGTCCTCCGGAGAAGTCCGTCACCACGCCGCCCGCCTCGGTGACGAGCAGCGAGCCCGCCGCGACGTCCCACGCCGCGAGGTGCATCTCGAAGAAGCCGTCGAAGATGCCCGCCGCCGTGTACGCGAGGTCGAGCGCGGCCGAGCCGGCGCGCCGCACGCCCTTCGACACGCGGATCACGTCCGTGAAGATGCGCACGTACGTCTCGACGTACTCCTGCGCGCGGAACGGAAAGCCGGTGGCCAGGAACGACCCTTCCACCGCGCCGTGCGACGACACGCGCATCCGCTCGCCGTTGCGGAACGCTCCCGCGCCGCGCTGCGCGGTGAAGAAGAGGTCGCGCAGCGGCTCGTAGATCACGCCGGTGGTCGTCTCGCCGTTCTCGCGCAGGGCGATGGAGACGCACCAGACCGGAAAGTGCTGCAGGTAGTTGGACGTGCCGTCGAGCGGGTCGATGATCCAGGTGCGGGCCGACTGGCGGTCGCCGGTGCGACCGGTCTCCTCGCCGAGGAAGCCGTCGTCGGGACAATGCTCGCGGATGGCGGCCATGACGGCGGTCTCGCTCTCGCGGTCGGCCGCGGAGACCCAGTCGTTGCGCGCCTTGAGGTCCGCGTCCTCGCGGCCGAGGTTCTCCCAGTAGCGGAGCAGGACGGCGGCGCCCTGTCGCGCGGCGTGGATTGCGATCTCGACGTCGTTCATGGCGGCGCGGATTGTAAGCGCTGTGAAAGTGTGTTCATGATGCGATCTGGCCTTACCATCGTCCGGCAGTCGCCGTCCAGTCCAACTCGGAGGATTCATGAAAATCCGTCTCCCGGCAGTCCTCACCTTTCTGCTCCTGTCGCTTGCGGCAGGCGCGCAGTACGCGCCACTGAAGGACCACGGCGCGTACGTCCTGCGCAGCGTCGGCGGCCAGACGCTTTGCATGGACGCGACGCCCGCCGAGGCGCTTCGCATCAACGCGCGCCACAACGTGCCGCTGAAAGTGTTCGGCGAGTCGCGCGACAAGCTGCGCGCGAATGCATCGGCGGGACTGAACATCATCCTTCGCGGCACGGCGCAGCTCGACGCGAACCCGCAGGCCAAGGCCGCCTTCGAGCGCGCGGCCGATGCGTGGGAGAGCCGCATCGCCAATCCCGTCACGGTCTACGTCGACGTCGATTTCGGCACGCAGCGCTTCGGCGAGGACTTCGACGACGACGTCATCGCCGCGGCGAACTCCGACTATCGCGGCGGCGAGCCGAACATGTACGCCGGAGTGCGCGGGCTGCTGGTCGCGGCCGCCGACAACGCGGCTGAACAGAGCATCTACAACGCGCTGCCGGCGACGCAGTTGCCCACCGACCTCGGCGCACAGACGCGCGTCGCCGCACCGTCGATGCTGTTGCGCGCCATCGACGGCCTGCCGGCGACCGCGGCTGGCTCGGACGAGGCGCCGACGATCGGCTTCAACTCCGCGTTCCCGTACGACTTCAATCCGAACGACGGCATCACGCCGGGCCGCACCGACTTCGAAGGTGTGGTCATCCACGAGATCGGGCACATGCTCGGCTTCGCCTCGCTGGTCGGCCTGTCCGAGGACGAGGAAGAGGACATCCCGGTCATCCCCACCATCCTCGACTTCTTCCGCTTCCGTCCCGGCGTGAACACGGGCAACTTCACCACCCGGCAGCGCGTCCAGTCGTCCGGCGGAGATCAGGTCTTCTTCAGCGGCGGCACGGCGCTGTCGCTCTCGACGGGCCGTCCCGACGGCACCGGCGGCGACGAGCAGCAGGCCAGCCACTGGAAGGACGACGCGCTCACCGGCATACGCATCGGCATCATGGATCCGACGCTCAACTCCGGCGTCCGCACCGAGCTGACGGACAACGACCTGCTCGCCTTCGGCATGATGGGGTGGGACGTCGTCGCGCCGAACGCGGGCTGCCAGGAGAGCGAGCCGAACGAGTCGCCGAACAATGCGTCGCCGATCACCATCGGCACGCCGTGCACCGGCAGCGCGAACGAGAACGACGCCAGCGGCATCACGGTCACGTACACCAACGGCGACTCCGACGGAATCGAGGACCTCTTCCGCATCACGCTCGCCGCACCGGCGCGGCTGAACGTCAGCCTCACCTTCGCGACGGGCGACCTCGACCTGTTCATGTTCACCATCAACGGCTCGGACGTCGACGAAGTCGGCGCGGCGACGACGAACGCCAACCCGGAGGGCTTCATCACCGCCGCGCCGCTGGCGGCGGGCACGTACTACATCGGCGTCTCCGCGTTCAGCGGCTCGTCGTCGTACACGCTGAGCGTCACGGCCGAGGGAGGAGGTCCGCAGCCGCAGCCGCCGGCGGCGCCGTCGAACCTCACCGCCACGGCGGTCTCCACGACCAGCATCCGCCTGAACTGGACCGACAACTCGAACGACGAGTCGGAGTTCCGCATCGAGCAGCGAGTGGGCGCCTCGTTCGTCGACATCGGCTCCGCGCCGGCCAACTCCACGTCGTTCACCGTCACCGGCCTCACGCCCGGCCAGACGGCCACGTTCCGCATCCGCGCGCGCAACGGCAACGGCAACTCCGGCTACTCGAACGAGGCCACGGCCACGACGACGAACGTCCCCGGACCGTGCGTGGCGAACGCCACCACCGTCTGCCTGCTCAGCGACCGCTTCCGCGTCTCGGTCGCCTTCATCAATCAGTTCGCGAATCCCCCCGCGCCCGGCAACTTCCTCGGCGCGAAGCTCGTCGCGGGCGTGCAGAACCCCGACGTGGCCACCTTCGGAATCAGCAGCGCGCAGGCGATCGAGGTCGTCGTGCGCATCCAGGACACGCGTCCATTCGGCCTGAACCGCTTCGATGTGTACTACGGCGGACTGACCGATCTCGAGTACACCGTTACCGTGGTCGATACCGTCACCGGCACGACCCGCAGTTACCGCAATCCCCCGGGCACGGTCGGCGGGGGCGTCGACCGCACGTCGTTCATTTCCAACTGATCATTCAAGAGAGAGGATCAAGAAAATGCGCAAACTGGCTGTGCTTTTCACGCTTTTGATCGCTGTATCCCTTCAGGCGCAGTTCAAGCCGTCGATCTCCGAGCTCGACGTGCAGGAGATGCGGGGCAAGATCGTCTCGCTCACGCCGTGCGCCGCCGGCACCGTCGGCTGCAATCAGACCGTGACCGGCCGCGTGTCGGTCGACTCCTGCCGCACCTCGAGCAACGTCTACGGCGTCGGCTACGCGTTCAACGGCACCGCCGGACAGAAGGTCACCATCACCGGCCGCTCGCCGGAGTTCGCCGCCACGATCGCGCTGGCCGACGGCCGCTCCGGCCAGTCGACGATCTACGCGCAGAACGACCAGTTCGTCGACGGCGCGACCGCGACCATCGCCGGCTTCACTCTGCCGTACACCGGCCCGTACATCGTGCTGATCACGCCGGGCGTGCCGGTCGAGTTCGGCGACTACACGATCACCGTCACGTGCGAGTCCGTGAACAACGGTCAGTGCACCGTGAATGCGACCACGGCCTGTCTCCTCGACGGCCGCTTCCGCGTCTCGGTCGCGTTCATCAACCAGTTCGCGAATCCCCCCGCGCCCGGCACGTTCCTCGGCGCGAAGCTCGTCGCCGGCTCGCAGAACCCCGACGTGGCCACGTTCGGCATCAGCAGCGCGCAGGCAATCGAAGTGGTTGTGCGCATCCAGGACACACGACCGTTCGGGCTCAACCGTTTCGACGTCTACTACGGCGGCCTGACCGACCTCGAGTACACCGTGACCGTGACCGACACGCAGAAGAGCGTCTCGAAGACGTATCGCAACCCGCCGGGCACGGTGGGAGGCAGCGTCGACCGTACGACGTTCACCGCGAACTGATCCGTTTCCAGGCTTCGAGGAAGGGCGGGCTTCGGCCCGCCCTTTTTGCGTTTCAGAAAATATTTTTTCGCTCGCAACGCTTTTCCTCCGTACAACCCAAAAGGAAGACGTGCGTGGTCGCCTGGGGCCACTGCTGCGTTCGCTCGCACGGCCGATGGCGGCATCGACCGGACGCATTCGTGGCAAACTGACTTTTACATTTAGCGAAAATAATTCGCGCGGTTTCGTGCTTTTTCCCGTCATCGGTCCAACCTGGAGGCACATAGATGAACGCTCGCTTCACCCGTTTCACCGTCCCGGCGCTGGCGTTGCTCCTGCTCGTGGCAGGCAGCGCGTCCGCGCAGCTTCGTTTCAAGGCAGTTGACGATCACGGCGCGTACGTGATCGCGGAAGTCGACGGTCAGGCGGTGTGCCTCGACGCGACACCGGAAGAGGCGCGCGCGCTCAACAAGCGCCCCGCCGTGCCGCTGATGATCTTCGGTGAAGAGAGCGGAAAGCTGCGCTCGAATCACGAGGAGAAGCCGCACCTGAACATCATCCTGCGCGGCACCGAGCAGCTCGACGCCAACCCGGAAGCGAAGGCCGCGTTCGAGCGCGCCGCCGAGATCTGGGAGAGCCTGATCGCCAATCCGATCACGATCTACGTCGACGTCGACTTCGGTCCGAAGCGTTTCGGCCAGGAGTGGCCGAGCGCGAGCGTCATCGCCTCCGCGGGCACGCCGTCGTACATCTACCCGGAGGGGACGTTCACCGATTTCCGCGAGCTCTTCATCGCCCGCGCCGACAGCGCGCAGGAGCTGTCGGTCTACAGCGCGCTCCCGAGCGAGTTCCCGATCGATGCCGGCGACGGCACGACCGGCGCGTTCGGCGGCGGCGGCAACGTCCTGCGCGTCTTCGGCCTCGAGCAGTTCCCTCCCATTGCGTCGCCCGACGACCAGTCGTCGACCATCGGCTTCAACTCCGCGTTCGCGTACGACTTCGAACCGAACGACGGCATCACCGCCGGCAAGAAGGACTTCGTCGGCGTCGTCGTTCACGAGATCGGCCACATGCTCGGTTTCTCGTCGCGCGTCGGTGGCCGTGAGACCACGACCCAGCCGCTCACCTACGTCGATGCCCCGGCCATCCTCGACTTCTTCCGCTTCCGCCCGGGCGTCGACATGTCGACGTTCGGCACGGCGAACCGCATCACCACCACCGGCGGCGACCAGGTCTTCTACGCCGGCAACCTCGAGCACGGACTCTCCACCGGCAACCCGCGCGGCGAGAACGGCGACCAGCAGCAGGCCAGCCACTGGAAGGACGACTCGCAGAGCGGCATCTACGTCGGCATCATGGATCCGACCATTCCCTCCGCGCGCCGCGTCGACCTGACCCGTTACGACTACGAGGCGTTCGGCATGATGGGATGGGACATCCGGACCGAGGGCTGCATCGAGCTCGAGCCGAACGACAAGTACTCGCTGGCGCCCGACGCTCCGCTCGGCGCTCCGTGCAGCGGCATCGCCGGCCTCACCGACAGCTCGGCGGTCAACTTCAAGCTCCCGAACGGCACCACCGCCTTCATCCAGGACGTCTTCAAGGTCGTGCTTCCGGGCACGGCGAAGCTCAACGTGGCCATGACGTTCGCGAACGCCGCGGCCGACCTGAATCTGTTCCTGATGCGCGACGACAACACCGTCCTCGCCAGCTCGACCGGCACCGGCACGACCGAGTCGCTCGAGAGCGCGTCGCTCGAGGGCGGCACGTACTACATCGCCATCTCCTCCGCGTCCGGCACTTCGCCGTACACCGTCACCGCCACGGCGAGCGGCCTCAAGCCGCCGGCCCCGAACGCGCCGACCTCGCTCGTGGCCACCCCCGCGGGCTCCGCGAGCATCCGCCTCGGCTGGGTCGATACCGCCACCAATGAGGCCGACTTCCGCATCGAGCGCAAGGACGGCGGCAACTGGACCGAGATCGCCGCGGTCGCGTCGAACGTCGTCTCGTACGAAGTGGGCGGCCTCGCCGCCGACAGCACGTACACGTTCCGCGTCCGCGCCCGCAACGAGGGCGGCGACTCCGCGTACACCGCAGAGGCTTCGGCGAAGACGCTCGTCGCCGTCGGCGCGTGCGTCGGCAGCGACACCACCGTCTGCCTGATGAACGACCGCTTCCGCGTGACGGTCGATTACCTCAACCAGTTCGCCAATCCGCCGCAGCCCGGCAAGCTCCGCACCGCGAAGCTGCTGGCCGGCGTGCAGAACCCCGACACCGCCACGTTCGGCTTCGGCAGCGCGCAGAACATCGAAGTGGTCGTGCGCATCCAGGACACGCGTCCGTTCGGCCTGAACCGCTTCGACGTCTACTACGGCGGCATGACCGACGTCGAGTACACCGTCACCGTGCAGGACATGCAGACCGGCACCACGCGCCTGTACCGCAACCTGCCCGGCATGACCGGCGGCGGCGTCGACCGCACCTCGTTCCCGACCAACGGCGCCACCACCGCGATCTACGCGATGGTGCAGGGCAACTCCGCCACGCGCGCGCCGATCGTCAAGCCGAACGTCGCTCCGTTCACCTGCAGCGCCGACGCGAACACGACCTGTCTCGTCGACGGCCGCTTCGCGGTGAAGATCGACTTCCTCAACCAGTTCGCGAATCCGCCGCAGCCGGGCAGCCTCCTCGGCGCCAAGCTGCTCCCCGGCTCGCAGAACCCCGACACCGCGATCTACGGCTTCGGCAGCGCGCAGGCCATCGAGGCGGTCGTGCGCATCCAGGACGCGCGTCCGTTCGGCCTGAACCGCTTCGACATCTACTTCGGCGGCATGACCGACGTCGAGTACACCGTGACCGTGACCGACTCCGTCACCGGCATGGTGCGCCAGTACCGCAACCCGCCGGGCTCGGTCGGCGGCGGCGTCGATCGCCAGTCGTTCTCCCTCGCCAACTAAAACGCAAAAAAAGTGGAGGACAGGCAATCCTGCCTGTCCTCCTTTTTTCGTTCTACGATCTCCACCCAAGGAGATCGTCCATGAAGAAGCTGCTCGCGCTCGCGCTGCTCCTCTGCGCGCTCACGTCCCACGCCGCCACCACCGTCCGCGATCCGAAGAAGGCTCTGGCCGGACTCGGCGACTTCATCACGCGGGAGCTGCAGGCGCAGAAGATCCCCGGCGCCGCGGTGGCGGTCATCGTCAACGACGAAGTGGTGCTCCTCGAAGGCTACGGCTTCCGCGACACCGCGGGACGCAAGCCGGTCACGCCCGACACGCTCTTCCCCATCGCCTCGATCACCAAGCAGTTCACCGTCGCCTCCCTCGGCACGCTCGCGCGGCAGGGAAAGCTCGACTGGGACAAGCCGGTGCGCGACTACATGCCCGACTTCCGCGTCGGCGACGACTACGCCACGCTGCGCGCCACGCCGCGCGATCTCGTCACGCACCGCATCGGCCTTCCGCGCCACGACTTCGTCTGGTTCGGATCGTCGCTGACGCGCGACGAGCTCTATCGCCAGCTCCGCCATCTCCCCTTCAACAAGGACATCCGCACGCGGTTCCAGTACAACAACTTCATGTACATGACGGCGGGGTATCTCGCCGGACGCCTCAGCGGCCGCTCGTACGAGGAGCACGTGCGCGCCACGCTGCTCGAGCCGCTGAACATGACCCGCACGCACTTCGTGCTGGGCGATCTCGCAAAGGACTCCGACGCGGCCCTCGGCTATGAGCTCGACAACAAGCTCGCCCTCGTGCCGGACCGCTACGAGTCGGCCGAACAGATGGCGCCGACCGGAGGGCTCAACTCCACCGCGCGCGATCTCACGCGCTGGCTGCGCATGCTGTTGCGCGGCGGTGAGCTCGACGGCAAGCGCGTCCTGCTGAAGTCCGACGTCGACGCGATGATGCAGCCCAACATGCCCATCGGCCCGCAGGTCTTCGAGGAGTTCGGCTACGACCACTACGGCATGGGACTCTTCGTCAGCACGTACCGCGGCCACGAGTTCGCGGAGCACGGCGGCAACATGCCCGGCGCCGCCGCCGCCGTGACGATGTTCCCGAAGGAGAAGGTGGGCATCGTCGTGCTGACGAACCGCAGCGGCGCGCGCCTCCGCGACGGTCTCCCGTTCGAGATCGCCGATCGCCTCTTCGGCCTTCCGCCCGCGAATCTCGTGCAGCGCTACGCGGACCTCGAGCGCAAGAGCTTCGCCGGCGAAGAGGAGGCGAAGACCGCCGGCGTGAGCGATCGCAAGAGCGGGACGCGCCCGTCACACGCGCTCGAGGAGTACGCCGGGCGCTACGCCGAATCAGGCTACGGCCCGATCGACGTGAAGCTCGAGAACGGCGCGCTGCAGCTCACCTATCACGGCTTCACCGCGAAGCTCGATCACTGGCACTACGACGTCTTCCAGACGCCGCAGGAGCGCACCTCGGAGCTCGACGCGCTGCGCGTGAAGTTCGAGACCGACCTCGAAGGGGAAGTCTCCGGCATCGCCATCCCCATCGAGCCGAACGTGCCGCCGATCGTCTTCTCGCGCCAGCCGCCGCCGGAGATGACGGACCGCAATTTCCTCCAGCGTTTCGTCGGCACGTACGACTCCGGCGGCATCCCCGTCGACATCGTGTTGCGCGACGACGGCGTGCTGCAGTGGGTGCGCGTGGGTACCGCGCGCGAGCTCGTCCCGGTGCGCGGCACGCTGTTCCGCATCAAGGATCTGACCGGCGTCTCCGTGGAGTTCCTCGCCAACGAGAAGGGCGATTTCGATCGCCTGGCCATGCACGCGGGGAGCAGCACGATCGCCAGGCGGACGAAATAGCGGCATGTCTCCTTTTAGACACCTGTAGGTTACTATTCCTCGCATCCCATGAAGATGCGAGGGGGGCACAGTCGCCAGTCGACCGTAGAGCCGCGCGCGTTCGCATGGGATCGCGCGTTGCTCGCGACGCTGCGCCACTCGTCGCTCCCCTTCGAGGAATCGCTCGAGCTGACACCCCTCGGCGACGAGGGGAAGCGCGACCGCCTCTCGCTCCTCGGCCAGTTCGCGGCGCATCAGGCGTTGCTGCAGTTCGCCGGCGTCGCCGACGGCGAGCTCGAGCCGGCGGAATGGGCGGTGGTGCGCAGGCGCGGCGCGGACGTGCGGCTGGTGCGCATCGCCGCCCGCGCGTGCGATCCGTCGCTCGCGCCTCCGGTGCTGACGCTGGCCCAGCAGTTCGCGGAGCAGATCGGCGCGGAGCTGGCGATCCTCGCGCAGTCGTGGGCGCGCGCCGATGCGATCTACGCCGAGGCGTTTGCGCGGCTCGATCGCGACACGGCGGCGGACCTGCGCTGGCTGCGGCGCTCCGCGTGCGGCGCGATCGCCTCGCCCGGCCCCGACGCGCTGCGCACACTGGAGCCGGGACGCTACGGCGTCAGCGACTGCGCGGACACCGTGCAGCGCTACGCGGCACTCGACGGCTCCTTCCACGCGGTGGTGCTGCGCGGCGTGTCGCCGCTGGAGCGCTACTCGGCGCTGCCGTTCGTCGACGATCACTCATTGCCGCCCGCGGCGGCAGCAGAACGCTTTCTCGCCGCGACGTCGCAAGTGCGCCACGTCTTCGTCGTGACCGACCTGCACGCGTTCGACGAAGGGTCGCGCCAGGTCGTCGAGCTCCTCTCGCGCGGCGCGCACGGCACGTGGCTCATCCCCGGCGAGACCAACGCGCTGCCGCCCGCGCGCCCGTTCATCGTCGCCCCACGCCTCGCCGCGCGCGAGGCGCTATGTGGTGCGGGCTTCAGCCCGCAATTCGTGGACACCCTGCAATTCGCCGCCTACCTCGCGCACGGCGAAGTCCCCAAACCCGCCGCACCGCTTCCATCGCTGAAGGAGCCCGCCCGCTCCTACCTCGGCGCACTCGCGCTCCTCGGCACGCGCGTCTCCTGCGATCTCGCCTCTCGCTTCCTCGCCGACTTCCTGTTCCACGGCGACGTCCGCGAGCTGGTCATCGACGGCGTGACCGCGCTCGACGGCGACGCCATCGTCTTCGTCAGCGACGACATCCGCGAACAGGCCGCGAAGCTCGTGCCCGCGTCGATCTCCCGCGTCGCGGCGATGCATGCCACCGGCGTCGACGCGGCGCTGCTCTGGCTCGACGCCGGCGAGCCGGCTCGCGCGGTCGAAGTGCTGGAAGCCGCGGAGTGGACGCTCGAGGAGATCCGCCGCGTCCCGCGCAGTGTGCTCACGCCGTCGCTCGCCTCGCGCTACGCGCACGCGCTCATCGACGCCGGCCGCTATCGCGACGCGCGCGACGTGGCGCCGCACGACGAGCTCGTGCTCGCCTGCGCCGAGCGGCGCATGGGCGACTACGGCACCGCGCTGATGCGTCTCGAGCGGCTCGAGCCGTCGTTCGAAGCGACGCTGCTGCGTGCCGAGGTGCTGCGTCTCCTCGATCGCAACGACGAAGCGCGACTCGCACTCGAGCAATGCACGCCGTCGAACGAAGAAGAGCGCGTGCGCCGCGACTACGAGCGCGCACTGCACGGCGTCGCCGTCGAGCTGCCGCCCGACCACTACTTCGCCTCGCGTCTGGCGATGAGCGCGCGCGAGTCGCACAGCCGCGCGCGCAACACCATCGAGCGCATCGACGCCTCGCTCGATCTCGTCTTCGCCACCTTCTCCGCCGGACGCTGGGACGAGGCGCGCGCGCACGCCGTCGCCGCGCTGCAGGAGGTCGAGGAGACGCAGGGCGACCGCGCCGCGGGCGGCATCCTCTTCACGCTCGCCTATCTCGCCGCGGACGACGGCCAGTTCGCGCACGCCTCGCTGCGCATCGCGCGCCTTCGACACTTCTACACGTCGACGCGCGACAAGCTCCGTCTCGCCGAGCTGCATCTCCTCGACGCGCATCTCGACTTCTGCCGCGGACGTTTCGCCGACGCGCGCCGCAACGCCGAGACGATCTATCGCGAGCCGCGCGCGCACGACCAGATCCGCGAGGCCGCCGCGCTCATCCTCGACGAGCTCGATTGGATGGAAGGGCGCGCCGATGCGCTCCGCTCCACCGGCACCTCGGGAAACGAGGAGCTGACCCGCCGCCATCACCGCCTCATCCTGAGCCGCGAAAACGGCGAAGAACCTTCCAGCGCGCAACGGGCGAAGTCCTTCGCCGCCTACGCGGCTCAGGAGGACACGCCGGAGGTCGAGCTGCGCGCGCTGCGCGCCGCGGCCACGCGCGAGTATCCCTTCGCGCCGCACGACTTCGACCTCCAGTGGTGCTTCGCCACGCGCAACCGCCTCGGCCAGTGGAACGCCATCGGCTCGCACGCGTTCGACAACGGCACCGGCGACGACTGGATCGAGGTGAGCGAGCGTGAGCGGCTCTTCGTCGAGGGGTGCGCGCGCTGGAGCAGCGAAGGACGCGACGCCGTGGCCGCCATCTTCCGCATGCGCTCCGAGAATCACCGCCTGCGCCGGCTCGTCGAGCAGGAGGAGGGTGCGCGTCCGCAGGTCGCCGGCGCGATCGACGGCATCGTCGGCCAGAGCGCCGCCATCCGCGAGATCGAGTCGCTCGTGGCCCGCGTCGCGAAACGCGACGTCGCCGTCTGCATCCTCGGCGAGTCGGGCACCGGCAAGGAGCTCGTCGCGCGCGCCATCCATCGCCAGTCGCCGCGGCGCCAGAAGCCGTTCACCCCCGTCAACTGCGCCGCGCTGCCGGAGAACCTCGTCGAGAGCGAGTTGTTCGGCCACGTGCGCGGCGCGTTCACCGGTGCGGACCGCGATCGCGCGGGCCTCATCGAGACCACCGACGGCGGCACGCTCTTTCTCGACGAGATCGGCGAGCTGCCGCTGGCCACGCAGGCCAAGCTGCTGCGCTTTCTGCAGGAGGGGGAGTTCCGCCGCGTCGGCGACACGCAGAACCGCTCCGCCGACGTGCGCATCGTCAGCGCCACCAACCGCAAGCTCGACGCGGCGGTGGAGGAAGGGCGCTTCCGCGACGATCTCTACTACCGCGTGCGCGGCGTCGAAGTCGTCCTGCCGCCCCTGCGCGAGCGCGGCGCCGACATCCTCCTCCTCGCCGCGCACTTCATCGCCATCGAGCGCGACAAACACCGCACCGGCCCGTCGCTGCTCTCCCCCGACGCCGAAGCGATCTTCAATGCGTATGGCTGGCCGGGCAACGTGCGCGAGCTGCAGAACACCATCCGCGCCGCGCACGCCATGGCCGGCGAGGCGAAGGAGATCGCCGTCGAGCACCTCCCCGAGCGCCTCCGCGCCGTCGCTCCCTCCCGCACCGTGCCCGGCTCTTACCAGGACGCCGTCTCGCGCTTCAAGCGCGATCTCATCGAAAGCTCCCTGCTGCACGCCAAAGGCAACCAGAACCGCGCCGCCGCCCTGCTCCGCATGTCCCGCCAGGCGCTCGCCTACCAGATCCGCGAGCTGGGCATTCTCGTGAAGAGTTGAAACGCAGGACGGGCTTCAGCCCGTCCACGCGTGCCACGCAGCGTCATCGAGGTCGCCTCGTGAACCTCACCGCACCGCCAGAATCTCCCCACCTCCCAGCCCTCCCGCCCTCCACAAATCCCCGAACCACGACGGCGTCTGGTACTGCAGGACGAACGTCTTGATCCCGGGGTCGGCCAGCAACAGGTAGCGGATGGCGAATGCTTCGGCCTCGACATTCGTCGCGTTGCCGGTGGCGATGAGCGCGACGGCGAAGACGGCCGAGGCGCGGTCTCCGCTCGAGCAGTGCATGAGCGTCAGTCCCGAGCGCAGCAGGAGGAGCATGGATGCCGCGGCCACGGTGGCCGCTTCGTTGAACTGCGCCTGCGTCATGTTGTGCGTGACCGGCGTGTCGGCGTACTGCACGTTCAGC
>DASUSL010000225.1:0-2451 GCA_036375135.1 Thermoanaerobaculia bacterium | reverse complement strand
GCACCGGCCCGCCGGAGGCCCCTGGTCGTCTCCTCGTGCGTTGGCGGAGTAGTGCGGTCTGCCCGGGTTCAGGGCAGCGCGTCGCCGATCATCATCTCCAGCATCTTCCGCGACTCCTCGGCGAGGTTCACGAAGTAGAGGCGCGAGGCGTAGAGCGTTGCGCCGGCTTCGCCCGCGCCGAGGCCGACGACGGTGCAGGAAGCGACGCGGGCGGAGGCGGCGAACTTGCGGTTCTGGTGCGAGAACGAGATCTCGACCACGCTCCCCGTCTTCAGCATGCCGCTGTGCGTGGCCAGGACGCCGGTCGTGCTGATGTCCACCAGAGTGGCCTGCTTGAGGCCGATCCGCAGCGGCAGATTCATGATCACGCGGAAGCGATTGCTCCGGCGGACCGCATCCATCTTGAGATTCCCCATTGGACGGGCTCAATGTACGCGCAAGAAACGCCGGACGCAACCGGTTCCCGTTACACTTTCCCGCGATGAAACAGCTGGCCGTTTCCGTCCTCGCGCTCCTCGTCGGATTTCCCCTGCAGGCGGCCTGGCGGGAGCCGGTCCGCGCGCGCAATGCGATGGTGGCGTCGACCTCCGAGATCGCCTCGCGCGTCGGCGCGGACGTGATGAAACGCGGCGGCAACGCCGTCGACGCGGCGGTCGCGGTCGGGCTCGCGCTCGCCGTCACCTGGCCCTCCGCCGGCAACCTCGGCGGCGGCGGCTTTCTCCTCCTGCGCAAGGCCGACGGCAGCGTCGAGGCGATCGACTATCGCGAGCGCGCCCCGCTCGCCGCCACGCGCGACATGTACCTCGACGCGCAGGGCAGAGTCGTCCCGAAACTCTCGACCGACGGCTACAAAGCCGTGGGCGTTCCCGGCACCGTGGCCGGACTCGCGCTGGCGCACAAGCGCCACGGGAAACTGAAGTGGGAAGAGCTGGTCGAGCCGGCGCGGAAGCTCGCGGCGGAAGGCTTCACCGTCAACTATCACCTCGCGCACAGCCTCGCGCACAAGAGCACCGTCGACAAGATGGGACCGTGGAGCGAGAGCCGCCGCATCTACCAGCGCGACGGCAAGTACTTCGAGATGGGCGACACGATCGTGCAGCCGGAGCTGGCTTCCGTGCTGGCGCGCATCAAGGCCAATCCGCGCGACTTCTACGAGGGCGAAACGGCGAAGCTCATCGTCGCGGAGATGAAAGCCAACGGCGGCATCCTCACGGCCGAGGACCTGCGGACGTACGAGCCCACCATCCGCAAGCCGCTGCTTGGGACGTATCGCGGATACGACATCATCACCATGCCGCCGCCGTCGTCGGGCGGCATCGCGCTGCTCGAGATGCTGAACATGCTCGAGAGCCGCGACCTGAAATCGCTCGGCTGGCACTCATCGGCGTACGTGCACACGATGGTCGAGGTGATGCGCCGGGCGTTCGCCGACAGAGCGGCCTACCTCGGCGACGCCGACTTCGTGAAGGTGCCGGTGAGCGGGCTCACCTCCCGTGCGTACGCGCAGTTCCGCGCGAAGACCATCACGGACAAAGCCACGCCCAGCAAGGACGTCATGGGCGGCGAGCCGGCGCGTTACGAGTCGCCCGACACCACGCACTTTTCGATCATCGACGCCGAGGGGAACGTGGTGTCGAACACGTACACGCTCAATGACAGCTACGGCGCGGGCGTCACCGTCAAGGGGACGGGCATCCTGCTCAACAACGAGATGGACGACTTCACGTCGAAAGTCGGCGTGGCCAACGACTACGGATTGATCCAGGGAGAGGCGAACGCGATCCAGCCGAAGAAGCGGCCGCTGTCGTCGATGACGCCGACCATCGTGCTGAAGGACGACAAGCCGTACCTCGTGATCGGCAGCCCGGGCGGCCCGACCATCATCAACACGGTGCTGCAGGTGATCGTCAACGTGATCGACTTCGGCATGAACGTACAGCAGGCCGTGAGCGCGCCGCGCTTTCATCACCAGTGGCTGCCGGATCACATCTACTGGGAGACGTTCGACCTCGACGGCGACACGCGCGCGGCCATCGAGGCGCGCGGCCACAAGTTCCGCACGCTGCCGGGCATGGACAAGACCGAGCCGGGCGAGATCGGCGACGCGCAGGGGATCCTCATCGATCCGGAGACCGGCATGCGCATGGGCGGCTCCGACCCGCGCCGCGGCGGTGCGGCCGTGGGGTACTAGAAAAAATGTGGGGCGGGCTTCAGCCCGCCCCGTCTCCCCCACCCTACTGCACGCGGATCCGTTCGACGTCGTTCGAGATGATCATCTGCCCGTTGCCGACGGTGTACACGCCCGTCACCGCGTAACGGTTGTCACCCTGGAAGTGGACGAAGCCGTCGATGAACGTACCCGGCAGGATGCCGAGGTGCGCGTAGATGTCGCCGCAGTCGACCTGCATCGACTGTCCCGGGCCGAGCTGCCAGGGAACCCAGCCCGTCCAC
>DASUSL010000224.1:0-20010 GCA_036375135.1 Thermoanaerobaculia bacterium | reverse complement strand
TCCTCCACTGAGGGCCGTCACTTGCGCACCTCGGTCGCGAAGGCGGCGCCGGCGATGCGCGGCGCGACCGTCGGGAACTTCGGGATGGTCAGCGGCAGCGCGCTCTTCGGATCGAGCACCGACATGCGCAGGAAGACGCGCGCCTCGGCGATCGCGTCCGGCTTCGCCTCGGCCTGCGTCGGCACCAGCAGCGTCAGCGTGACCGGCTCCACGTCGACGAACTCGGGGAGGTCGTCGGCGGCGGTGAGGTTCTGTTCCAGCGCGGTCAGCAGCGACCAGGCGTTCCTGTACTCGTACGTGACGGTGCGCTCGCGCACGGTCATCCCCGGCTTCGCCGGGCCGGCCACCGGAATGCGCGGCGACTCCGACGCCCAGCGCAGCGACAGCCGCACCGGCTCGCCGTAGGTCCAGCGCACCTTGCGCACCTTGGCCTCGCGGTTCGTGATCACGTCGCGGCCGATCTCCAGCGTCCAGCCGATGATCTGATCGCCGTAGATCTCGCGCTCGCGCAGCACGCGGAACATCGTCTCCACGTCGATGGCCGGTCCCGCCTCGGGCTTCTCGAGATACGTCGCGAAGAAGCCGCGCACGGCGGAGATCTCGTCGACGAAGCGGCGTGCCTTCGCGAACGTCGGATCGGCGGTGGCGTCGACCGGGATCGACTTCACCATCGCGGCCGAGGCGTCGAAGAGGCGGAAGAAGCCGCGCAGGTCGTTCGGATCCGCCTCCGGCTCGCCCGCGCGCGGCAGCGCGTCCGTGAACGGATAGCGTCCGGCCAGGCGCTGATTGAAGTACTGCTCGATCTCCTTGTAGCGCGAGGCCACGCGCTCGATCGCGGCGCTGGTGCAGCGCTGCGAGAGCTGCGCGGAAATCTCCTGCAGCCGCGCGTTGAACATCCCCTGATTCGGCTGATAGCCGGAGGGGAGGCGCGACGCCGCGCAGTTGGCGAGGTCGATCTTCGCCATCTTCTCGCCGATGTAGTCCTCGAGCAGCGCCACGGCGTTGCCGGGCTTCTTCGCGTCGTAGTCGCGGAGGTCGTCGAGGATGTGCTGCCACTTGCGCGCGAGCGGCGTCGAGTGCGCCCCTTCGCTGCCGAGGAACGCCAGCAGCGGATGCGCGTACGTGCGGCCGATGTAGGCCACGCGCTCGCGCGTGGTGTTGAGGTACACGATCACTTCCGCCGGCTCGCGCGCGCCCCAGGCCGCGGGGGAGGGAGGCACCTCGCCGTTCCACCAGTCGAAGCTTCCCTGGCGCGGGCTGTACGGCTGCTCGGCCTCGAGCAGATCGTCCACTTCCGCGAGGATGCGCCGCGCCTCGGCACTCATGGCCATCGACACGTCGCGCTTGTCGTCGACGAGGTTCAGCCGCGTCAGGCCGTCGAGCGCCGCGTTGAGGTTCTTCGTCGCCGCGACGAACGTCGTCACGTCGTTGCGGATCGCCTCTTCGCGCGCGTCGATCGTCGCCGGCGGCATCACGTTCTCGAACTGCTGCGCCTGCGCGAGGAGGTCCATCATCTGCGCGCGTGCGCGGTCGCGTGCGACCTGGTCGACGCTGATGCGCAGATCGGCGGGGATGAGCGGGAAGGTCTTGTCGCGGAAGCGGTCGTACGCGGCCACGACGTCGGTCGCCTGCGCCAGCGCGGGCGCGTTCCAGGCGAGGCGCGTATTCGGCAGGAGGCGCGTCTGCACGTGACGCTGCGCCGCGGGCGTGGTCACGAACTTCTGCCCGAGGAACGTCTCCAGCGCGGACTTCAGCAGGAGCGTGTCGGACGAGAGCTGCATCGTCGGACGCCCCTGGTTGAGGTTGAGGATCGGACCGGTGAGCGGCGAGACCGTGCCGGCCAGGCGGCGCTGGTACTCGCGCCACGCGGCTGCGCCGTCGTTGCGGATGGCCGCGGCGGCGGGGCGCCCGAAGAACTCGGAGCCCTCCATCTCCTGCACCACGCGCTCGTAGTTCGTGCCGAGGCTGAACGACGGGCGGAAGGCGAAGGCCATCTCCGGACTCGTGGCCGCGGTCTCGACCTCGTTCATGCGCTGCACGAGATCGCGGAAGCGGTCGGTCTCTCCCGCGGACGGCCACTGCATCGACGCGGCGCTGATCGCGCCCGCGAGCTCGCGCAGGCGGCCGTAGAAGAGGTTGCGCTGGAACAGGCCGTCGTAGATGCCGTGCGCCAGCTTCGCGGCGCGCAGGTTGGCCTCGTCGCGGAAGCGGCTCGCGTCAAAGCGCGCGTAGTCGGCATTGCGCAGCGCGCGGCGGTAGAGGTGATCCTGCTTGTAGAACTCGGGCGACAGCTCTTCGCCGAAGGCGACCTTCACCAGCGTCCCGAGCTCCTTCATGTTCGCCGTGGAGCCGAGGCCGTTGAAGGTGCGCTTGTGCTGCTCGAGCTGGCGGAAGCAGCTCACGAGGCGGGACAGCTCGTCGAGCTCCGGCCCGTCGACGCCGTAGTGGGGCGTCGCGGTCTCGGCCTGCACGCTCGCCTCGAGCACCGGCTGCGAGCAGACGGACGAACCGTCGAGAATGCGCCGCGACTGCTCTTCGAGCTCGGTGCGGATGCCGTCCAGGATCACCGACTCCAGCGCCTCCGTGATCGACGCCTCCAGCCTTTTCTCGAACGGCGAGAACCACGAGCTAGGGATGAAGATCGAGCCGTAGTGGCGGAAGTTGATGTTGGACATGCCGTTCAGCAGCTCGACCGACCAGCGGTGCTTCTCCCCTTCGCTGATCTGTTCGGACGGCGTGCTGCGGATCTGCTCCACGTGCTCCGCGGTGCTCTCGAGGAACGGCAGCAGCGCGCTGTTCTCGCCGGCCATGCGCCATGCGCCCCAGGCCATGCCGCCGCCGAAGAGGAGCCCGAGGATGAGCGTGGCCGCCTGCGCGTACTGCACGCTGCGGTTGCGCGAGACGAGCTTCCAGGTGGTCGGCGTGGCCACGCCCCACTCGGGGAAGATCTTCCGCTCCAGCAGCTCCGCCAGGAACGCGGTGCCGCTGGTCTGGCCGAGGAGGTCCGTCGTCTCGCCGGAGTCCTGTCCGCAGAGGTAGATGCCGCGCGCCACCGGCGCGTCGTGATACGCCGTGGCGCGGAAGAGCTGGTCGAGGCAGACGCGCAGCGGTGCGGCCAGTGAGGCGATGGAGTCGTCGAGCATGAGCAGCGTGTTCGCGTCCGCGCTCCCCTCGGTGAGGATCTCCATCTGCACGTACTGCACGCGCTCGTTGATGGAGCGGAAGGCCTCGTCCACCCACTCGCCCGCGTACACGGTGTCGGGCGTGTACGGACTCGACCAGCCGAGCATCTGCCGGCGCGACTGCGGCGGCAGACCCGCGCAGAGCGCGTCGAAGCCGGTCAGCGTGTCGGCGCCGGTGAGGAGCACGTACACCGGCACGCGGAAGCCGAGCTTCTGCTGCACGTCGGCCAGGCGGCGGTGCACTTTGCCCATGCGCATCGCCAGGTCGGTCTGCGCGAGCTCGTTCGCGGTGGAGTCGAGCAGCGTCTTGCAGGAGATCGTGACCACCACGCCGTCGACGGGCCGCTTCGGCCGCAGCTTCTGCAGCCGGCGCAGCACCTTCGACCAGGAGTCGTCGTCCGCGGTCGTGCCGTCGGCGCGGAGGACGATGTCGCCCGCCACGTCGAGCACGGCCCCGCGATCGAAGAGCCAGAAGCCGCGTCCGTACGCGAGCGAGGTACCGGCGTCGGTGGCGGTGCCGAACGGAAGATCGAGGCCGCTGCTGGCGAGGAGGTTCGACTCGCGCGAATTCGCGGCGCCGAGGAGGAGGATGAGAGGGAGCTCGTGCGGATCGCCTTGCCGCGTCGCGCGCATGCGCCGCGCGGCCTTGCGGAACACCCTGCCGATCGACGGCACGGCCTGCACCTGCTCTTCGGCCGCCGGCGTCTCTTCTTCCGGCTCTTCGTTCGCGCCGGGGAACTTCGACGCCTTGGCCGACTTCTTCAGCACGACCACGAGCAGGACCAGGATGACCGCGGCCAGAAGCAGCACCGCCGCAAGCGCGTAGGGCCAGATCGCGGCGACGTTCATCGCTTCGCCCCCGCGACCTGCGTCGAGGTCGCCGCCGGCGTGTTGCCGAGGATGCGGTCGACGAGCGGAGAGATCTCCGTCACCGCGCGCGTCCAGATGAGATGCGATCCGGCGAGCCACAGCACCGTGATGGCGGCGATGGCCCAGAGCCACGGCTTCAGGTACGGCAGCTCCACGCGCGGGCGGTTCAGCGTCGGCGCGTAGGTCTGCGGCACGACGGCCTCACGTCCGCGCACGACGCGCGGATCGTGGTTGTAGACGAAGCGGTAGAGGCGGCGGCGGATGGTCTCGATTTCCTGCTCGGCATCGGGACGTCCGCGCAGCCTGCCCTGGAATCCGAGAGCCAGGACGGAGATGAAGATGCGCGCGATCTCGGCGCTGCCGCTGGTGCCGTCGCGGTCGCGCAGCAGCTCGTCGATGCGCTCGAACATCTCCTCGCCGGCGCGGTGCGTGCCGAACAGCTTGGCCTCGATGAGGTTCTGCCGCCACGCCTCGCGGCCCGGCCAGTCGAGGTTGAGGAAGATCTCATCCGCCAGCGCGGCCATCGCGTACTGCGCGCGCTTGTAGTGCTCCACGGCGAGCGCGCCGCCCTGCCGCATGGCCTCCGACTCATGACGCTCCAGGATCGAGATCACACGCCGCCACGTGGCGCTCGTGCTGAGCACTGCTGCGCCTCGCGGCTCCGCGGCGTCGGCGTCGAACATGTCTCCGCCGCGCAACCGCTCCTGGAGGCGCATCAGCTCTGCGTGGAACTGCTGGAACTTCTCCGTGACGAACATCGGATCTCCGGACCCCCCGGATCAACTGCGTTTCTTGACGTAGAGGACGATCTGTTCGGGACTGACGGCACTGCCTTCGCCGGGACGGAGGACGACGAGGTCCTCGCCCGGCGTGATGAACTCGGGATCGGGTGTGAGGGCGTAGAGCGTGACGCCGCTGGCCGGCACGAGGTCGGCGTCGGCGTCGATCGCCTTGCGCCGCGCGCCGGTCATGCGGCGGTTGCGGAGCGACTCGACGTGCGAGCGGCTGCCGATGACGCACGACGCCACCCACGCCGTCATGGCGGCGGTCGAGACGCCCGCCGGCGCGCGCACGCCGATCACCAGCGGCCGCGACATCCACTCCGGATCGAAGAAGAGACGGAAGGCCTCGCCGTCGCGGCTGAAGGTGTACGCCGTGTACGACTCGTGGATCCCTTCCTCGAGCGCGCGGGCGATGGAGGCGCGCACCTGTTCGAAGGTGGCCATCAGGTCGTTGTGGTCGTAGCGGTCGAGCGGCGGCGGGATGAGCGAGCGGCTCACTCCCGCGACGTGGCCGAGGAGCGAGCAGAAGGCGACGTAGAGCTGGAACGGATGCGCGTTGCCGCAGCCGAGCACCGCCTCGAATGCCGGCAGCTCGCCGACGAGGCAGTGGATGTTCAGCTTCGTCTCCAGCCGCTGCGGCGCGAAGACGTCGGAGGTGCTGCGCGCCTGATCGGCGAGCGTGGCTGCCTTCTCGCGCAGAGCGGTGGTGATGTCGGAGCAGAGCTTGTGCAGCGCGGAGACGGGAGCGACGCGCAGCATGGGCGGCTCGAAGCGCGTGCGCGTGTAGACCTCGTGCTCGTACTTCACCTCCGCGAGCGGGAAGCTGACGTACTTCGGCGGCACGTCGCCGCCGGCCAGGAGCTGCATGCGCGGCTTCATCACCAGCAGCGGCAGGTCGCCTTCGCCCGTGTTCTCATCCGGCACCGGCTGGCTCTCCTCGAACGCGTAGCGCTCCGCCAGCGCGAGGCCGCGGCTGCGCGCCACGACGGCGAGGTGCACCATGGCCGGCTTCTGGCGGATGTCGGCGAGCTGCGTGAGATCGAAGACGAGGTCGGGACCTTCGCCCGCCGAGTACGAGACCACCAGGCCGTCCGGCATGACCGCTTCCAGCTCGAGGACGCGGAACAGGCCGTCGACGAGCTTCACCGTGTCGACCTCGAGATGGCGGATGCCCCAGTGGAACGGGGAGATGTTCGAGGAGTGATAGTGGAGGAGCGACTCCTGCCGCTGCGACAACCACTGGAAGTGCTGCGGTGCGAGGAGCATCCCCTCGTGCCACTGAATCGCCGGCGGAACGTCGCGCGCCGTCGTGCGCGCGCGGCTCTTGCGCCGTTCCCCCTTCAGCGTGATGGGCTGGGTGGTGTCGGTGGTGCTCACTGCAGTTTCTCCAGGGAGAAATCGCGCGCGCCGAGGACGAGGCGGAACGGCTCCTGCGGGTCGGCGGTGGCGCGGTGCTCCCCCTCGGTCACGTAGTCGGCGAAGAGGACCACGCGGCGCGCGCCCGGGCGGTAGGCGACGTTCAGGCGCTCGATCTGCTGGCCGGGCACCCACTCCCACTGCTCGACCACGAGCGCGTCGCCGTAGTCCTTCACGAACTGGTCGCGCTTCGCGAACCACTCGGAGGAGGGAGTCTTCAGGAGCGTGTCGAGCAGCTTCTTGTCGTAGACGAAGATCAGGTCGACCGCGACGGGGGAGTCCTCGTTTGCGTCAGGCGCCACGACGACGTCGAAGGGAAGCTGGCCGCCGAACATCGACCGCGCCTTCTGCGTCACTCCACACCCGCCGATCAGCACACACCCCAGCACCAGGGTGACAAGTAAGTTCCTTGTCAAAAGAGTCGACGACGCAGCGGCTGCGCGAGGCAGCGCGTGCTGGGGCACGGGTACATTCACGGAACTTTCGGACCTTCGGACGAAAACGGTGATTGGGACGCGGGGATTGTAATCCCTGCCCGTCTTTGGTGGATTTTTTTCTGTGGATGAGGCTGCGAGGAGGGACGGAAGGAGGGGTGGCCGCATGGCGTCCCCGGCAGGATTCGAACCTGCGACCCACAGCTTAGAAGGCTGTTGCTCTATCCGACTGAGCTACGGGGACGGAGGGGGTGGAAATTGAAAATTGAAAATGAAAAATTGAAAAGCGAGATGCGCGAGCTCGCGCGGCACAATT
This sequence comes from Thermoanaerobaculia bacterium, assembly GCA_036375135.1. Taxonomy (GTDB): domain Bacteria; phylum Acidobacteriota; class Thermoanaerobaculia; order Gp7-AA8; family Gp7-AA8; genus QHVT01. The sequence continues at coordinate 13,010 of DASUSL010000224.1, read as the reverse complement.
TTCAATTTTCAATTTCTCATTTTCAATTCCGAGTTGGTCGGGGCGAGAGGATTCGAACCTCCGACCCCCTGCTCCCAAAGCAGGTGCGCTACCAGACTGCGCTACACCCCGACGCGGTGAAAATGGAGGGACGCTGCGGCGGTCGGAACAGGCCGCCACAGCGCGTCATTCCGCGGGGGAGAGCTCACATGGCGCGGGCGACGTGGCCGAGGGTCCGCTGCGGGAGTGCGGACTCCCACTTGCGGCTCTCGTTCTTCTCGACCAGGAACTCGAACGCCGTGCCGTGCGAGCGGAGACGCAGCACGCGGCAGTCGTCTCCGTGGTTCTTGCCGGTCATCAGCTCGTCCGAGTACTCGATCTCGTCGATGCGGTTCAGCTCGAGCGACGACTCCATGTCGCTGTTCTCGTAATAGAACGTGTCCGCGGTGAGCGCGAGCGCCACCGGGATCGTCTCCGCCCCTTCGACGTAGTCGGCGCGGCTGACGAGCGTGGAAGAGCCGCGGCGTTTTTCCATGATCGCGCTGAGCAGGTCCCGCTGGCGGACCTTCAGAAACACGACAACGAGTACCGCCAGCACGATCAATCCGCCGATGGTCGCCATTGCAAGTCCGGACATGAAACCTCCCCTTGCGATTGAATTTTACTTTCCTGAAACATACGCCTTTCCGTCTTTTATGACCAGTGCGATCTTGCGTACCAGGCAGGCCCGTCCGTGTCCGCACGGTAGAATGCGGACGATGGGTGCCGGGAGCCGGAAAACGCGCAACGAACACTCGTCGGGCGGTGTCGTCATCGCCCTCCGCGACGGTGCCCGGCACGTCGCCCTGATCGCCACGCGCAACAAGACGCGCTGGGGATTGCCCAAAGGGGCGGTCACCGTGGGAGAGACTTCCGAGGCCGCGGCGCTGCGCGAAGTGCGCGAGGAGACGGGCATCGAGGCGCGCATCGTCCGCCCGCTCGACACCATTGAATACGTATTTCGAGCCGGCGACACGCTGATCCAGAAACGCGTCGACTTTTACCTGATGGAGTACGTGGCCGGAGAGCTCGAGCCGCAGCTCAGCGAGGTTGACGACGTGCAGTGGTTCGAGCTGGGTGCTTCGCTGCAGCGGGCGAGCTTCGACTCCGAGCGGAAGCTGCTCGAGATGGCGCTCGCTTCGACGACGATGCCTTCTTAGATGTGGGTCGGGCTTCAGCCCGACTTTTCTTCGGGCGGGCCTTCGGGCGGGCTGAAGCCCGCCCCACATTCGACAGCTTGTCCGCCATCGTGGGAGGCTTCCGCGAGCTCGCCTTCCGGTTGCTCTGCCAGATCTCCTCGTCCTCGCCCATCTCTTCCACGAGCTTGTTCGATACCACCGAGCGCGGCGCGAGCTCCGTCACGTCGACGTCCGGATTCGCGAACTGATCGCGGTGCTTGAGCAGCAGCCACTCGTTCCCTTTGTCCGGCGACTTCTTCGAGCGCCCGCCGATCCGCACCAGCGCCCACTCGCCGAACATCTTCTTCCCGAACATGCGGAACGTGATCTTTCCCGACTTCAGCGCCGCCACCGGATCGTCGCCCGGCTCGATGAACTCCCACTCGCCCTCGTCCCAGATGATCACGTTCCCCGCGCCGTAGTTGCCCGCGGGGATGACTCCCTCGAACGAGGCGTAGTCGTACGGATGGTCCTCGGTCATCATCGCCAGGCGCCGCACGGTCGGGTCGTACGACGGACCTTTCGGCACCGCCCACGACTTCAGCACGCCCTCCATCTCCAGCCGGAAGTCGTAATGCAGATGCGAGGCACGATGCTTCTGGATGACGAAGATCGGCAGCTTGCGCTTCCTCGGCTTCCCGCCCGAGGGCTCGGGCGTCTCGCCGAAGTCGCGCATCTGTTTGTACTTCTTCAGCAGGTCGGGCATGAGCTACGACGCCTTTTTCTTCTTCGATCCCGCCGCGGCGGGCGCACGCACCGGCGCGCGTTTCGGCGCTGCACGCTCGCGTTTCGCGGCCGGCTTCGCGGTTCCCTCGAGGCTGCGCCGCAGCGCTTCCATGATGTCGACCACTTCCGCCGCCTGCTCCTGACCGGGCGCCTCGGAAACGATCACTTCCCCTTCCGCCTTCGCGCGGATCTTGTCCATCAGCCGCTCGCGGTACGTGTCCTTGTACGCCATCGGATCGAAGCGCTCCTCGGTCAGCTCGTTGATGAGCATCTCCGCGAGCGCGATCTCCTTGTCGCGTACCTCGGCGCCTTCGAGGTCGATCGCCGAAAAGTCGCGCACCTCGTCGGCGTAGTACATCGTGTGCAGGATCAGTCCCTCGTCGAAGGGACGCAGCAGCACGAGGTGCTCGCGGTGTCCCATGACCCAGCGCGCCACGGCCACCTTGTTCTGCTTCTTCATCGCCTGCGCGAGCAGCCGGTACGTCTTGCCGCCGCCCGGCGCGGGGCCGAGGTAGTACGCCTTCTCGAAGAAGACCGGATCGACCTCGGCCAGGTCGACGAACTCCGTGATCTCCAGCGCGCGGTTGCCGTCGCTCTCGAGCGAGGACATCTCTTCGTCGCTGAGCGTGACGTACTGGTTCTTCGCGACAGCGTAGCCGCGGATCATCTCCCCCGACTCGATCGCCTCGTCGTGTTTCGGACACCACCACTTGCGGTTCACGCGCGAGCCGCAGCTCTCGTGGAGCAGGTTGAAGCTCACGTCTTCCGAGCGCGTGGCCGTATAGAAGCGGACCGGAATGTTGACGAGACCGAAGGTGATCGTCGCGTTGCGCAGCGGTCGTAATGCCATGCAGGCCTCCGCTCTTCTATACTGCACGGTGCGTTCCACGGCGGGCCGGGCCGAAGTAGCTTTGTTTCGAGTAACTTAGCAGTCGGGCGGCGCCGTTCTTGCAGACGGAGCGCTGGAATCGTATGTCCGCATCCATTCGGCGCGTGCTGTGGGGGACCTTCTTCGGGCTCGTCCTCCTGACGGTGGCTGGTGTCGCCGCGACGATCGTCATCCTGCAGATGGAGCAGCGCCATGACTTCAGGAACGTGCAGGTCTCGCGGCCGCTGCTCGACGTCGTGCGTGACATGGACGACGCGTTGAATGCGATGGTGTCGGCCTCACGTGGATACGTGTCGACGGAACAGACGGCGTTCGAGCAGCAGTACGACGACGCGTCGCGGCAGTTCGACACGCACGCCTCGCGCGCGCTGGAGCTGACCCGGAACGACCCCACGAAGCTGCGGTTGGTCGAATCGCTGATCGCCCACAAAAAGGACATCAAGGAACGGATCGACCGCGACAACAGGAGCAAGGCCATCCTCCTCGAAGTTGCGCAGTTGCGCCGCCAGACTCCCGACTACGCCGCGCAGATCACCGATCGCGTCCGCGGCGAGCAGAACGCCGCCACCGACCGCATCTCCGGCCTGCGCGAAGGGCTGAAGCTGACGCTGATCGTCGTCGGCCTGGCCATCCTCGGCCTCGGCGCGGCGGCGGTGTTCCGCATTGAGCAGTCGCTCAACGAATCGATCGTGCGCCAGGTGCGGCGCACCGAGGCCATGATCGGCGGCATGTCCGACGGCGTGCTTCTCGTCGACGGCGAAGGGCAGTCGGTCTTCATCAATCCCGCGGGACAGCGCCTCCTCGGCAAGGCCGACGTCGGCGTGCCGATCTTCAAGCAGGCCGAGGTCTATCGCCTGCGCGACGAGCACGGCCGCATGCTCGATCCGCAGGAGCTTCCCGCCGCGCAGGCACTCTCCACCGGCCGCGCCGTGCAGGACGTGACCGTGCTGATCGCGCGCGAAGGCGCCGACCGCGTGGCGGTCTCCATGAGCGCCACGCCGCTGCGCGAGGACGACCGCACCTCCGGCGTCGTGGTCACGTTCCGCGACATCACCGAGCGCCGCGCGCTCGAAGAGCAGATGCAGGTGCAGGCCGAGCGCGCGCAGATCCTCGCCGACGCCGGCGCGTTCTTCTCCTCGAACATCGATCCCACCTGGGTCACGCAGGCCATCGCCGAGCGCGTGGCCGAGGTCCTCGGCGACTGGTCGGCGGTCATCCTGCGCACCGCCGACAGCAAGGAGTTGCGCGTCGCCTCCATCTATCACCGCGACATGTCGTCCCTCGGCCTGGCCTGGTCGTACATCTATCGCCAGCCGCTCGCCGTCGGCGAGGGGATCATCGGCCAGGTCGTGGCCACCGGCTATCCGTCGATGATGACCGACGTCCGCCCGTCGATCGATCACACGAATCCGGGGACGTATCACGCCTCGCCGGTGATGCTCGCGTCGCTGCTCGTGCTGCCGCTGCGCACGCGCCGCGAGATGATCGGCGCGCTGGTCATCGCCGCGAACGATCCCGACCGCGCCATGACGGACGACAAGCTGCCGCTGGCCGAGGTCCTCTCCGAGCGCGCCGCGCTGGCCATCGAGAACGCGAAGCTCTACACCGAACAGGTCGAGGCGCGGCGCAAGGTCGAGGATCTCTCGCGCCTGAAAGACGAGTTCCTCTCCATCGCCTCGCATGAGCTGCGCACGCCGGTCACGTCGATCAAGGGCTACACGCAGCTCGCGAAGATGCTGATCAAGGAGGGCGACCTCAATACCTCCGAGGAGTATCTCGACATCGCGCTCGACCAGATCGACCGCATGTCGCGGCTGATCCTCGAGTTGCTCGACGTCTCGCGCATCGAAACGGGACGCCTCGAGATCCGCAAGGAAGGCATCGGCTGGCCGCAGTTCGTGCGCGACGTCGTGCACCGCCATCACACCGCGGTCAGCGACCGCCGCTTCCACGTCAGCGTGCCGGACGAGAGCAAGATCGTCACGGGCGACCGCGACCGCCTCGAGCAGGTGCTCGGCAACCTGCTGGAGAACGCGGTGAAGTACTCGCCCGACGGCAGCGACGTCACCGTGACGGTGGAAGACCGCGGCGAGTCGCTGGTGACGGCCGTCTGCGACCGCGGCATCGGCATCCCCGCCGACGAGCTGGCGCAGGTCTTCGAGCGCTTCCACCGCGGCAGGCAGGTGAGCTCGACCAACTACGGCGGCCTCGGCCTCGGCCTCTACATCACCAAGCAGATCATCGAGCGCCACGGCGGCTCGATCTGGGTGGAGAGCAAGGAAGGCTACGGCACGACGTTCTACTTCTCGCTTCCCGTCGCGGAAGTGCCCGCCCTCCCCCCAGCGCAAGTGGCCGCACAAACGTAGATACGGACATGCTCCTCGCCGCCGCCCTGGTCTTAGAGCTCACCCGCGAATCCCTCACCGGCACGCACTACCGCTACCGCCAGTACGAGCACGGCCTCCCCACCGACACGTACATCACGAGCAAGACGCCTCTGCTGGTGGAGGACAGGCGATCCCGCCTGTCCGGGCAGGCAGGATTGCCTGTCGTCCACTTCGTGAGCGAAGGCCGCATCATCCAACGCCGCATCATCGAAGAATCGCCCCACAAACCCTGGCAACACGACTACGACGCCACAACCGGCGCGCTCCTCCGCCGAACCCCGCTCTTCTACAACGCCAAACCCGCGCAAGTCTTCGACCCCAACCCCGTCGTCACCCTGAACGCCCCCAACCTCCAGGACAGCAACGACGCCCCCGTCCCCGACGCCGCCTACAAAATCGTGCAACTGCCGGACAGCGCGCTGCACGGCCCGTGGATCGACCTCGTCGACCGCCAGCTCCCGTCGATCGCCCCGCCCGACAGCAGCGACCTCCGTTTCGATCGCACCCAGGACGGCTTCGAAGACGTCAACGCGTACTTTCACCTCCACCGCAATCAGGAGTGGGTGCAGTCGCTCGGCTACCGCGGCACGCGCGCCATCGCGCCGTACGCCGTGCCCGTCGACGCCCATGCGGCGAACGGCGACGACAACTCCTTCTTCGTCCCGAGCTTCACGGAAGTCGGCAAGGGCACGCTCTACTTCGGCACCGGCGGTACCGACGACGCCGAAGACGCGGACATTCTCGTACATGAATATACGCACGCATTAATAGAGTGGATTGCGCCCGGCACCTTCGCCGGCGGCTTCGGCAGCGAGGCGCGCGCGCTGGCCGAGGGGACGGCCGACTACTGGGCCTTCTCCGCGCATCTCGACGCGCGCCGCGCCTCGGGGCGCGATCTCTACTGCATCGCCGACTGGGACGCCCGCTGCTGGCTCGACGCAACGTCCGAGAACTGCGGCTATCCGCCCGACAGCGACTGCCTGCGCCGCGTCGACAGCACACGCACGATGGCCGACTACGACGCGAGCGACCTGTCCGGAGCCGAGCATCGCAACGGCGCGATCTGGTCGTCCGCGCTACGCGAGCTGCGCGAGCAGCTTCCGCGCGCCGTGATGGACACGCTCGTCCTCGAGTCGCTGTTCGGCGTGCCGCCGCGGCCGACGTTCGCGGTCATGGCGCAGCGCCTCCTCGACGCCGACCAGCTCCTGTATCAGGGCGCGCACGCGGGGATGATCTGCAGCGTGATGGGTGCGCGCGGCATCCTCACCGAGTGCGGCATCGCCATGCGCGGCGAGCTGACGCACGTCCAGAGCCGCGACCGCGCCATCCCCATCCCTGAGAACAACGACGAGGGGATCACCTCGACCATCACCATCAACGACCCGCGCGCGATCGAGAAGCTCTACGTGCGCGTCGACATCGTCCATCCCGCGCGCGGCGATCTGCGCGTCGAGCTGATCGCGCCCGACGGCACGGTCATCCTGCTCCAGTCGATCTCGAGCTCGCTCACGCCGGACGTCCACGCCACGTACGGCCTCACCGCCGCGAGCGCGGAACCGCTCGACATCCTGCGCGGCCGCGGCGCCGCTGGCACCTGGACGCTGCGCGTTGCCGACCGCCAGCCGCGCGACACCGGCACGCTCGTCTCCTGGGGACTCGACTTCCAGTTCCTCGGCGACGCGCCGTCCGCCACGCGTCCCACCGACGCGCGCCGCGAGATGATCCCCGTCGTCGCGCATCTCTTCGGTCAGGCCGGCGCCTACGTCTCCGACGTGCGTCTCACGAACGAGAGCACGCGCGTCCAGATCGCCACGCTCACCTTCACGCCGAGCACGAAGAACGGCCGCGAGACGTTCGCCACCACGCGCGTCCTCGTCGACGCGGGCCAGACGCTCTCTCTCGACGACATCGTCAGCCGCACGTTCCACACCTCGGGCAGCGGCACGCTGGAGATCCTCGGCGACGTCGTTGCCACGAGCCGCACGTACCTCGTCACGCCGAACGGCACGTACGGCCAGGACGTGCCGCCCGGCCTCGAGGCAACGGCCATCGGTCTCGCGCCGCTCCTCGTCGCCCCCTTTCCGGAAGAAGGCGCGCGCTACAACCTCGGCATCAGCGAGACCGCGGGCGCGCGCGGCACGGTGCGCGTCGGCACGCGCGACGTCGTGATCGAGCCGTTCAGTCACGTGCAGTTCCCGGTCGGCGCGGAGCTGCAGGAGATCCGTGTCGTCGACGGCGGCGCGGCCATCGTCGCCTACCTCTCGCAGGTGCGCGGCAACGACGCGATGTTCATCCCCGCCGTGCTCTCGCGCAGCCGCACCGTGTTCGCGCCGGCCATCACCGCGCAGATCTCCGGCGTGCCTCCCTGGCGCAGCGATCTCTGGGTGGCAGGACCATCAGCGACGACCGGACGCGTCTACCTCGCCGGCGACGGCGAGCGTCCCATCGACATCCCCTTCATCGCGACGGACGTGCTCGCGCTGCTCTTCCACCGCACCGTCACCACCGCCACGCTGCTGACCGAGATCCCGGCGGGTGCATTCGCCGGCAACCGCATCGTGCACGGCGACACCATGCAGTACGTCGACTTCCCGGTGCGCTTCCACACGCTCGGAGAGGCGCTCCATCTTCCCTTCATCGAGAACAACGATCGCTACCGCACCAACATCGGCGTGGCGGTGACGTCAGACAACGCGCTGCTGGAGATCGCGATTTACAACGCCGCGGGGGCGGAGACCGAACGCCACACCCTCGCCGCGGGTCCCGGCGTCGTGCAGATTCGCGTGCTCGGGCGCGTGACCGGCGGCCGCGCGACGGTGTTGTTCCGCACCGGCGGAGGGGGCGTCTACGCCTCTTCGATCGACAACCGCTCCGGGGACGCCACGTTTTTCGCCGGTCAGTAGTCGTGTATCCTCTCGCCCGCCATGTCCCTGACCTCGCCCCCGCAGGCGCTGCCGGAGGCGCAGTCGCTGTCGCAGCTTCCACTCGGGATCCTCGATGAGGTGCTCCGGCAACTGCGCAGCACGCGCAACGACATCATCCGGTACGGCGTCTGGAACATCCGCAACCTGACGGACGACGACTTCAACAAGACCGACGACCGCAAGCTCCTCGGCTACTTCCGGCAGGACCTGCTCGAGACGCGCTTTCTCTCGAAGGGCCGCCGCATCGACCTCATCCAGCTGTGGCACTGGTTCGACGACCAGATGAGCGGCCTCGAGCCGCTGCTCGTCGACGGCGAAGAGGTCGTCCTGAACATCCAGGACAAGGATCTCGAGAAAGTGCGCAAGCGCATCCAGGAGATCCACTCGTTCCTGCCGACGCTGCGCGGCGACGACCTCGATGCCTTCCGCCGCGTGAAGTACAAGCTCCGCCGCACGGTGATGCGCCTGACGTACGACCTGCATCACCTCTTCAAGCGGCTGGAGAAGTACCGCAAGAACATCTTCATGAACAGCGGCGCGCCCCCGCACATCGACCGGGAGCGCGTGTCGCTGGAAGCCGTCGCCGAGATTCCGGACCCGGAGCCGATGCCAGACGACGACGTCTAGGAGTGCGGCAGCGGCGAGCTGCCGCTTTCCTATCGGCAGCACAAGCCAGTGGCTCGCTCACCAAAGCGGTGGCTCGTCGCCACCGCACTCCTAAAGATCTACCGTCACTGCCTCGGCCTCGCGCACCGTCACCGGCACCGTCGAGGCCACCGTCTCGTCGTCGTTGAGCAGGATGAGCGTGTACGACCCGGGCGTCACGTGCTGGATGGTGACCGTCCCCGGCGGGAGGTCGCGCGTCATCGGCACGCCGGCCGCGATCCGCGGGTAGGGCATGCCGCTCGCGTCGACGAGGCGCATGCTGCGCCGCACGCTGTGCTTCGAGCGCACCACGATCGTGCCGCCCGGCGACACGCGCACCACCGGCGTGGACGGCGAGGTGATGTTCACGTACGCCGGCGCATAGTCCGGCACCGTGATCGTCGCCGTGTAGGCGCCCGGCGCGAGCGGCAGGCGGATCTGCTGCGGCGCGTCGCCGCCGAAGCGGAAGGTGCCGCGCGTGTCGTAGACCTGGCGTCCCTGCATGTCGAAGACGACCACCTGCCCGTAGAGCGAGCGGTTGTCGCGCGCATCGACGATCGACAACGCCACGCCGTCGTTGCGCGTGAGCCGGAGCTCGAGATCGTCGCGTCCCGCGTCGGTGAACGTCGTCTCCTGCACCGAGTTGCCGAAGCCTTCGCGGCTGGCGGTGATCACGTACGTGCCGGGGTTCACGAAGTCGACCGTGAACACGCCGTTCGCATCGGTCATCGAGGTGCGCAGGCCGCGCATGTCGCTGGGCGCGCCCGTGCTGCTGGCGCGGAACTGCACGCTGGCGTTCTCGATCGGGTCGTTCGTCTCCGCGTCGATCACGCGGCCGCGCACGTTGGCGGCCTTGAAGTCGATGTCGAACGTCGACGAGCCGCGCACCGTGTACGTCGTGCTGTACGGGCTGAAGCGCTGCACGTCGGTGACGCTGACGCTGTACTCACCCTCTTCGAGCCCGGTCACGCTGTACGTTCCCTGCTCGTCCGCGGTGACCGCGGCGCTCGAGCCGGAGCCCGACTTGCGCGGCCAGAACGACACGCTCGCGCCGGGGAGAGGCCTGCCGTTGCGGATGATGCGTCCCTTGATCACGACGTCGCCGCGGAAGTCGATGTTCACCTGCTGCGAGCTGCCTTCCGCGATCTCCACCGTCTGCGCGGCCGAGGTGCGGCGTCCCGCGAAATCGCGAGGCTGCACCGCGGCCGAGACCGAGACCGTGCCGGTCGGCGCGCCGTCGAGGCGATAGTTCCCCTGCGGATCGACCGCCGCCGACGACGAGCCGCGCGCGCTGCGCGCCGTCACCGTGACGTTGGCCATGTCCGACTCCGACACGCCGGTGACGCGGCCGTAGATCGAGCCTCCGGTCTTCAGCGTGATGCGCACCGGCGAGCCGGCGGAGATCTCGAGATCGTCCACGCGTCCTTCGAGGAAGCCGCTCTTCGACGCGGTGAAGCGATAGCGGCCCGCGCGCATCCCTTCCATCTCGAACTGGCCGCTGGCGTTGGTGCGCGCCGAGCTGCGTCCGCCGCCCGCGCTGAACGCCTCCACTTCCGCTTCGGCCACGGGCGCGCCGCTGTCGGTGACGACGATGCCGGTGATCGTCTGTCCCCCTTCGAGCTGCACGTCGAGCTTCGCCTCGCGTCCTTTCAGCGTGACGTTCTTCGACGTGTCGTTGTACTTCGGATGCGAGACCATGATCGTCTCGTCGCCGGGATCGAGTCCGTCCAGCACGTAGTCGCCGTTCGCGTCCGTGGTGGTGCGGCGCAGCGAGCCGGTCATGGCGAACGAGCCGGTCGGCGACGGCTGCACGCTGACCGTGGCGTCGGCCAGGCCCGAGCCGGTCGGTCCGGTCACGCGGCCGGTGAGGCGCACGCCCGGCTCGAGCTCGAGCACGATGTCGCTGACCGTCTTCCCTTCCTGCACGTCGACGTTCAGGCGTGACGACGAGTAGCCGGTGGCGTTGGCGATGAGGTTCATCCCGCCGCTGGGGACGTTCTCCAGCGTGAAGGAGCCATCCTCGCTGTTGAAGCTCTTCAGCAGCGGCGGCGCCATCATCATCATGCCGCCGCCGCTGCGCGACGCGGAGACGCCGGCCTGGAACGCGGTGATCGGCTTCGACGAGCCCTTCTCCACCACGCGTCCGCGGATCGTGCCGCCGAGGGGGAGCTCCACGTTGACGTCGCGCGCCGGCGCGGTGAGCGCACGCGTCTCGTTGATCAGCGCGTCTTCCTTGCGGAACGACACGCGCGCGCTGCCGGCGGGGAGGCCGCCGAGGATGAACGAGCCGTCCGGACCGGTGACCGTCGACGCCACCGACTCCGCGAAGACGCTGACCAGCACGTCGGGGACGCCCGCGCCGCCGCGGGTCACGCGGCCGCTGATCTCCGCGGCCGGGTCGAGCCGTGTCTCGATCGGCTGGCTCGTGCCGCGCGCGGTCACGTTCTGCGCGCGCACTGCCTTCGGCGCGAACCCTTCGCGCCGGAACGAGAAGTCGTACGTCCCTTCCTTGAGGCGGATGGTGAACGTGCCGTCGCTGGCGGTGCGCACCACGTCCTCGTCGTCGGTGGTCGGGCCGGTGAAGACGAAGCGGCGCATCATCATGCGGTCGCCGCCGGCCGGCGTTTCCGTCGTCGTGACGGCCACGCCCGACAGCGGCTTCCCTTCGGAATCGAGGACGCGGCCGCTGACGGCCACGCCGCTCGGCATCGTCAGCACGATCCCGCTCTTCCGCTCGCCCGGCTGCAGGCGCACCGAGTCGCTCTTCGTTTCCGGCAGTCCCTTCTTGGCCGCGCGCAGCTTCTGATCGCTGTCGCCGCGCATCCGCAGCGTGAAGCGGCCGTCCGAGCCGGTGGTGGCGCTGCCCGTGTCGCGGAACATCACCATGCGCATCGACATCTGGTCCGAGGCCGCCTCGCTGGTGACCTTCGCCGCGGCGACCGGGCGTCCTTCTTCATCCACCACGACGCCGGTCACGCGCGCGAGCTGCTGCAGGTTGACGTCGCGCGACGTCGGCTGTCCCGCGCTGACCGTGGCGTCGGCCTGGTACATCTCGAATGCGGGATGCGACGCCATGACCGTGTACGTCCCGGGCGCTGTGGGCAGCGTGTAGGCGCCCTTCGCGTCGGTGAGCGCCATCGACGAGGTGTCGATGGCCTGGAAGCGGCGGCTCGGCATCGCGCGCACCACGACGCCCGGCACCGGCATCTTCGTCTTCGCGTCGAGCACGCGTCCGCTGACTGTGCCCGAGGGCTCCACGCGCACGGTGACGGCCTTGCCGCCGGCAAACGCGTGCTGGCCGGTCAGGTTGTCCTTGCGCGCGGTGAGCTGCGTCCACTTCGACGGCGCGCGCGCGATGACGAACGAGCCGTCCTCCGCGCTCGTCGCCACGGGCCAGTTGTCGATGAAAACCACCGCCTTGTCGACCGGCGTCTTGCCGGAGACCACCTTGCCGTTCACGGCCACGCCGGTGCTGAGCGTGCGCGTCAGCTCGCTCGACGACGGGCCGTTGCCGCCGAGGTTCATGAAGTTTTCTTCGTCGATGGCGAAGCCGGGATGGAGCACGGTGATCGTGCGCGCAACGCGCAGTTCCGGTGCCTCGTATCTGCCCTGCGCGTCGGTCTTCACGACGTACTCCGCGCCGCCGTAGTTGATGACGACGGTCGCGCCCTCGATCGGCTTGCCGCCCGCGCTGATGGTGCCGCTCTTCATCTCGCGCTTCGCGATGGTCACGGCGCCGAGCTCCTCGTCCTTCTCCACGCGCTTCTCTTCCGGCTCGTAGCCGCGCAGCTCGATGCGCAGCTCGACCACCGCCTCTTTTGGAGAGGGCAGCGAGAAGACGCCTTTCGCGTCGGACTTCGTCTCCGCGAGCGGAACGATCTGCGGCGACGCGGAGAGCAGACGCTCGCGCCGCGCGGTGGGCGTTTCGGTCGCGTAAATCAGCACGCGTGCGCCGGCGACCGGCACTCCGTCGTTCGTCACCACGGTCCCCGTGATGGCCGCGACGGCAGGAAGAGAGAGGAGAGAAAGGAGGAGCGCGACTGCAAGTCTGGCGTGGCGCATTGCGCAAGTATGACGCCGGAAGGGCGGAAGAGTTCCAGACGGGACAATGTTTGCCGTGCCGCAATGACCCGACGCCGTAAGCCGCTGGCCCCGGCGCTCCTCAAGCAGCGTCTCGACGAGCTCGTCCTGACGTTCGACATCTCCACCATCGAGCCCGACCCGCTGCAGCTCGTGCTGCGCT
>DASUSL010000223.1:0-10360 GCA_036375135.1 Thermoanaerobaculia bacterium | reverse complement strand
CGACGTACAGCAGCGGATTCGTCGACTCGACCACGGCTACGACTTTGTCTCCGGTGCTCGCGTGCACCGTCGGAATGCCGTTGGCGTTCTGTTCGACGTCGTCCGGATCCAGGCCGCGGACTGCGCGCCACTGCTTGGTGTCGTGGTTGAAGGCGATGACCGCGGGACCGTCCGGCAGTGTCTTGCATCGATCTTCCGCGGTGTGCTGCTCGCACCACATGGCCACGAATGCCCAGCGCGCGTTCGGGTCTTCGAGGCTGGGGCACCGCGGCACGCCCATTTCGGTGCACACGTCGTCGTGGATGTCTTTATAGATGGCGTCGATGGCCGGGTCAGCGGCCGCAAACGTGGCGGCCAGCAGGATCGAAACGAGCACGGACAGACAACTGCGCATACAAACAACCTCCGGCTGTGAGAGAGACGGCGGCGGGCGATTTCTTCAGGGCTTCTCCGTCGCCATCTCGTCGCGGATCCTCTTCTCCCACGACGTCGACTGGATCTCCGCCACCTTGCCGCCGACGAACACGATCAGGCCGTCCATCCTGCGCACGTAATCCGTGATGTAGCTCCACTCCTCGACCGACACCCCGTCGTAGCGGAGGCGGGCGGCGCGGCGCTCGGGCGGGCCCATGATGCGCTGCACTTCGACGAGGGTCTGGCCGAGGCGGACCTGGTTGATGCGGGCGCGGTTGGTCTCGGCGAGTTTGAAGGCGTGACGCTCGACGTTCACGGAGGAACAGCCGAGCGTCACGATCAGGAACAGTGGGAGCAGTCTCAGTACCATCCGTCGCCCGCGGGGTTGACGAGCGCGCGGCTGAGTGAGGCGCGGATCGCGTCGCGCTGCTGTTCGCGATCGAGCCCGCCGCGTACGACCACGTAGCGCATCGGCAGCTCGGTCGGGTGGAACTGCGAGTGGTACGACAGCCAGTCGCGCGTCCCGCCGACGGAGGGCTGCATCGACGCGTCGAGCATCACCACGTACACCGCGTCCGGATCGACGTGCTGGATGCGTCCCGACTCGACGGCCGCGACGAGCGCGCGCTGGATGTCGAGGTCCATCACCTCACCCGCGGGGAGGGACAGCGGCTGCGCGCCGACGCGGAACCCGAACGTGCGCACGCCGTAGCGATCGAGCTCGCGCACCGACGTGTCGCGCGAGAGCTGCCGCGCCGCGAAGAGCGCCGTGCGCTGCGCCTCGTCGGGCCACTCGCCGGCGAACAGCACGCGGATCGACGGGTCCTCGATCACCGCGCCGCCGTGGAAGAGGATCTCGCGCGTGGCGTCGCCGCCGCGATAGACGTGCACGCGGCCGCCGTCGTCGTCCTTGACCATGTCCGCGGGCCAGACGATCTCCGGGAGCTCATCGACCACGGCGTCCGGTGCATCCATTGCCGCGGTGCCGAAGGTGATGTTCAGCACCGGATGGATCTCGATCCCGTTCGGCGCGACGCCGGTCTGTCCGTGGATGTAATCCCAGAAGCCGACGCCGGTGACGGTCACCGGCGTGGTGGTCGTCTTCATCGACGTCGTGGCGGTGAAGCGCGAGTCGAACTGCGAGCGCGCCCGCGCGATGCCGGTCCCGAACGGGCTTCCGACGCCGACGCAGTTGCTGGCAGGCAGCTCGACGATGATCGTCCGTCCCGCACCGTCCTTGATCACGAGGTGATAGTCGGAGTCGGCCTCGCGCACGTACTTCGTCAGCGTCCCGCTGAGGCGGTACTGCGTCGTCTCGCGCGGCGCGACGCGCCCGTTCGACGGCAGCGAGCTCGGTCTCACCGACTGATGGAAGTTGTAGATCGTCGACGAGACGTACGTGGAGAGGTTGACCAGCGACGCCTGCGGGTCGGTGCCGGTCTTGACCGACCAGCGCTCGACGCCGCACGCGGCGTGGAGCTCGGCGGCCGCGAACAGAGCTACGGCAAGGAACGACGACAGAATTGTGCGCATGAATAAGGGTAGCCTTATTTCAGCGCCTTCGCACTGAACAAAATGAAGCCGCGCGTCTTCGCGCGCTTCGTCAGCGCGATCTGCCGCGCGATCTCCTCCTTCGACCATTTGCTGGCGAACAAGCCCGGCACGATGCCGCGACGGCGGCGGTCCTGCGCCATCCACCAGCGCAGCAGGACGGGGAAGCTCTGCTCGCGGCGGTCGATGGGCCAGTAGAGCTGCGGCGCCATGTAGTCGACCCAGCCGCGGCGGAGCCAGAGCCGCGCGTCGGCGTACAGCTTGTCGTACGCGTCGAAGCCGCGGATCTGCCGCGGATGGCGCGGGCGCCAGATGCCGAACGGGCTGATGCCGACCTGCACGCCCGGCCGCGCCGCCTTCACGCTCGTGTAGAGCGTGCGCACGAAGTCGTCGATGTTCTGGCGGCGCCAGTCGTCGCGTTTCAAACGTCCGCCGGATGCGCGATAGCGCTGCCACGTGGCCTCGTCCGGGAAAGGCTGGTTGTCTTCCGGATACGGATAAAAGTAGTCGTCCATGTGCACGCCGTCGACGTCGTAGCGCTGCACGACGTCGAGCACCGCGTTCAGCACTTCCGCGCGCGCGTCGGCGTCGCCCGGGTCGAGCCAGAGATGCTTGCCGTACGTGCGCACGAGCTCCGGCCGCCGCGCGGCCAGATGCGATTCGTCGATGGCGGAAGTGGCCGACGGATGCCGCGCGCGGAACGGGTTGAACCACGCGTGCAACTGCAGCCCGCGCGCGTGCGCCTCGGCGATCGCGAACGCGAGCGGATCGTACGCGGGCTCCGGCGCTTTCCCCATCGCGCCGGTCAGATACTCGCTCCATGGCGAGCCGGGAGCGGGATAGATGGCGTCCGCCATCGGCCGCACCTGCAGGAAGATCGCGTTCAGTCCGAGGGCGGCGGCGCGGTCGTAGATGGCCACGAGCTCCGCCTTCTGCTGTTCGACGGTGAGGTCACGGCGCGACGGCCAGTCGATGTTGTCGACCGTGGCGACCCAGACGCCGCGCAGCTCGGGACGGGCGGAGGTCTGCTGCGTGGCGCAGCCGGCGAAGAGAAAGAGAAAGAAGAAGAAGCGTTTCACAGTCCGCGCATCCCGATCAGGCCATCGCCGAATCCGAGCTCGATCGGCTCGGTGATCTCGCCGCCGCGCAGGCGCCACAGCAGCGCGTTGCGACGCTCGTCGACGCCGACGAACTCCGCGCGGATCGCGCCGACGTCGCCGTAGCGGCGGCGATAGTCCTCGATGATCTCCCGCGCGCGCGGCACCGGAAAGTCGACGTCGTCGGGATTGAGCACGCGCGCGAGCATCTCCGCGTCGCCCGAGGCGATGGCGCGCAGGTAGAGGCCCATGAAGCGCTCCGCGCGGAAGCCGTAGTCGAGGAGCGGACTGTGGAGGCGGATGAGGTCCTCCTGATGCACGTCGACGTGCGACTTGCCGTTGAGCGCGTAGCGAAAGCCGGAAACGCGCTGCACGCTGGTCACGCGCCCGAGGAGCGTGCGGTACTGCTCGAGCGCGACGCGCAGCGCCTCGGGGCCGTGGAGGATGTACTGATCGAGCTCCTCCGACTGCTGTCCGTTGATGGCGTCCGCCAGCATGCGCACGAGCCGTTCCGCCTCGGCATCGGTGAGCGCGGGCGCGCGCGACATGCGCACGTCGACGCGCACGCGCGGCGACTCGACGGCGAGCGTCACGCGTTGCGTGGCGGTGCCCGAGGCGCCGCCGCTGCGCGCCTCGACGACGACGCACTCACCGGCGCCTTCGACGACGGCGAGGTACTCGCCGTTGTCGTCGGTGGTCGCGCCGACGAACGTCTCCGTGGGACGGCACGCCGCATCCGCGACGCGCACGAGCACGTCCGCATGCGCGACGCGGAAGCCGCTCGCGCCGTTGACGCGGCCGGAGACATGCGC
Source organism: Thermoanaerobaculia bacterium (assembly GCA_036375135.1). GTDB lineage: Bacteria > Acidobacteriota > Thermoanaerobaculia > Gp7-AA8 > Gp7-AA8 > QHVT01. The sequence continues at coordinate 6,486 of DASUSL010000223.1, read as the reverse complement.
CGACGGCACGTCGCGTTTCGGCGGCGGCGGAGGCGGCGTCGACGCGGGCGGCGTCTCCACTTCGGCGGCGCAGCCGGCGAAAAGAAGGACGGCCAGCAGCTTCCTCACTGTACGTACTCCGAGCCGTTCCAGCGGTACATGGTCGTCTCCTTCGTCTTCTTGTCGCGCACGAGCAGATCGTAAAACCCTTTGCGCGTTTTCTTCGACACGATCACCACCCACTGCGACTCCGCACCGTCCTGGTCCGACTTGTCCCAGTTCGACTCCCGGGTCAGCGTCACGAACACCTGCCGCAGCGTGCCGCCGTGCAGGCGGTAGAGATGCAGCGCTTCCGAGGCGCTCGAGCGCGCCGACGACTCGTACGAGTTCGACACGCGCACGCCGAACGCGACTTCCTTCGGCGCGATGCGATACGGAATCAGGTCGAGCGTCACGCCGGCCGCGTAGAGGTTCGGCTCACTCGACACCGGCTCCTCGCCGGCGCTGCGCGCGACCAGCGTGAAGCGGCCCTTCGTCTCGCGCAGCACCGCGGCCTGCACCGTCTGGTCGTAGACCGCGGCCACGACCCAGAGGTCGTTGCGCCAGTGGCCGAGGGCTGCATCGTCCGGCTGTTCGGGACGCTGGTCGGGATCGAGGAGATCGAGAGCCTGTTCGAGACGCGCGTCGGCGAGGGCGGAGAAGGAGAAGAACGCGAGTGCAAGAGCGAGCTTTCGCATGCTCCATGATCGTAAGCGTCCGGCAACGAAGAAGTCACATCAGGCGGAAATACGCAGCGTACAATCCAGGCTCGTCCATAGGTCCACGCAGTTCATTTCTGAGGAGAAACGATGAAGAGTCTCATTCGGGGAGTCACGCTGTTCTCTCTCCTCCTGTTGATTGCCGTATCGGCGATCGGGCAGGGGACCACAGGCACACTCGTAGGCACGGTCACGACGGACGGCAGCGGCGTTCCCGGCGTCACCGTCACCATCACTTCGCCGGCGCTGCAGGGGACGCGCACGGCGGTCACCGGCGACACGGGCGGCTTCAGCTTCCCCGGGCTGCCGCCGGGCGACTACACCGTCACGTATGAGCTGAGCGGCATGCAGACGGTGACCAAGCGGCTGCGCGTCAACCTCGCGCAGACGAGCCGCAGCGATGCGGACCTCCGCCCATCCGCGCTGAGCGAGGCCATCACGGTCACCGCCGCGGCGCCGGCGGCGCTCGAGACCACCGAGGTCTCGTCGAACTTCACCAGCGAAACGATCGCGGAGCTGCCGACGCTGCAGCGCAACATCACCACCGCGGCGCTGATCGCGCCGGGCGTGAACGACGCCGGCCCGAACAAGCAGATCGTGATCTCGGGCGCGCAGTCGTTCGACAACCTGTTCCTCGTGAACGGCGTGGTCGTGAACGAGAACCTGCGCGGCCAGCCGCACAACCTCTTCATCGAGGACGCGGTGCAGGAGACGACGGTCCTCAGCGGCGGCGCGATCTCGGCCGAGTACGGCCGCTTCACCGGCGGCGTGATCTCGACGATCACCAAGTCGGGCGGCAACGAGTTCCACGGCTCGCTGCGCGACTCACTGCGCAACGACTCGTGGCAGGCGAAGGTCCCGAAAACGACGCTGATCAACGAAGCGGACCATCTCGACGACGTCAACAGCGTCTACGAGGGCACGCTCGGCGGACGCATCATCCGCGACCGCCTCTGGTTCTTCGTGGCCGGCCGTCAGGAGAAGACGCAGACCAGCGCCGAGACCACCGTGTCGAACATCCCGTTCGCGCAGACGGTCGACGAGACGCGCATCGAAGCGAAGCTGACCGGCCAGATCACCTCGAAGCACAGCGTCGTCGGCTCGTTCCTCGACGTGAAGCGCAAAGAGGGGAACAACCGCTTCGGCAACGTGGTCGACCTGGCGTCGCTCACGGACCGCGAGCTGCCGAACCAGCTCCGCGGCCTGCACTACAACGGCATCATCACCAACAACCTCCTCCTCGAGGCCAGCTACAACGAGATGGACTTCGCGTTCGTCGGGGGCGGCGCCACGGAGCGCGACCGCATCAACGGCACGCTGCTGCGCGACACGACCACGTCGAACCGCGCCTGGTCGCCGACCTTCTGCGGCGTCTGCAAGGACAAGGAGCGCAACAACAAGTCGGCGCAGCTCAAGGCGTCGTACTTCCTCACCTCGCAGAGCCTCGGCCAGCACAACCTCACCGGCGGCTGGGAGGACTTCCACCAGCTCCGCGTCGAGGACAACTACCAGTCGGGCAGCAACTACCGCCTCTGGGGTGACTTCTTCTTCGTCGGCAACGAGTTCTACTTCCGCGCGAACCCGACCAACTCGCAGATCGCCTATCACCCGCTGCTCCAGGAGAGCAAAGGCTCCGACTTCGGCGTGACGTCGCTGTTCGTCAACGACAAGTGGGACCTGAATCAGAACTTCAGCTTCAACCTCGGCGTGCGCTACGACGCCGCCGACGGCAAGAACCAGTCGCACGTGAAGACGGTCGACGACACGGCCATCAGCCCGCGCCTCGGCATCATGTGGGATCCGAAGGGCAACGGCGCGCACCGCTTCAGCGCGAGCTACAGCAAGTACGCCTCGAAGGTCGACCAGGGCGCCGGCGACGCCACGTCGCAGGGCGGCCGCTACGCCTCGTACTACTGGAACTACCGCGGCCCGGCCATCAACCCGGCCGGCACCCCGACCAGCCAGCTCGTACCGACCGCGGAGGTGATCCGCCAGATGTTCGAGTGGTTCGATCAGCAGGGCGGCATCAACAACACCTCGCTCCTGGCCACGATCAGCATCCCCGGCTACACCAGCCGCATCGGCGAGAACCTGACCGCCCCGAGCATGACCGAGTACTCGGTCGGCTACGGCGCGCAGATCGGGCCGCGCGCGTACCTCCGCGCCGATCTCATTCGTCGCGAATGGCACGACTTCTACGTCCTGCGCCGCGACATCACGACGGGCAAGGTGCCGCTGCCGGCACCGAGCACCGCGACGGTCGATCAGGGCGTGATCGAGACGGGTGACTACGACCTCGAGCGCAACTACAACGGCATCCAGACGCAGGGGCAGTACCGCATCACGAACGCGCTGACGCTCGGCGGCAACTACACGTGGTCGAAGCTGCGCGGCAACATCGAGGGCGAGCAGTTCAACAACGCCACGGTGCTGGCCGGCTGCAACGGCACGGCCACGGTGCCTGGCACCGACAGCGGCGTCTGCGCTCCGGAGTACCAGGGCTTCGAGGAGAACCACCCGGTCGGCTATCTCTCGGGCGACATGCGTCACCGCGCCTCGGCCTGGCTGCAGTACAACCTGCCGACGGCGCTGGGCCGCTTCAACTTCTCGCTGCTCCAGCGCTATCACAGCGGGCTGCCGTACTCCGCGGCCGCGTCGATCGACGTGCGCCAGAGCGCGGCGCTGGCGGACGGCGTGGTCAATCCGGGCTACAACAACGCCCCGACGCGCGTCTGGTACTACTTCGGCGAGCGCGGCGAGTACCGCGCCGAGGACATCACCTCCACGAACCTCGGCCTGAACTGGGAGTCGCCGTCGTTCCGCGGCGCGACGCTCTTCGTGCAGACCGACATCATCAACGTGTTCAACGAGGCGGGCCTCGAGTACCCGGCCACCGCGCGCGGCAACGTCATCGATCAGACGGTGTTCGTGCACCGCACGCGCAGCAACTGCGCCGGCAACGTCTGCCCCAACGGCCTGACCGCATTCAACCCGTTCACGACCACGCCGGTGGAAGGCGTGCACTACGTGAAGGGCGCGAACTTCGGCAAGGCCACCAACCGCGAGGCCTACCAGGATCCCCGCGAGTACCGCGTGTCCTTCGGCGTGCGCTTCTAGCTTTCGTTCGGGTGCGCGGCGCAAGCCGCGCACCCGAAAACGTAGGGCAGGCTTCAGCCTGCCCCTCCCGTGGGCGGCGGGGGGGCAGGCTGAAGCCTGCCCTACGTTTGTCCTACGTTTGCAGTTCCTTCCGGGTGCGCGCGGCGAGAGCCCGCGCACCCGGATGCGGATTGGCCTTCACCATCGCGTCGAGCACGCGCTCCATCTCTCCGCGCCGCCCTTCGATGAAGTAGACGATGGCCAGGTTGGCGTAGGCCTGCGTGTTCTCCGGAAAGTTGGCGATCTCGCGCTGATACGCCGCGGCCGCGTCGGCGGGACGGTCCATGCGCGCGTAGATGTCGCCGCGCAGAAAGTCGAGGCGATAGAGCTTCGGCACGCCCAGCTCCTGCGCGCGTTTCGCCGCCGCCTCGGTGGCCGCGAGCGCGGCCTGCAGGTCGCCGCGCGAGCGATGGATCTCCGCGAGCAGCAGCATGGCCGCGGGCTGTGGGTTGTTCGCGCCGATGGCCGCCTGCGCCTCGCGCTCCGCGGTGGCGAAGTCGCGCCGCGCCATGGCCACGCGCGCGAGCAACTGATGCGACGGCGCGGGGGAGCTCTTCATCGCCAGGTCCGCATAGCGCGCCGCCTCGTCGGCGTTGCCGGCCTGCAGGTACGCGTCGCCGAGGGAGAGCGCCATCTCCGGCGAGAAGCGCTGCGTGCGCGACATCGCGGTGCGATAGACCTCGATCGCCTCGTCGTACTGCCCCATGTCCACCAGCGTCTCACCGAGCTTGTCCCAGACGTCGTGCAACCCCGGGTTCTCCTTCACCAGCGCGCGCAGCACGGTCACGGCATCGGCGAAGCGGCGCTCGTCGGCGAGGCGGAACCCTTCCTTGATGCGCTCGAGGTACGGGAGCATGTCCTTCGGATTCGGCAGCGCCGCGTCGCTGCCGCCGGCGCGCACGCTGCCGAGGTAGCCGAGGGCCGCGAGCTTCGACGCATCCTCGGGATCGATCTGCTGCAGCTCCTGAATGCCGGACGGATACTTCGCGAGCTCGGTGCGCATCGACGCGGCGACGCGCCGCTCGTTCGCGAGGATGTCCTTCGTCTCGCCCGGATCGTCGACGACGTCGTACAGCTCCGCGCGCGGCGCCTGGATGTAGTGATGCCGCGAGTCGATGAGCGAGCGCAGCTCGCTCCAGCCGAGGTGGATGCGCGGGTAGAACGTCTCGCTGTAGATGCGGCGATCGCTCGGAACGGGCTTCAGTCCGTCGACGATCATCGACTGCAGATCCGTCAGACCCACGGGCGCCGCCACGCGCTCGCCGGCGCGCACGTTCTTCGGCAGCTTCACGATCAGCGGCACGTGCAGCACCTCGCGGTAGAGCAGGATTCCGTGCTGATCCTCGCCGTGCTGCCAGAGCCCTTCGCCGTGATCGGAGGTGAGGATGATGGTGGCGCGGTCGTAGATGCCGGAGGTCTTCAGGAACTGGAGGAACTCGCCGGTGATCGCGTCGGCGTGCGCGACCTCGCCGTCGTACGGCTCGGCGTAGCGGCTGCGGTACGGCTCGGGCGGCGTGTACGGCGCATGCGGCTCGTAGATGTGGAACATGAAGAAGAACGGCCGCGACGCCTGCTGCGCGATCCACGTGCGCGCTGCGGCGAGCGTGGCCGCGCCGGGACGCTGATGCTGGCTGGCCGCGCCGCTCGTGGCCACGGGGATGGCGTCGTCGTAGAAGTCGAAGGCCGCGCCGAGGCCCGTGTCGGCGCGCAGTACGTAGGACGACACGGCGGCGCCGGTCGCGTAGCCGCGCGTCTTCAGCGTCTGCGGCAGCGTGGCGTGCTTCGCCGCGTCGAAGCGGTAGCCGAGGTTGTTGCGCACGCCGTGCTCGGTGGGGAGCTTGCCCGTGAGCATCGAGACGTGCGAGGGGAGCGTCATCGGGCAGTGCGAGTAGGCGTTGTCGAAGAGGATGCCGTCGCGGCGCAGCGCGTCGATGTGCGGCGTGGCGATCCGGTCGTAGCCGTACGCGGGCAGGCGGTCGGCGCGCAGCGTGTCGATGGAGATCAGGATGACCGGCGCCTGCTCCGCGGGCACCGGCTGTTCGCGGTTGCACGCCGCGAGAAGAAGGAGAAGAGGAAGGAGCCGCCGCATCGACGGCGACTATAATCGCGCGCCGTGCCGCTCGTACGCATCACTCTCCGCAAAGGCCGCTCCGCCGAGTTCCTCCGCGACGCCTCGAACGCCGTCCACGACGCGCTCGTGGCCACGGCCAGCGTGCCGGAGGACGACCGCTTCCACGTCATCGAAGAAGTGGACAGCGATCGCCTCCTGGCCCACCCGTCGTACGGCGGCGTGACGCGCAGCGACCGGCTGATCGTCATCCAGATCACCCTGAACGCCGGCCGCACGCTGGACGTGAAGCGCGCCTTGTACGCCGACATCGCGAAGCGTCTGCAGGAATCGGTCGACGTGCGGCCGGACGACGTCCTGATCAGCCTCGTCGAGGTGACGAAGGAGAACTGGTCGTTCGGGGGAGGCAGGGCGACGTACGCGTAGGGCGCGCTCACATCCACCCTCATCCTCGATCAGCACCACGTGCCGTCCGGCGCGATGGTCCGCGAGTCGTTCCGAAACTGTACGGCCCAGATGCGGGAG
>DASUSL010000222.1:0-7523 GCA_036375135.1 Thermoanaerobaculia bacterium | reverse complement strand
CGCCGGCGCTCCGAAGATCTCCTTCGCCAGCCACGCGTACGCAATCGCCAGCAGGCCGTCCGAAAGGTAGAGCGCCGGCACGATGCCGGCGATGCGTCCCGCCGGGAAGCAGAGACCGCCGATCGCGAGCAGCATGCCGATCGCGCGGTACCGCGATCGGAACAGCGCGATGCCGAGGAGGATCAGGCCGATCGGGTACATCAGGCCGATGGGGACGACGCTCGCCCAGACGATCGGCGCGGTCTGCAGCAACTCCACCGGATCCTGCTTGCCGAGGGCGCGGAGCTGGACGAGCAGCATGATGCGCGCGCCGACGATTGCGCCGAGGAGCGCCAGGGCGGCGCCGGTCAGTCCGAGGCGGTCGGCGTGTCTGCGTACGAGCTGCGTGATGCCGAAGACCGCGCCGATGGTCAGGCCGGCGTGCAGCACCGCCAGAAACCCGGTGGCCGCGATGTCCGCGTGCGTGGGTGTGCCGCTGTCGAAGGCGCGGGCGATCACGGCGTAGCACAACGTGGCGGCAAGGACGGCGGCGCAGCTCCCGGCGAGCATCCGGCGGTGGTTCGTTTCGTTCATCTCTTTCTCCTTCTCCTCCCTTAGCGACAAAGCGCGGCGAAAGTGTTCACCCCTGCTACGATTCGCCGTCTCACGACATGTCCGAGATCACTCCTCTCCTCGCCGGCTGGAGGAATGGCGACGACGCCGCGCTGGAGCGTCTCGCGCCGCTGGTGTATGCGGAGCTGCGGCGCATCGCCGCGCGGCAGATGCAGCGCGAGCGTCCCGGGCACACGCTGCAGCCGACCGCGCTGGTGAACGAAGCGTTCCTGCGACTCGCCGGCGGCGACGGCGCGACGTGGCAGGACCGCGCGCACTTTTACGCCGTCTGCGCGCAGGTCATGCGGCGCATCCTCATCGACCACGCCCGCGCCGGCGCGCGCGATAAACGCGGCGGCGGCGCGGCGCACGTGCCGCTCGACGAAGGCGCTGCCGCGAACCGGCAGCAGCCCGTCGACCTGATCGCCCTCGGCGACGCGCTCCGCGCGCTCGAGACGGTCGACCCGCGGAAGGCGCGCATCGTCGAGCTGCGCTACTTCACCGGCCTCGGCATCGAAGAGACCGCGGAGGTGCTGCAGGTCTCGCCGATGACCGTGCGCCGCGAGTGGACGCGCGCGAAGGCATGGCTCTACCGCGAGCTCGCCGGAGGCGCGGCCTGAATCCGGATCGCTACCAGCGCGTGGACGCGCTCTTCGCCGACGCGCTGGAGCGCGAAGGGGAGGAGCGCCGCCGCTTCCTCGACGAACATTGCGAGCCCGATCTGCGCGGCGACGTCGAGACGATGCTGGAGATGGCCCGCGCCTCGGAAGACTTTCTCGAGACGCCCGTCTTCTCCGACGCGCTCGATGTGGGGCGGGCTTCAGCCCGCCCGGACGGGCTGAAGCCCGCCCTACACGGGCTGAAGCCCGCCCCACACGGGCTGAAGCCCGCTCCACACGGGCTGAAGCCCGACCCACACGGGCTGAAGCCCGACCCACACGAACGCTTCATCCCCGGCGACCTCGTGGCCGGCCGCTATCGCATCGCCGGCCTGCTCGGCCGCGGCGGAATGGGCGAGGTCTACCGCGCCGACGATCTCCGCCTCGGCCAGCCCGTCGCGCTGAAGTTCCTGGCAGCGTCGCTCGCGCGCGACGGCGCCGCGCTGGCGCGCTTCCATCGCGAGGTCAGCGTGGCGCGGCGCATCACCGACCGCCACGTCTGCCGCGTCTACGACATCGGCGAGCACGCCGGCATGCAGTTTCTGTCGATGGAGTACATCCGCGGCGAGGAGCTGTCATCGCTGCTCAAGCGCATCGGACGGCTGCCGCACGACAAGGCGGTCGACGTCGCGCGCCAGCTCTGCTCCGGCCTGGCCGCGATTCACGACGCCGGCGTGCTGCATCGCGATCTCAAGCCGGCGAACGTCATGATCGACGAGCACGGGAACGTGCGCATCACCGACTTCGGCATCGTGGCGCTGTCCGAAGGCGTGAGCGGGCGCGAGGCGATGCTCGGGACGCCGGCGTACATGTCCCCGGAGCAGCGCACCGGCGGCGAGCTCACCACACGCAGCGACCTCTACGCCCTCGGCCTGCTGCTGTACGAGTGCTTCACCGGCAAGCGCTGGAGCGCGTCCGGCACGGTACCGCTGGACGCGTCGATCGAGCGCGTGATCGAGCGCTGTCTCGAGGAGGACCCGGCGAAGCGTCCCGCCTCGGCGCTGCAGGTCGCGGCGGCGCTGCCGGGAGGAGATCCACTCGCTGCCGCGCTCGCGGCGGGAGAGACGCCGTCGCCGCAGATGGTGGCCGCGGCGCCGAAAGAGGGGAGCCTGCGGCCCGCCGTCGCGGCATCGCTGCTCGTGGCCATCGTCGCGGCGCTGCTCTTCGTCACGCTCGTGTCGGGACGCACGCGGCTGCATCGCATCATCCCGCTCGACCGCTCGCCGGAGCTGTTGCAGGAGACCGCGGCGAAACTCGCGCGCGACGCGGGCTACGCCGCGCCGCGCGACACGCGCTGGGGTTTCGAGCTCGAGCCGGAGCCGGTCATCACGTTCTGGTATCGCCAGAGCCCGCAGCCGCTCGTCGCCGCGGACCTGGGGCTGATCCGGCGCGACGATCCGCCGTCGCTGACCTCGGGCATGGTGCGTGTGGAGCTCGATCCGAGCGGACGACTCAAGTACTTCGAAGGCGTCCCGCCGCAGGTCGACCCGCCGGCGAGTGCGGTCGCGAACTGGCGGGACTTCTTCGTCGCGGCGGGACTCGATCCCTCGCGCTTCCGCCCCATCGAGACGCAGTGGACGCCACCGCAGCACAGCGACTCGCGGCTCGCCTGGAGCGACGGCACGCGGCGCATCGAGGCGGCGTCGTATCGCGGACGGCCGACGTATTTCGACGTGATCGGTCCGGGGCGCAAGCCGTCGCGCCAGGTCGCGCCGCGCATTCCGCAGCCGGCCTTCACGGTTCTCCTGCTCGCGTTCTACTTCGGCGCGCTCTCGCTGGCCGCGTTGCTGGCGTGGAAGAACCTGCGCCTCGGGCGCGGCGACCGCCGCGGCGCGTTCCGTCTGGCGGCGCTGACGTTCGCCGCGCGCATGCTGCTCTGGGTGGCGCTGGCGCATCACGTGCCGTCCGTGTCCGAGGTGGCGGCGCTGGTGGAGGCGCTGCAGTCGGCGCTCTACTGGGGATGCACGATCGGGCTGCTGCATCTCGCGCTGGAGCCGTTCGTCCGGCGGCGGTGGCCGGAGTGGATCATCTCCTGGAGCCGCCTGCTGGCGGGCGACGTGCGCGATCCGCTGGTCGGCCGCGACCTCCTGATCGGCGGCGCGTTCGGCGGCGCGATCCTCGTCGCCGATCAGCTCTCCGCGCTCGTGCAGGGGCGGCCGATGGTGGCCTCGCCGCGCCTCTACGACCTCGGCCTCCTCGGCGCGCGCGGCTTCGTCGGCGCGTTCGTGAACCAGCTCTCCGCGGCGTTCCTCTTCTCCTTCATCGTCATCAGCATCGTGCTGTTCTTCACCATGCTCACGCGCCGCCGCGCGGTGGCCGTCGGCCTCTGCTGGCTGCTCGTCTATGCGCTGTTCAGTCTCAACGCGGCCGATGGCTCCGCGGCCGGGTATGCGCTCGCCGCGATCGTGCCGACGCTTCTGATGGCCGTGCTGGTGCGCTTCGGCGTGCTGGCGCTGGTCTCGGCGATGTTCTTCTTCCACTTCAGCGCGTTCTATCCCGTGACGACCGAGCTGACCGCGTGGTACGCGACGTCGTTCATCCTCGAGACGATCGCGCTGCTGGCGGTGACGCTGTACGGATTCCGCACGTCGCTGGCGGGACAGCGGGTGGCGGGGTGGCTGGATGAGTAGTGCTACGCTTTTTGGATGCTGACACGCCGACTCGCTCTCGCCGCCGTCCTGCTGGCGTCGTTCGTCCCGCTCCTCGCACAGGATGCCGCCGCGACCCGGGAACAGCGCGCGCGCCAGCTCCTGATGGTGATGCGCACGGATGCCATGGGACTGCAGATCATCGACCGCATGATCGACGGCATGAAGAGCGCGATGCCGGATGCAGGGGAGGAGTTCTGGGCCGCCTTCCGCAAGAAGGCCAAGGCCTCCGACTTCGTCTCCATGCTCGTGCCGGTCTACTCGAAAAATCTCGAGCCCGCGGACCTCGACGAGCTCATTCGCTTCTACAGCTCGCCCGCCGGCCAGCGCTTCCTCGACAAGCAGCCGCTGATCATGCAGGAGTCGATGGAGATCGGGCAGAAGTGGGGCGCGGAGCTGGCGATGGAAGCGATGCAGGAAATGCAGAAGTCGCAATCGCAGGAGTGACTGGTATGCGGCGCAAGATCGTCGTCGTTGCGGCGGTGCTGACCGGGGCGTGGCTCCTGATCATGGGCGCGCCGCCGTCGCTGGTGCTCCCTCCCGCGGAGCGCGCGCATTACGAGACTCTGTGCAATACGGAGTCGTTTTCCGGGCGTGCCATCGGGATCGCAGCGGTCGAGCCGCCCGAGTCGCGTGCCTTCATGGCCCTCGCCGCGCACCCGCGCGGCGGCAGCGCATTCAAATACCTCCTGCTGCGCGGGACGATGGCCGGCAGGATCTACGCGCTGGTCGGTCTGCGGCGCACGAATCCCGCGTTCTTCTCGGTGGCGGTGCAGCCGTTCCGCCTCTGGCCCGGCAACGTGGCCACGACGTTCGGCTGCGTGATCTCCTCGTCGCCGGTGAAGACGGTGGTCGACTCGGACGAGCCACTGGACGTGATCGACGGCGGCTACACCACGCTGTTCTTCGAGTGGGAAGCGCTCACCCGTCCGCTCACATGATCCGGCTCGCACGCGCGGCGGACCACGAGTTCCTCCTGCAGATGTTCGTCGAGGCCGTGCTCTGGCGGCCGGACGCACCGAAGGTCGCGCTCGAGGAACTGCGACGCGATCCGCGGCTCGCGGCGTATCTCCGCGACTGGGACGTCGCACTGGTCGCCGAGGAGGATGGTGTGCCGGCCGGCGCTGCGTGGTTTCTGCGCTTCAGCGCGGACGCGCCGGGATACGGTTTCGTCGCGGAAGAGATCCCCGAGCTCGGCCTGGCCGTCGTGCGCGGGCGGCGTGGCCGCGGCATCGGACGCGCGCTGTTGCGCGAACTGCAGCACGCGGCGCGCGAGTACCCGGCCTTGAGCCTGAGCGTGCACGCGGACAACCCGGCGCGGCGTCTTTACGAGGCGTGCGGTTTCGTGGAAGTGGGGAGGGAAGGCTCCGCCGTCACAATGGTGTGGAGATGGTGACAATGCTGTAGCGGACCGCTCGTCCCGCGGCCGTTCGTGTTTCCATGCTGCCCGTGAACAAGCCGGCGATGCGATCTCTCCTTCCGCTGCTTCTCTTCTCTTTTTCGCTGCACGCGCAGAAGCTTCCCGATCCCGAGCTGACCGCGGCCGACCGGCGCAAGATCGCGGAGGCGTTTGCGAAGCGCGTCGAGAGCTCGTATGTCCTGGCCGAGCCGGCGAAGCAGATCGCGAAGGCGATTCGCGAGCACGTGCGGGGCGGCGCGTACGACGACATCGCCACGGCCTCCGCGTTCGCGGAGCGGCTGACCAGCGACGCGCGCGCGGTGCAGAACGACCGCCATCTGCGCGTGGCCGTCGCCGGCAGCGTCGTTCCCGCGGATCACGATGCCGAGCGCCCGCCGACGCCGGAGCAGAAAGCGGAGGCGCGCGAGAATCTCCGCAAGATCAACTTCGGCGTGGCCGAAGCGAAACGGCTCGATGGGAACGTCGGCTATCTCGACCTCGAGGTCTTCCCGCCGCTGGAGCTGGCCAAGGATGCGCTCGATGCAGCGGTGGCGTCGCTCGCGGACACGGACGCGCTGATCATCGACGCGCGCCGGCATCGCGGCGGCGACCCGGCCACGGTCGCGCATCTGGTGAGCTGGTTCGTGCCGGAAGGGACGCTCATCAACGAGACGTACACGCGCGAGAACGGCGACGTGACGAAGTACCACGCGGGCAAGCTCTCCGGGGCGCGCTACGGGAAGAAGGTGTGGGTGCTGACCAGCAAGCGCACGTTCTCCGGCGGCGAGGAGCTGGCGTACGACTTTCAGGCGCTGAAGCGCGGCACGATCGTCGGCGAGGTCACGGGCGGCGGCGCGCATCCGACGCGTCCGTTCCGCATCCACGAGCGCTTCCTGGCCATGATCCCGTTCCGCCAGTCGATCAACCCGGTCACGAAGACGAACTGGGAAGGCGTCGGCGTGAAGCCCGACGTGGCAGTGGCCGCCGACGAAGCGTTGCAGGTCGCGCATGCCGCGGCGCTGAAGGCGCTCGACCGCACGCCGTCCGCCGCCGCGACCGCGGCCGCGAAGACGGAGGTCGAGAACAGCGCCGCGCGCACGCTGCTCGCGGGATGGGTGAAGAGCTTCAACGAGGACGACGTCGCGGCGCGCCGCGCGTGGCTCCGCGCGAACTCGACCCTGCCTGACGCGCAGGTGGAGCAGTACGCGACGATGGACACCGAGATCCGCGACGGCCACGGCGCGTTCGACATCGTGCGCTTCGGCGAGGTCAGCGCCACGTCGGCCGAGGCCTTTGCGAAACACCGCAAGAGCGGCATGGGCGGGCGCATCCGCATCGAGGTCGATGCGAAGGACCCGAAGAAGATCGCCAAGATCGGCCTGCAGCCGGCAGACGCGTAAGAAGCGGACCGCCGGCGTCCCCGCCGGCTGTCTGTGGCGGCGTCCCGCCGCCACTGTGCGGGCGAGACGCCCGCACAGACAGCCGGCGGGACGCCAGCGGTCCACTTTCCCGTTCTCTCAGATCCCCAGCGCCCGTTCGACCAGCGCTTTCTGCTGGTCGTCGTGGCGGTGGTGCGAGCCCGTTGCGGGCGCCGCGGCGAGCGGGCGTCCCATGTACTGCAGCTTCTGGTTCGGGCCCATGAGCGCGGCCAGGCGCTCGTGGAGGAACGGCCAGGCGCCCATGTTGCGCGGCTCTTCCTGCACCCAGATGATCTCCGTCGCGTTCGGGTACGCCTTCAGCGCGTCGGCGAGCATCGGCTGCGGGAACGGGTAGAACTGCTCGAGGCGCAGGATGGCCACATTCGCGTTGGCCTTGTCGCGCGCCTGGCGGAGGTCGTAGTAGACCTTGCCCGAGGTGATGATCACGCGCTGCACCGAATCGCTCGAGGCCACGTCGCGCAGCACCGGCTCGAAGCGGCCGTTGGTCAGCTCGTCGACGGGCGACGTCGCCATCGGATGGCGCAGCAGCGACTTCGGCGAGATCACGATCAGCGGCTTGCGCGGGTTGTTCTTCATCTGCCGCCGCAGCGCGTGCGCGTACTGCGCGGGCGTCGTCGGATAGATCACCTGCATGTTCCCCTCGGCGCAGAGCGTGAGGAACCGCTCCAGGCGCGCCGATGAGTGCTCCGGCCCCTGCCCCTCGTAGCCGTGCGGCAGCAGCAGCACGAGGCCCGAGTGCTGGCCCCACTTCTCTTCCGCCGAGGAGATGAACTGGTCGATGACGATC
>DASUSL010000221.1:0-3096 GCA_036375135.1 Thermoanaerobaculia bacterium | reverse complement strand
GCTCAACGCAGGTTGGGCTTCAGCCCGACCGCCCCCGGGGGTGGTCGGGCTGAAGCCCAACCTGCGTTCGCTGAGGCGCCTCAGCATGGTCGCGCTTTCGCCTGGCTCCACCTCGTGCCGCTGCCAGGCGCAGGCCTTCGTCCCTTGGTGCGAAGGGTTCGTGGCGGGGTGGTCGCCGTCGATGATGTGGCGATGAAAAGCGTCCTTCGTGAACCTGCTGCGTGAGGATGCACCCCACAGGCGCTCGGCGTTGGTTTCGTTGTCGGTGAAGAGAAACTTCGAGTCGCCGGCGACCTCCAGCACTCGTTTGCCGATCCGCGTCTCGTGCACGAGGCCTTCGAGCGGCGGCGCCTCGGTGTCGTCGGCGATGAGACTCGTCCCGTCGTGATGGATGCGCGGCGCGGCGCCGCGTCCCTGCCACGACCAGGTGTTGCGGAACCAGAGGTTCGGGATGAGATGGATCGGCGCGCGCTCCGGGCCGCGGTTGTGCGCGGTGACGCGGAAGACCAGCGACTCCGGATCTTCCTTGGCGATCTCGATCTCGATGTCGAAGTAGCGGTCGCCGTCGAAGACGCCGGTGTCGATCAGCTCGAGCTCCGGATCGTTCACGCCGCGGCGGCGGTGCTCCTCGAGGAGCTGCAGGTACGGATACGCACGCTGCGGATACTTGTACAGCATGCGCAGGTACGCGTGGCTCGGCAGCGCGTCGAGGTAGAACCAGCACTCCTTCACATCCTCGCCGTGATTCGCCTCGGTCGGCACGAGCCCGAAGAAGCGCTCCTTGAGAATCGGATCGCGCTCGTTCCAGAAGGCCATCGACCAGCAGAGGATCTGATAGCGGTCGCAGATGCCGGCGATGCCGTCTTCGCCCCAGCGGTACGCGCGCGAGCGGGCGTGATCGTGCGGGAAGTGACGCCACGGATCGGCGTCGGCGCTGTAGTCCTCGCGGACCGTGCCCCACGCGCGGTCGGCGAGATAGGGGCCCCAGTTGCGCCATGGTTGAGGATCGGCCAGGCGCGCGCGCTCCGCGTTCATCGTGGGAAGTATAGGAGTGCGGTGGCGGCGAGCCACCGCTTTGGTCAGCGTGCAGCGGCATGGCGCTCGGGATCGAAAAGCGGCGGCTCGTCGCCGCCGCACTCCTAGAATGTCGTCATGCTCATCATCATTGCGATTGCCGCGGGCGTCGCCGTGGCGCTCCAGGGCCGCGTCATGGGTGCGGCGGACCGCGCCGCCGGCACCGCCGCCAGCGTCTTCGTCACGTACGGCACCGGCGGGCTCCTGGCCGCCATCTACTTTCTGACCAGCGGCGCGAATCTGCGCAAGGTGCCGTGGTTCTCGTGGAGCGCGGGCATCCTCGGCCTGGTGATCGTCGCCGGCATCGGCTACGCCGCGCCGCGGCTCGGGCTGGCGAAGACGCTGGTCATCACCGTCGCGGCGCAGCTCCTCGCGGCGACGCTGCTCGAACAATCGTTCGACCTGCGAAAAGCGGCGGGACTGGCGCTGACCATCGCCGGTGTGTGGCTGACGGTGAAAGCATGACCGACGAGCAATACCTGCAGTCCCTCGGGTACCGCCAGCAGCTCTTCCGCGAGATGGGCGGCTTCTCCAACTTCGCCGTCTCGTTTTCCATCATCTCCATCCTCACCGGCGCCGTGCTGCTGTACGGCTACGGCCTGAAGTTCGCGGGGCCGATCGTCAACTCCGCCGGCTGGCCGCTGGTCAGCCTCTTCACGCTGGCCGTCGCGGCGTCGATGGCGGAGATCGCGTCCGCCTATCCCACCGCGGGCGGGCTCTATTTCTGGTCGCTGAAGATGGGCGGGCGCGGATGGGCGTGGCTCACGGCGTGGCTGAACATGATCGGGCAGGTCACGATCACGGGCGGGATCAACATCGCCGCGGCCATCTACCTCATCGGCGCGGCCACGCGCATCTTCGGCCTCGAGGGCGCATACCTCACCAACTGGTACTTTCAGCTCGCGGTGATGATCGCCATCCTGCTGCCGCAGGTGCTGATCAACGTCTACGGCATCCGCCTCACCGCGCGGCTCAGTGACCTCAGCGTCTGGTGGCACATCGGCGGCGTGCTGCTGATCACCGGCGCGCTGACCTTCTTCGGCACGCATCACAACAGCGGCGCGTTCCTCTTCTCCTTCGCGCCGGCGGTGAATGCGTACGAGCTCTCGTCGACGCTCGCCGTGGCCGATTTCTCCACGCCTTCGCCGCTCTTCCGCATCTTCCCCGCGCTGGCCGACCTCTATCGCGCCGCGCCGGCCTCGCTCCTCTTCGTGCTGGCGCTGCTGCAGGCGCAGTGGACGTACACCGGCTACGACGCCTCGGCGCACGTCGCCGAGGAGACCAAGATGGCGCGGCTCAACTCCGCGTGGGGGATCTTCCTCTCCGTGGCCGTCTCCGCGGTGGTCGGCTACGCCATGCTGATGGTGCTGACGTGGTGCATCCCGCACGGCGACGTGGCCGCCACGGCCGCCGATCCGTATCCGGTGCTCTACGTCATCGGCAACAACCTCACGCCGTTCCTCTCGAACCTCATCGCCGTCGTCATCGGCGGCGCGATGTGGCTCTGCGGCCTGGCCAGCGTCACGTCGATGGGGCGCATGTGGTACGCGTTCGCGCGCGACGGCGGCATGCCCGGCTCGCGCATGCTGGCGAAGGTCAGCGCGAACGGGACGCCGGTGAACGCGATCGTGGTGACGTCGATCCTCTCCGTGCTGGTCTGCGTCTACGCCGCGGCGTTCTACGTCGTCACGTCGATCAGCACCATCACGCTGTATCTCGCCTACGTCATCCCGATCGCGCTCAACCTGCGCAACCGCCTGCCGCGGGAGGCGACGCCATGGTCGCTGGGACGCTTCGGTCCCGCGATCAACGTCATGGCCATCCTCTGGTGCGCGTTCATCACCGTCATCTTCGTGCTGCCGCCGAACGAGCTGGTGTTGTGGACGATGCTCGGCCTCGGCGTCGCGCTGGCGGTCTACTGGTATGTGGGGCGGGCTTCAGCCCGCCCGGTCGAATCGGCGGGCTGAAGCCCACCCCACATCGGCGGGCTGAAGCCCGCCCCACATCGGCGGGCTGAAGCCC
>DASUSL010000220.1:0-15592 GCA_036375135.1 Thermoanaerobaculia bacterium | reverse complement strand
CTTACCAAAGCGGTGGCTCGCCGCCACCGCACTCCTACACGCAGATGGAACTGCGAGGCGGTAGCGTTCTACGAACCGTAGCGGCTCGCCCGCGCGGCTTCGTGGCGCGCCAGATGCCGGTCCAGCAGAAACGGTCCGCCGGGAATCACCGCGGCAACCATGCCCGCCGCGGCCACCCCCAGGGAGATGGGCACTTTGCGGATGGCGACGAGCAGCATCAGCACGAGCGCGACGAAGAGAGCTCCGTGGAGGGAGCCGACGATGCGCACGGCCATGGGCATACCGGCAAAGTATTTGAGGGGCATGGCGATGCCGAAGAGCACGAGCGTGGAGATGCCTTCAATGACGGCGAGGTGGCGCAGGGCGCGTACGAAAGTCACGCGGGCATCCTACGCTTTGCGCCCGTGCCGCCGCGTCATGTAACACGCGCTTGCCTATGATCCCTCGCTGAATCCGCGTTCTCCCCGCTCACCGGCGTCTAACGACCTCGCCGCGAACGTGCAGGCCACGATTTCACGTGAAGGCGCGCATCTCTTCCTCGAAGTCACGAAAGGGACGCGCGTGCCGCTCGCGCCGCTGGCGCCGACGGAGTTCCCTGCCTCGGGCGTGCGCCGCGACGTCATCCGCTTTGAGAACGACGGGCTTCGCACGTCATGCTCGATCTCGTCGGTGGACGAGGCGAAGAGCAAGTCGCCGTTCATGGGTGGTGCGAAACGGCTGGATGGCGGCCACCGACGTGCGGACGAATCGCAAGTCGCTGCGACGCCCCGAAAGGCGGCTTCTGATCGTACGTGCGCAGCGCCGTGGCTTCGGTAACGGGGGTGCGGATGCCGGTGCATAGCTGGACAGTAGAGTCAGATCCGCGAGATCCGCAGTCATCAGTTCGCGTATGCAGGCTCTAGAGTGCGGGGTTTTGATTAGGACGCCTCCGGCATTTTCTGCACACTTCCTCCCATTCACTGCAATCTCTGTATACTTCCCTCCCATTCACACGACAACCGAGGTGATGACGATGACCAGTGGGCCGACCATTCTGCTCGTGGGCGACTTCATTACCGACCGGACATGGCTGGTCGGCGAGCCGTCGCTGCTGGAGCGGTACAACTCACATTATTCGGTACATCCCCACACGCTGGTGGAACCGTCGCGAGAGACCGACGTCGCCGGAGGAATTGGAACCGTGGCGCGGTCGATGGGCGCCGTTACGACCCGCCCAATCGTCGTCGTGGGAGCGTGGAGCTACTATGCCCACAATGAATTCAACAATCGCAAGAAGCTCGTCCCGCCGGAGGGAGAGCTAAAGAGAAATCCCATTTCATTCCGCCGTGTGTACGACACCGAGTTCACCGCAGTGAAAACGCGCGTCTATCTGCCCGAGCCGGGCGGCGCGCGGCTGGTCTCGCGCGTAGACCGCAATTTGACCGTCATACCAGCGGACCCTGGACGTTATCAGGATATGGAGTGGCCCGACCCGAAAGAAGTCGGGCTGGTCATCCTTGGCGATTACGGGTATGGGGTTCTGGAATTGCCGAAGGTGCAGGAGGAGCTCAAGAGATATGTGGGTGGCGACATACCAATCATTCTTCGCTCCTCAAACGAAGAACTGGTGAAGAAGCTGCCGTGGGACGTGCTCGCGCTGAATCTGCACCATTGTGCGAAATTTCTGAAACTGGAGCCGTTCGATGAACCGGTGACGAAGCAGGTCAGCAATGAATGCACCTACCATCCCTCACTCATCGACGCGCTCGGAAAGATGGCCGAAAAAAACCGTGATCGCGCGTTGCTGTTGAACCTGGAGAGCGAGGGCGCGCTGATCCTGCACAGAGGGCAGGTCTACCCCTACCTGCTGGCGGCCAGACACACGGAGAACATTACCGGCGTCGGCGCCAACGACGTGCTTCTGGCACACTTCGCCCTCGGCCTGCTCGACAGTAAAACACGAGATTTCGGTGACCGGATGAAGGCCGGTTGCCATCGCGGCGTCCGCGCTTCGGCCTTCTTCGTCTCGCGCGCTTTGCGCCTTGAAGAGATCTCGGGATGGTCGGCGCCCCAGGTCGAAGTGAAGGAGAGCGACCTGGAACGCGCGACGCCGATTCTGCCGCGACCGGAAGTGTCGCTCGAACAATTGCGAAATGCGGTGAAATCGGCCCGCTCGCCGCTGGAGCGTAAACGGATCCTGCTGCGTGACGCCAGTTGGTATCTGGACAACTTCCACACGGTGGATCCGCACTTCGGCGCGGAGATCGTCCGACTGAAGAACCGTATTCGAGAGTACGTGCGCGGCGCCGCTCCAAAGCGGCCGTTTCTGGCCGTGCTGTGCGGCGATCCGGGTGCCGGGAAGTCGACACTGGCCGAGGCGCTGGGCAAATATTCGGAATGCGAGGTCATCTCCGCAAACGCAGCGCAGTGGACGTCGCCCAACGATTTGTTCGAGCTGTGTGAACGCATCCGCAGCGCGCGAATGCTGGACAAGATCCCCCTGGCCTTCATTGACGAGGTGGATGCACCGTTTCAGAGCAAGGATCTGTACGCGAAGCTCCTGGCGCCGGTGTGGGACGGTACGTATTCCGTCGGTGGCCAGACCCGTGCCCTCGGCACGCCGACGGTGTTCATCCTCGCGGGGAGCAACGAAGAGTGGCGAGATGCGGACGCTCTATTCGAAACGGCAAGTCGCGGGGAAGAGCCCAAACTACAGGATCTCGTGTCACGCCTGACCGCGCCACCGTTGCAGATCCCACCGCTCGCCAAGCGACCCAACGACATTGCATATCTCGTCGCGAATCAGGTAATGCGGAAGTTTCCTCGAGTAAGCGGCGCCGCACGCGGCGTCTTCGATCTGTTCAACGGCTACAACTGCCGCCACGGTGCGCGCAGCATGTCTACCGTGATCGACATGTTCGGGCCGCTCCATCAGGAGCGGTTCCTCAGCACCGAGGATTTCCGGTGGGGCGTGAGAGAGCTGTCGATGCACCTGAGCGACGTCGACAAGTTGGAGTGGAAGGGGAATGAGGAGTCGATCGAGATCGCGCCGTAACTCGAATGGCGGACCGCCCCCTATCGCGGATTTCATTTCATCGCGCCGCGCGTCTCCGCAACGGCGCGCCGAGAGCCATCCGCGCGGTGTGCGCCGTTGTGTGGCGGGGCGTTCTCGCGGCTGGTAAAGATGGCCAGCAGACGCGAGGTGCCCGGCGCGACGAAAACGACTTCGCGGAGCTCATCGAGCTGGTGCGGCAGGGAGGGCACGGCCCGCTCGTCCCGGCGGGCAGCGTCTCCACTCCCGTGTCGTCGATGCGGCTGACCTGCGTCAGTCGGGTGCCTGTTCGAAGAGAAACGGCCCGCCGGGAATCACCGCGGCGACCATGCCCGCCGCGGCCACCTCCAGGGAGATCAGGGGCGCGATGGCCTGCGGCGGAACGCCTGCTCGAGCGTGAGCGGTGCGACGACGACGCGGCGCGCGCCAAAGTACGGCGGCTCGTGGATCTGCCGGTGATGAACGGCCAGCACGCGGTCGCCGGAGAGCGGGACGAGATGCGGACGGCCGGTGGCGCTGCCGAGGTCCACGCCGGAGCTGACCGCGTATCCGGCGGCGTTGAGGACGGAGGTGTAGAGACGGTTGTCGGTCACGTAGGCGGCGACCCAGCCATCGCCGAGCGGCGCGATCGCGGTCTGGCCGCTCCCATACCAGGTCCCGATCCTGCCGGCGTCGCGCCAGGGGCCGAGATACGCGGTGAGGTCGTCGGAGAGCGCGGCGATGTACCGGCGGCGCGCGGTGTCCTGAGAGAACACGGCCCAGTTCCCGTTCCGCCAGGCGACGCGCAGTTCCGTGGCGGCGAGCGTGGGCACGTTCTCCGGCAGCCCGGCCGGGCAGCCGTCGCGGAAGCGCAGCACGGTGCCGAAGATGTAGCGCGGCTCGAGCACGAGGATCGTGTCGCCGGTGTCGACGACGGTCACCGGCCGCATGCGATGGTCGATCTCGGGAATCGCACAGTCGAGCAGCGCCAGCGCGCCGGAGCGGTCGAGCGCGAGCGGCCGCGTCTTCTCGGCGGTGCGGCCGGTGAAGTCGACGAAGCCGCTCTCGAGCACCACGAAGCGGTCGCCGAGCCAGAACAGGCCGCCCGGAACGGTGCGAATCGAGAGTTTGACCGGGGTCGCGCCGCTCTCCACTTTCACGAAGAACGACTCCCAGGTGTTGCTGACGAGCGCGTAAAAGTGCTGGCCGTCGTGCGCGAGCGTGGTGTCGTCGCCGGCGGGGATGGCCACCTCGCGCAGTGTCCGTCCTTCGGCGTCGAGGATCGAGACGAGGTGGCGCGTTTCGCCGCCGAGGACGCGTTTCCGCACCACGGCCGCTTCGCCGGCCGATGACGCGACGGTGACCACGGTCTCGTCCACCGCGGTCTGCACGGTGGCGACGGGCGCGGGTGCCGAGGTGCGGAAGGCGGGAAAGAGGCGAACGTTCAGGTCCGTATCGACGGAGAGGAGCATGTCGCCGCCGAGGTGCATCGTCGCCGCGTCCTCCCCGAGGTCGACGGAATCGCCGTCGAGCGCGCCGGCCTGGCCGAGGAGGCGGCCCGCGGTGCGATCGTCATTGCGGATCAGGAAGACGCGCTCGCCATCGAGGCGCAGGAGATCGGTGACTTCGCAACCGTTGCACCTCTCCATCTTCACGGGCTGCATCCGCGGCTGGAGCTGGGCGTCGAGCCGCGTCAGCGACACGTCGCAACTCCCCCACGAATGACAGGCGGTCCAGGCGGCGATGAAGTCCGTGCCGGTCCAGACCAGCCGCGCCGATCGCATGACCATGCCGCTGGTCGCGGCGATGCGCACGCTGTGCGAGCCGTCCAGGTAGCGCGCGGTGAACGCCGCGTTTTCAGTCGTCAGCAGCAGCAACCCTTGCGGCGACACGACCAGCGAGCCGTTCCCGGCCGCGAGCTCGCCGGCCACGGAGAGGTCTTCGCGCAGACGGAGGAAGCCTGTCGCGGTGCGGAGGAAGATCTCGTTGCCGGCCTTCGTCGCCTCACCCACCTTGGCCGGGAGGACGCGCACGTCGACGACCTCCGCGTCGCGCGTGATGCGCATGGCGCGGCTCTGGCCGCCGCCGTTCATGAAGAGCACGTACAGGCCGCCGGCGTGGACGGCACCGGTGAGCTCGACCGCCGGCCGGTTCTCGGTGCCGGGCAGGAGCAGCGTGGGGAACGGCGTGGCCAGTGTGCCGTCGCGCTGCAGCCGCTGCGCGTACAGGGAGCCGCGGCTGGTCCAGACGAGCATGATCTCGTCGCCGTTCGAGGCCAGGAATCGGCGGCTGCCGTAGCCGGTGTCGATGGGGCCGATGGCGGCGTCGCCGAGGAGCGACTCCGGTCCGCGGACGGCCCGCTCGCCCGCGGAGAGCGTGCCGGCGAGAAAGAGGAGCATGGCGAGGATCATCGTGCCGCGCGCCTCCGCGACGGTGTGGCGTCGAGCTGCATGGACGTGACGAATGCGCGATGCGCGCCGTTGTGCGGCGGCGCGTTCTCGCGGCTGGTGAAGATGGCCAGCATGCGCGACGTGCCGGCGCGGACGAACACCGCTTCGCGCGGCTCGTCGAGGCCGCGCGGCAGCGACGGCAGGGCCGCCGCGGCGGGCGCCGTCTCCGCGCCCATGTCGTCGATGCGGCTGACCCGCGTCACCTCGGTGCCGCGGTGTTTCGCGGTGACGTACCACGCGCCGTCGTTCCAGGCGGCGGACTGCACCTCGATCAAATAGCCGCCCAGCTCCATCACGCCGCCCCACGGACGGCCGTCGTGATCGAGGCGCAGCGCGAGCGCGCGCTGCACGTTCTGGCAGCCGCCGCACGGCAGCATGCTGATGCCGCCCTCGCTCCACGCGACGAGCATCCCCGTCGCGCCGCGCGAGAGCACGAGCCCGGTGCGATAGCCGATCGACGGCGCACTGATCTCGTATGCCGGCTCGAGCAGCGCGCCGTCGCGGCTCACGCGCGACACGCGCAGCGGCGCGAAGTCCGTCGACCAGACGAACGAGTACGCGGTGCCGTCCCAGGCGACGTCGAACGCATGCACGGAGAGCGTAGACACGGTGACCACCGGCGCCGCGGGCGCGCCCGCATCGGCGAGACGCGCGAAGCGGAGACCGCCTCGATCGGGCACGGTCCACGCGACGATGTACTGCCACCCGTCGGTGGCCAGACGGACGCTGGACCACGCATGCACTTCCTCGGGCAATTGCAGCCATCCGAGCATGGCGCCGGTGTGCGACACGCGGCGCGCGTAGTGACGGCCGTTCTCGCTCCAGAGCGCGACGGCGTCGTTGTGTCCCGCGGCGAGCGCGATTCCGGACTGCTCCGCCGTGGCCCAGCTGGTGAGGTCGCGGCGCGCCGCGAGCAGCGGCCCCGGATCGCAGGTGAAGGCGGCCGCGCGCAGCACAGCGCCCTGCTCCAGCGTCACGAGCACGGCGGAGCGTCCGTTGGAGGCGATCGTTCCCGGAGTCGCGGCGAACGACGTGCCGCAGCCGAGCGTGGTCTGGCGCAGTTCGGACGTCGACCAGCGCACGATGGCGTCAGCCGGTCCGGCCTGCGTGACACTCAGCGCCGGATTGAACACGGAGGTATACGTCATGCGATCGCTGCCCGAGGCCATTTCGCGCGGCGCGCCGGGCAGCGCACCCGCGGGCGTAAAGTCGATGGACGACAGCGACCAGCGCACATCGTGCTCGCCGGTGCGCGGCACGTCGCTGTACGTCGTCCAGAGCAGCCGGAAGTTGCCGTGCACGCGCGCCAGCGCGATGCGCCGCGCGTTCAGCGGCACGTCGAGCGGCGCCGTGAAGCGCACGCGGCCCGCGTCGTCGATGATGGTGATGATCGCGGAGTTGCCATTGATCGCGGCGAGGCAGTAGACGTCGCCGTTCGAGGCCACGGCGTCGAACTTCTGCGCGAGCGTGATCCACGTCGTGCGGCCGTCGGGCTGGATGACGGCGGCGCGGCGATCCTCGTTCGAGGCGAGGAGAAAGGTGCGGCCGTTGGACGCGCCCTTCGCCTGCCGCAGCGGCATCGTGCCGAGCTTCGCGATGCGGCCGTCGCGCTGCACGATCCGCGCGCCGTCGCCGGTCAGGACCAGCCACTCGGAACCGTTGCCCACCACGACCGGATCACCGCTGCCCGCGGGTCCGAGGCTGATGCCATTCAGGTCGACGATCGTCCCTGCGGAATCAACGCGCAATGCGCGATGGCCGCGCGAGTCGGTGGTGACGACGAGATACGACTCGCCGTCCGAGGCGACCGTGATGCTGTTCGTAAAAATGGGCCGCGGGAACGCGTCGGCGGCGACGGGAACGGGACGACTCCAGTCACCCGGCGCCGCTGCTGCTGTCGCGGCGGCGCAAAGCGACAGCAGCAGGGCGGCCAGGAAGGGCATCTACATCAGGTCCCGCATGATCTTGTCGAGCTTCTCTTTGGAAGGACGCGTGCGCTCGAGCGGAAGCTGGCCAAGCGGCTCGTCGACGACGTTCAGCAGCGAGATGAAGTTCTTCTTCTCCGGGCGCAGGTGCACGAGGCCCGTGAGCATCTGGCCGGCGGCGGCGGCGCGATGGAGCCGCTGCAGCGCCTCGATGGGCACGCTCGGGTCGTAGTCTTCTTCGAGCTTCTTGAGGACGATGCGCGAGCCGTCGTGCATGGTCACTTCGCGCACTTCGCCCGGCTCGTAGTCGACCGTGATCTCCTCGTACTCGGGGACGAAGCCGATCTGGTGCAGCAGCTCCTGGTGCTCCTTCGAGTACTGGTAGCCTTTCGTCGACCCCTCGTGATTGTTGAAGGTGACGCAGGGCGAGATCACGTCGATGACGCACGTGCCGTCGTGGGCGATGGCGGCCTTGAGGATGTTCACCATCTGCTTCGGATCGCCGGCGAAGCCGCGGGCCACGAAGCCGCATCCGAGCTCCACGGCCAGCGCGCAGAGGTCCATCGGCGGCATGTCGTTGACCACGCCGGTCTTCAGCTTCGACCCTTCGTCGGCGGTGGCGGAGAACTGACCCTTGGTCAGGCCGTACACGCCGTTGTTCTCGATGATGTAGATGATCGGCACGTTGCGCCGGACCATGTGCATGAACTGGCCGAGGCCGATCGAGGCGGTGTCGCCGTCGCCGGAGACGCCGATCGCCTTGAGCGTGTGATTGGCGAGCATCGCGCCGGTGGCCACGGCGGGCATGCGGCCGTGCACGGAGTTGAAGCCGTGCGAGCGCTGTAAGAAGTACGCGGGCGTCTTCGACGAGCAGCCGATGCCGGAGAACTTGGCCACCTTCTCCGCCTTCACGCTCATCTCGAAGAAGGCGCGGATGATCTGGTTGGAGACGGCGTCGTGGCCGCAGGCGGCGCAGAGCGTCGACTTGCCGCCCTGGTAGTCGGTGGCCTTGAGTCCGAGCTTGTTTTCCTTGATCGCTTCGCCGGTGCCGATTTTCAGTGTGCTCTCAGCCATGGGTCAGTCCTCCGCCCGGATCTCGCGCTGCGGCGCGCCGCTGGGGTTCATGGGGATCGTGCCGGCAGTGAGCTTCGCCTCGGCACGCACGAGCAGGAGCGGCTCGGGCAGCTCGACGGTCGACTCCATCTGCAGGACGGCGTCGGTGATCGTGCGCGCGTCGCACGGCAGTCCGGTGTAGTGCAGGATCTTGCGGAGCTTGCGCTGGTCTTCGCCGACCTCGAGACGGATCATGTCCGCCATCTGGCCGTCGCGGTTCTGCTCGACGACGTAGATGCGGTCGTGGTCCGCCACGAACTGCTTGAGCTCCTCGGTGAACGGCAGCGCGCGCAGACGGAAGTAGCTCGTCTCGACGCCACGCTCGCTGCGGAGCTGGACTCGCGATTCCTCGAGCGCCCAGGTGGTGGTGCCGTAGGCGATGAAGCCGATCTTCGCGCCGTGGCGGCGGTCGACTTCCGGCTTCGGCACGAAGAGCTTGGCGGTCTCGTACTTTCTGGCGAGACGGTCGACGGTGTCTTTGTAGTCCTGCGGACGCTCGGAGTAGCGCGCCTGCGCGTCGTGGCCCGAGCCGCGCGTGAAGTACGACGCGAACGGGTGATCGGTGCCGGGGAGCGTGCGCCACGGGATGCCGTCGCCGTCGACGTCGTCGTACCGCCCCCACTTGCCCTGCAGCTCGGTGAGCTTCTCGGCGGTGAGGACCTTGCCGCGCTTGATCGGCTTGGTCGGATACTCGAAGGGATCGGACATCCAGTTGTTCATGCCGAGGTCGAGATCGCTGAGGACGAAGACCGGGGTCTGGAACTCTTCGGCGAGATCAAGCGCCTCGATGGCAAAGTCGAAACACTCAGCGACGCTCGACGGGATGAGCACGATGTGCTGCGTGTCGCCGTGCGAGAGGTAGGCGACCTGGTTGACGTCGCCCTGCGCGGTGCGCGTGGGAAGGCCGGTGGAGGGGCCGACGCGCTGGATGTCCCAGATCACGCCGGGGAGCTCGGCGAAGTAGCCGAGGCCGACGAACTCGGACATCAGCGAGATGCCGGGGCCGGCGGTCGAAGTCATGGAGCGCGCGCCCGCCCAGCCGGCGCCGAGGACCATGCCCACGGCGGCCAGCTCATCCTCGGCCTGCACGACCGCGAAGGTGGCTTTGCCGTCTTCCTCGATGCGGGTCTGGTGCGCGTAGTCGATGATCGACTCACACAGCGACGAGGACGGCGTGATGGGGTACCAGGTGACGACGGTGACGCCGCCGAAGATGGAGCCGAGGGCCGCCGCGGCGTTGCCGTCGATGATGATCTTGCCCTGTGTGGCGTTCATCCGCTCGACGCGCCACTTGTTCTGGCGCGGGAGGTTGGCCTTCGCGTAGTCGATGCCTTTGTCGATGGCGGCGACGTTGGCGTCGATGGCTTTCTTCTTCCCTTTGAACTGCTTGTTCAGGGCGATGAGGATCTCGTCGCGCTCGATGCCGAGGAGGTCGGCCACGATGCCGACGTAGATCATGTTCGTCAGCAGCTTGCGGAGCTTGGAGTCTTCGGAGAGGTCGGCGGCGAGCTTGGCGAACGGCACCTCGAAGAAGACGATGTCGTTGCGGATGGCTTTGCAGTTCAGCGGGGCGTCGTAGATGCAGAGGGAGCCGGGCTGCAGCCCTTCCACGTCCTCACGCGAGGTCTGCGCGTTCATGCAGACCATGAGGTCGACTTCTTTTTTGCGTCCGATCCAGCCGTCTTTGTTCGCGCGGATGGTGAACCAGGTGGGGAGACCGGCGATGTTGGACGGGAACATGTTCTTCCCGCTGACCGGCACGCCCATCTGGAAGATGGAACGCATCAACACGTTGTTCGAAGATTGCGAGCCCGAGCCGTTGACGGTGGCGACATGAATGGTCAAGTCGTTGACGATCGGCTGGGAGCCCGCGCCCACTTCCTCTGCGACCTCGGTCGCGGTCAGGGTGTCGGACACAGCGGTCTCCTTTGGGGATATTCCATTTGTGATCGAGCCGGGAATTGTAGCGCAGGACTCCCTTCGTCCCACGTGACAGCTAATCGACGGTGCGAAGCACCAGGGCTTCGATGCGCTGGTCGCGATAATCGGTTCCGCTCACGTGCGCGCGATAGATCCCGTGCAGCAGATGGACGGTTCCCGCGGCATCGGTCCACGGCGCGAACGTCCAGCTCAAGGTGATGCGGCGTACGCCGAAACGATGAATCGGAGCGGCTTCGCCGGGATCGTCGACACCATCGCGGTCGAGGTCACGCCACAGGCGCAGGCGGTTCCAGATGGCGTCACCGGAGTCGATCCGTCCGTTCCCGTCGCCTCCTTTGCTGCGGAGGTCGTACATGGCGAGCGCCTCGAAGCCATGCGCAGCCGTGGTTCCATCGGGCAGCCGCGTACCGACCCCGAAAAGCTCGGAACCGTCATCCAACCGCATATTGCCGTTGAGGTCCGTCCAGAGAAATGCGTCATCGGCACTCGGCCATGAGAGCCTCTCCGGGGTCCCGTCGCCGCGCAAGTCGAACCAGACTGCATCCGCACCGGCGAGCGTATGAATGCCGTCGTTTCCCAGGTCCAGCACGAGTGGATCGTTCCCTCCGGGCGGGGTGTGGTGTATTTGAGTTTCAGGACATTGAGCATTGGCGTCGCATCGAGTCCAGCACGAGGCGTTGCATTGCGCCATCACGTCTTCCATCAAGGTCTGCCACAGTTCGTTGAGCTTCGCGCATTCGTCCGGCTGCACGGCGGTCGAGCCTCCCATGATGTGGTGTGGACACCCTGACTCGTCCAGGCCGAGGATATGGCCGATCTCGTGCGCAACGAGGCGCGACCGCGCAGCGTCGCTGTTGTCGCAGGGAAAGCCAAAGCCGTCGTTGCCGTACAAGTAGATGTTTCCTCCGCGCACGATCCACGCGGCGGTGGCGGTGTCCCATTCGAGGATCGGATCGGCAGAGCCGCATCCCGAGCCGATCGAGTTCACCCCTGGAAGGAACCAGACCGAGAACGTGTAGTCACCCGGCTGATTGCAGAACAACGCCGGGAATCCGCTGTCTGAGCCGCAGACATCCCAGAATGCGATTCCACCGCTGATCCACGACGGATTCACACCGTTCTGAGCCAGCAGACCGATCGAGTTCGCGGTATTCGCCCCGTACAGTTGTCCTGGTCCAGGGCATTGCTGCGCGCGCATCGGTGCAGCGAGCAGCAGGACTGTGAGGAGTGAGGTTGCGGCTCTCATCGCAAGCTCTCATCGCAACTACCTGACAGGAGGTTCGGCGAGTCCGCGACTCCGCCTGATGACAGTCAACACCGCTTCGAGGTCCGTGGCGGCGCCACTGTCCAGCGCGGTCGCCCCCAGAAGTGCCCCGCGCCTCTGCACGATCAGTCCTGACCGCGGATCGATGACCATAAATTCGCGGAAAACGTCCTGGCCCGGCAGCTGTGCGAAAGCGACGACACGATCGCCGAGCTGCGGAACGACAGACCCCGGCGGAGGAGTGGAGCAGAAGTGGCCGCGAGGGGTGGCGATGTCGGCTTGCGCCACGAAGATGTAGAGCCGGTCTGCGGTCTGCGAATGTCCGAAGATCTTCGGCCGTGCGGAGACCTTCAGCGCGAACAACCGTCCCGGCACGCCGAAAAAGAAACCCTCTTCCGCCTCGACGATCTCCCCCGCCACCACCGTATACGAGGCGGCCACCCGTTCCTCGACGGTCCGCGTCGCCGGCAGATGGAGGGAGGGTGAAGTGAGATAGGACACACACCCGTCCACATTCGCAGCGCGATGTCTCTCGAGCCGCTGCGAAAACGGCGGATGGAACAGGTCCAACTGCAACGAGCCGTCGGGCCCGAAGGCGCTCGATGCCGCCACCCAGAGAGGCGGAGCGTCGGAGTCCGCAGATGCACGAAGAGGCATTGCGGGATCGGATGCGCCGGCGCTCAGCGCCATCGCCACCATCAAAATCACCAGAAAAATGCGCTCTCGCACGTGCGCTCCGATATGGCCAACGTAGGCCTGGGTCCCACGACTGTCAACCAAACCTAACAGCCCAGAGGGCTGGCCTGTTTCCGCATGCCGTCCCTCCATCTCGACATCAAGGAGACTCGCGCATGAAGCTTCGTCTCGGCATTCACCAGCCGCATGCCGCAGCAGATGGAAGAGGCGCCTGCGCGTGCAGTAACGCCGGCGGTGAAGGTGCCGCCGCTGAGGTCCGGAGCGGTGGTGTAGCGGAAGCGGTCACTCGCGGCCGCGTCGCTTCTGCTGTTCGCGCTTCGCCACTTCGTAGTTCTGCTGCCAGAGCCGGCGCTGTTCGGGAGTCATGGCCGCGGCGGTGACGGTGACGTCGCGCCGCTCGTCGCCGCGGAGCAGCTTCAGCTTCACGCGATCGCCCTCGCGGATGGTGGCGAAGAAGTCGAGCAACGCCACGTCGTCGGCGAAGTTCAGCGGTTTGCCGTTCACCGCGACGATGAGGTCCTGCGCCCGCACGCCTGCCTTCTCCGCCGCCCCTCCCGGCATGACGCCGCGCACGAAGAGCCACTGCCTGAATTCACCCTCCTCGGCGTGATGCAGGGTGTAGCCGAGGCCGAACGTGCCTTGCGGCTTCTCGGCGGCGAGGAGCGGGAGGGTGAAGAGGAGGGCGGCGAGGAGTTTCATCCGGTCGGTTTTCCTTCCTTCGGTTTCTGTGCAGTCCATTCAGCGGAGCCGTTCGGCGGCACGGTCACGGGCTGGCAGCCCATGCCGGGATAGCAGACGGAGTAGTGGTCGGGCTCGAGCTCGAGGACGAAGCCGTCCTCGGACAGCTCGCGCGGCGGTCCGCCATAGCGCGGAGCGAGGAGCGACGAGAGGAGGAACCCCGTGCGGCCGTTGCGTCGCAGCGCCGGCCACGGTGGCGTTTCCTCGATGCGGATGCGGAGCAATCCGCGCTGTCCGCCGAGGACGAGCCGCACCGGCTGCGACTGCACGGGGATCGTGTCGAGGCGCACGGGATAGCCCGGCGCGAGGACGACCAGATCGAGTTGCTGCGTTCCGGGCGCCACGCGCAGTGTGAACTCGCCGGTCGGTCCCGTGGTTTCCTCCCCAGCCTGACGGTCGTACCAGCGGATGAGGGCACCGGCGAGCGCACGTCCGTCGCGGCCCACGATCACGCCGCGCACGACGCTACGGCCGACCGTTTTCAGCGTGACCTCCGCACCGTCGTTTTCCGCCACCGTGACAGGCGCGGGAAGACTCTCGGCATCGCGAGTCACCGCGCGGAGCTCGACCGCTCCCGGCTCCAGCGCAATGAGCTCGAAGGTACCGTCCGCGCCGGAGAGCGCATTCGTTTCATAGCGCCCTTTGCGCCACACCTGGACGCTCGCGCCGTCCACCGGCTTGCCGTTTTGGTCGACGACGCTGCCGCTGACCCACGTGCGCGGCAGGGCGATATCCACCTCCGCGACGCCGCTCTCCGCGTCGCGCCTCACCGGCACTTTGCGTTCGCGGGTGCGCATGCGCGACACCGACGGCTCGATGCGCACCGTCCACTCCCCCTCGTCGGGCAGCGAGCCCTCGAACCGGCCGTCGGCGTCCGAGTGCAGCGTGATGCGCCGGCCGTCGTGCTCGAATTTCAGCGCGGCCTCGAGCGGGTCATCGCCCATGTGCACCCGGCCGCGCACGGGAACGGCGGAGATCTGGAAGGCGAGCTCGGACACACCGGCGCCGACGTCGGCATCCGCGCGGTGATACGTCGCGCCCGCGGCATCGTGCACTCGAACGACGTACTCGCCCGGCTCGAGACCGTCGAGCCGCCAGCGGCTTTCGCCGATTTTCTTCATCGCACCCGCGTCGAGCAGGATGCCGCGCGAGTCGACGCGCCGCTGCACGAGCACACGCCAGGGGTTGCCGTCGGGCATGGCTGCCGGTGTGACGGTGAGCTCGATGGCACCGAGATCGCCGAGCTCCAGCGGCTGCGGGAGCGCATGCTCGGTGGCGCGATTCACGGTGATGTCGCGCGCGAAGGCGGGAGCGCGCCCCGTGCGGCGCGCGGTAATCGTGTAGGGCTCACCCGTCGCCAGGCCGCCAAACTGGAAGAAGCCGCGCGCGTTGGCGCGTACGGTTTGAGTACGCAGGCCCTGTCGCCGGTCGCGCACGTTCGGGAACGCTGAAGGGGCGAGCGTGATCTCGATCGGCGTCGTGGACCTGGCCGGATCGACCACCCATCCGCTGATCGATGCGCCGCGTTCCAGTTTCACGATTCCCAGCGGATCGGCTGGAGTCTTCTCCCAGAAGTACGCGGGAACGAAGCCTTCGGCGGAGAGGCGCACGTCCAGCGGAACGTTCGGCACGAGACACGACCATCGCCGCTCCCGCACGTCGCATCGCGTCTCCGTGCGCGGCACCGGCCGCGCGCTGCCGGGCGGCGACTCGAAGCGCAACTGCACGGCGGACGGCACCTTCACGCCCTGCGGAACCGCAACCTCGCCTCGCAAGCGCGCCGCGGGCCAGACTTGCATCCGAATGGATGAGAGATCGGTGTGGATCGGCACCGGCGCCGCCCAGCATTGCTCCGACTGCAACTCGACGCGCGCTACATCCTCGGCGAGCGTCAACAACGCGTCGCGCAGCGGCGCTTCGCTCACCAGCGCGCCGTCCGCGCGCAAAGCGCGGACGGTCCCTTCGCACCGGAGATCGGCCGGCGCAAGCTCGACGCGCACGGCCGCAGTCAACGCCAGCAGGAGTCCGACCATGACGGGAACCGGGATCAGATGTCGGAGTCGAAGGGAGTCTGGCTGCACTCCCACGTGCAGGTCCCGAGCGCCGGCGCAGCCAACGCCACCATCAGAAGAATCGCCACCACATAACGAAACATGGAGAGCCCTCCTCTTTTCCGGTTGTGCATCACTATTACCGCGGTGGCGAAATCGCGTCAATACGACACTCATGAGCGTCACTCATGAAGTCCAGCCCAACGATGAGCTGGTCCGCGACGCCGCGGCGAAGGAGAATGCGTCGCATGAACGAGCTGCATGGCTTCCACTCCCGCCTGCTCATGGCCATCCACGGCATTGCTGAAGACGACCTGCGGCGTCCGGAGGCGGAGGGGCGGTGGTCGATCGCGGACGTGATCGCGCACCTGGGCGATCTGGAGCTGGTTTACGCGGTGCGCATC
>DASUSL010000219.1:0-2085 GCA_036375135.1 Thermoanaerobaculia bacterium | reverse complement strand
GCGTCCGAACCTGCGGCTGCTGCAGTCGGCGAAGAGTTTCCGGCTCGTGCGCAATCCGCATTACGCGGGGACGAACGGCGTCGACGAAGTGGAGTTCCGCGTCTTTCCGGCGGCGGAGGACGGCTCGCCGCGCGCGCTGGTGGAGGCGCTGCGCCACGGCGAGGTGGACGTGACCTCGGCGCTGACCATGGCCGACCTCACGGCGGCCCAGCTCACCGGCATCGCGCCGTCGCTGCAGCCGGGACACTCCAGCGGCTTCCTCGTGTTCAACTGCGAGCGCCGCGTGCTGGCCGATGCGGCGGTGCGGCGCGGGATCGCGCTGGCGATCGACGCGCACGAGATCGCGGCGCGCTCGTTCGACAAGAACCCGGCGGCGTTCATCGCCACCAGCCTGCTCCCGCCGATGATGGGCCGCTCCTCGGGTGTGCCGTCGATGGACCGCGAGGAAGCGAAGCGTCTCCTCGAGGCCGGCGGTGCCAAGCCGTCGCGCCTGACGCTGCTCGTGCCGTGGGCGCCGCGTCCGTACTGGCCCAAGCCGCTGCCGGCCGCGCAGGCGATGCAGAAGCAACTGGCGCAGGTCGGGATCACGGTCGATCTGCGCGAGACGCGTACGAGCGACGAGTTCTTCGGCGACCTGGTGCGCGGCAATTACGATCTGGCGCTGGCGGGCTGGATCGCGGATACGCCCGATCCGGCGGACTTTTTCGAGGCGCTGCTCTGGTCGAAGATGTGCGGGCTGGAGAACCACCACTCGAACCACAGCCGCTGGCGGAACGCGGCCATGGACGCCGCGCTGGCGCGCTTCCGCGAGGAGCCGACGGAGGAGCACAAGCGCGAGATCCAGCGCATCATCCGCGAGGAGGCGCCGCTCGTGCCGCTGCTGCACGGACAGTCGATGGTGGCGCACTCGCGGCGCATGCGCAACGTCACCGCGAGCGCCACGGGCGTGGTCAAGGTGAGCGGCATTACGGTGACGTAGCGCATGCTACTGTTGCGGGCATGACACTCGGCTCCCTGCCGGTGCATTTCGCGACGGGGGAGGCGGCGGCGGCGCTGATCGCCGAAGCCGCCACACGCGTCCGCGAGATTGCACCGGCCGCAACGAAAGACGAGCTGCTGGCGGCCATCGCCGAGGCGCTCGTGCTCCCCGACTACTTCGGCAACAACTGGGACGCGCTCGAGGAGTGCCTGCAGGACCTGCAGTACGACGGCGACCTGCTGGTGCTCGTGATCCGCCGCGCGGCCATGCTCTGGCAGAGCATGCCCCGCGAGATGTCCACGCTCGTCGACACCTGGCTCGCGTCGACCGGCGACCGCGACGACATGCACCTGGTGTTCGTATGGTGAGACGCCGCCGAGCCCAGCCTCTCGCACTGATCGTCGTCGCCCTGGCGGTGCTTCTCACCGGCTGGTGGCAACAACGCGCAAGCACGCCGCAAGGCGGACCGCCGGCGTCGTCGCCGGCTGCCCCGGAGGCGTCCTCGCCGCCGGTCACCCCCGAGGCGTCCTCGCCGCCGGCCGCGTCATCGCGTCTGGACGCAATCCCCGCATCCGAACGCCCCCAGTTGGAACAGACCCTCGCGTTGATCGCGAAAGGCGGCCCTTTCCCGTACAAAAAGGACGGCACCGTCTTCCAGAACCGCGAGAACAAACTCCCGCAACGCCCGCGCGGCTACTATCGCGAATACACCGTCCCCACGCCCGGCGCCGCGAACCGCGGCGCGCGCCGCGTGGTGCAGGGAAGGGACGGCGACACCTGGTACACGTCCGACCACTACAACACTTTCGTGAGGATCGACGAATGACGCGACCGACCGAGAACGATTACGCGCTGCCGCACGCCGCCTACGTGGATCTCGTCGACGAAGAGGACATCCTCTCCGCGATGCAGGAGCAGTCGTCGGCGACCCAGAAGCTGATGGCCACGCTCGACGAGCAGCGCGCCGCCTATCGCTACGGCGACGACAAGTGGAGCGTCAAGGAAGTCCTCGGCCACATCGTCGACGCGGAGCGCATCATCGCCTACCGCGCCCTGGCCATCGCGCGAGGCGACACACAGCCGCTGCCCGGCTTCGACGAAAACTC
>DASUSL010000218.1:0-16381 GCA_036375135.1 Thermoanaerobaculia bacterium | reverse complement strand
GATGGCCTCGCGCAGCAGCTCGGGTCTGTCCTTCGTGCGAATGACGACGCTCACCGGCAGCGGCTCGCGCGTCGTTTCGATCGACGCCGGAGTGCCGGTCAGCCGGCGCACCTCGCTGAACGGCATCGTGCGCAGCGACGGCAGGTCGATGACGAAATAGCCTTCGGCGAACTTGCACGCGGGGGGCATCGTCATCGCGCGATAGGCATTGAGGCCGCGCGTGTACGACACGTAGTCGCGCTGTGCGAGCTGCGACGCGTGCTCCGCGATCGCGGCGTACTTCAGCTCCGCGACGGAGGTGATGTCGACGATCGCATTGGGCCGCAGCGGCTGGCCCACTTCGTAGAACGCGACGCGCGCGGTGGCCAGGTCGACGAAGAGCGACTCGTCGCTCTGCGCCAGCTCGCAGAAGACGCGGGCCAGGGCCAGGTGGTCGGGATGGATCTCGATCGTGCTCGGGACGAGGATCAGGTCGGGGCGGAACGAGAGCAGTTCCTCGCGCAGGCGGGACTCGGCGTCGTTACCGAACGACCGGTCGGCGAAACGAAGGAATTCGATCTCCGCCGTGCCGCCCAGCCGGCTCAAACCACGGCGCGATTCCTGCTCTCTCGTCTCCGCGGTGCCACCCTGGGCACCATCCGTGGCCACCACGATCCGGACCACGCGTTTCTCGCGAAGATGCAGCGCCACCAGCCCGCCGCAGCCGATTGCCTCGTCGTCGGGATGAGGCGCCAGCACGAGCAGCCGCTCGCCGCGGAGCTGCGCCGGTTCGTACGGAATCGTCTCCGCCTCGATCACGGGCGCATTGTATCGGGGGAGCATGAGCAGGAACGCTACAATTGCGGCGGGTTCGCAGATGTCCGATGAGAGAACGCTGGACGAGCTGGCGCGACTGCGCGCCGAGCATCGCCAGCTCAGCGACCTGTTGTCGCTCATTCAGGAACTGACCTCCACGGTCGTGCGCAGCGAGTCCGTGGGCGACCTCTTCTCGCGCGCGCTGGCCACGCTCTTCAAGTGCATCCCCTTCGACGCCGCGGCCGCGGTCATGCTCGAGCAGCACCTCGATCTCTACGTCACCACGCGCGCCGGCGCGCAGAGCCTCGTCAGCGACGCGCTGGTGACGACGATCCGCAACACTCTCGAGTCGATGATCCCGGTCTCGTTCGCGTCGACCGAGGTGGTGGTCAAAGCGGAGCACGACGGGTTGCCGGCGGGCGAGAACATCGGCCTCGAGGAAGTGGCCTCCGCGCTGCTCGAGCACGAGCGCCGCACCGCGGGAATGCTCCTTCTCGCGCGCCGCGATCCGTTCGACGCGCGCGAGCGGCAGATTTTGAAGATCTACGCCACGCAGGTCTCGCTGCTCCTCGACACGATCCGCGTCAAAGAGAAGATCGTGAACCTGGCCGAGACGGACGACCTGACCGGCATCTGGAACCGCCGCTACTTCCGCCGGCAGTTGCCGCAGGAGCTCGAGCGCGCGCGGACGTTCGGCGTGCCGCTGTCGCTGCTGCTCTTCGACATCGACGAGTTCAAGCAGATCAACGACAGCTTCGGCCACGTGATCGGCGACGTCGTCCTCTCCGAGCTGTGCGGCTGCGTGCGGGAGACGCTGCGCCCGACCGACATCATCGCCCGCTTCGGCGGCGACGAGTTCGCGGTGATCCTGCCGCACACCGACATTCACGGCGCGCAGGCGGTGGCGGAGCGTGTGCTCGCTCGCGTCCGCGCGCTGACCATTCCCACCGACGAGGAGGGCGCGATCCAATGCTCCGTCTCCATCGGCCTCGCCGAGTACCGCCGCGACGACGTGGTGGCGAACGATCTCGTGCGCCGCGCCGACGAGCGTCTCTACACGTCGAAACGCAACGGCAAAAATAGATACACGGCGTAGTAGAGTGATGAGCGATGAGGGATGAGGGATGAGGGATGAGTAAAGGCGGACGTTCGTCTCTACTCATCACTCATTCCTCATCACTCATCACTGAACCATGGCTCGGTACCTGATCGCGAACTGGAAAATGAACCTCCCGCCCGAGGGGGTGGAGCGGTATCTCGCGAGCGTGGGAGGGGCCGATCCGCGCGACTCCGAGCTCGTCATCGCGCCGCCGTTCCCGTTCCTGGCGCAGGTCGCGCGCTGCGGCGAAGGCTTCGGCGTGGCGGGACAGAACTGCAGCGATCACGAGTCGGGTGCGTTCACCGGCGAGGTCTCGCCGCGCATGCTCCGCGAGTGCGGCGCCGACTACGTGATCCTCGGCCACTCCGAGCGCCGCAAGCTCTTTCACGAGAACGACGACCTCATCGCGCGCAAGCTCTCGCTGGCCATCCGCAGCGGACTCACGCCCGTGCTCTGCATCGGCGAGGACCTGCAGGTGCGCGACGCGGGACACGTGGCCCGTCACCTCGCCGATCAGATCAAGGAAGCGGCGGTGGATGCGCTGGCGGGCGCGACGACGATCATCCTCGCGTACGAGCCGGTGTGGGCGATCGGCACCGGACGGAACGCCAGCGGGGAGATGGTGGCCGAGACGATGATCGACATCCGGCAGGCCCTCAGCCGCTTCTGGCCGGAAGCGCACGCGAACGCGCCGATCCTCTACGGCGGGAGCGTGACGCCGGAGAACGTGGACGATCTGATGGCGAACGGGACGATTGACGGGTTCCTCGTGGGCGGGGCCAGTCTCGATTCGCGGAAGTTCCTGGCCATTCACGCCGGGATGGCTTGACGTTGGGGTGAAATCCGGGAAGAATGCGCAGCCCTGACCGGTTCACAGTCAGGCGTCACCGGAGAATTCATGATCGCATTGCTCGTCATCATCCACGTCATCATCAGCATCTTTCTGATCCTCGTCGTCCTCGTCCAGCAGGGCAAGGGTGCGGATCTCGCGGGTGCGTTCGGTGGCGGCGGCTCGCAGACGGCGTTCGGCGCGCGCGGCGCGACCACGCTGCTGCACAAGCTGACGACGGGTTTCTTCATCGCCTTCGTCATCACCTCGATGGCGCTCGCGGTCCTGCAGGCCCGCCCTCGCGGTTCGGTCATGTCCGGTCAGGCAGCGGCGCCGACGGCGCCCGCGAAGAAGTAGTCGAGCTCTTTGAGTCGCCAGCCCAAGTGGCGGAATTGGTAGACGCGCACGTTTGAGGGGCGTGTGGAGAAATCCGTGCCGGTTCGAGTCCGGCCTTGGGCACCAATGTCAATCGAACGAAGCCCGGCGAAAGCCGGGCTTTTTCTTTAGGAGTGCGGCGGCAAAGCCGCCGCTTTGGTAACCGTGCAACGGAGCGGCGCGTGGCACCCTTACCAAAGCGGCGGCTCCGCCGCCGCACTCCTAAAGATGATCGACGCGGGCACGCCTTTCTCGGGGTGCATCGGCTCGAGGATCTCCACCTTCGCGTAACTCCCGAGCGCGCGCGACCACGACTCCAGCGTGCGAAAGAACCACGGCATCGGCTCGCGCCAGCCGTCGAGTGTCTCGGTGCGCCAGCCATCCTGATACGGGCCTCCCACGAACGCGGGATGCAACGTCTGGATCACGAAGTGGCGATGCGCAGGGAGCTGCGGAAGATGCTCCTCGAGCAGCGAGAAGTTGGCGACGATGGTGTCGAAGGGACCAGCGGGCAGTTCGTCGTACGAGGCCACGAGAAAGTCCGCGCCGCCGAGGGCGCGCGCGGATTCGATCAGCGGGGCGGAGGCGTCCACGCCTGTGACCGCAATGCCGTGCGAAGAGAGAGCCCGCGCGAGCCACCCTTCCCCGCACCCGAGGTCGAGCAGCGTACGCGGCTGAGTAGCCAGCACCGCGTTCACGATCGCGGCATCGGTCACGAGGCGACGCGACTCGATGCGTTGCTCGCGCACCGCCTCCGTCCACGCGCCGGCGTTGGCGACCCAGCTGCGGCGGAGCTGCTCGGAGCTCACGACTTATCGGCGATGCGGCGGTCGTACTCCGCCGCGCGGTCGAGGAACGACTCGATGGACCGTCCCAGGGCCAGCTTCTCGGCCAGCTCCGGCGTCTTCTCGAAGTCGGCCTGCAGCCGCTGCGCCTCGGCCAGGTAGTAGTCGCGCAGACCCACCTCGATCTTGAACTCCGGATACTTCTCCGCGAGCACGCGCATCCACTCTTCCACCTGGCGGCGGCGGTCTTTGTCGCCGGTGCCGGTGCGGATCTCCGTCAGCAGAGTGTTCACCACGCCGGAGAGGATCTGCATGCGCTGCTCGTGCAGCGATTGGTCGGTGGCCATGGCCGCGAATGGTACAGCGATTACAATGCGCGGCGGCATGAAAGTCCTCATCGCCAATCGTGGCGAGATC
Source organism: Thermoanaerobaculia bacterium (assembly GCA_036375135.1). Classification (GTDB taxonomy): domain Bacteria; phylum Acidobacteriota; class Thermoanaerobaculia; order Gp7-AA8; family Gp7-AA8; genus QHVT01. The sequence continues at coordinate 12,081 of DASUSL010000218.1, read as the reverse complement.
GCCGTGCGCGTCATCCGCGCGTGCCGCGAAATGGGTTACCCCACCGTGGCCGTCTACTCCGAGCCCGATCGCGCGGCGCTGCACGTCGTCTACGCCGACCAGGCCATGCCGGTCGGCCCGGCGCCGTCGCGCGAGAGCTACCTGCGCATCGACCGCATCCTCGACGCGGCGAAGAAGAGCGGCGCCGAGGCCATCCATCCCGGCTACGGCTTCCTCGCCGAGAACGCGGAGTTCGCGCGCGCCTGCCGCGACGCCGGCCTGCTCTTCATCGGCCCCAGCCCCGAGTCGATCGAGGCCATGGGCTCGAAGACCGAGGCGCGCTCGCGGATGCAGGCCGCGGGAGTGCCGGTCGTGCCGGGCCTGGTCGAGCCGGTGAAGTCGTTCGACGAGATCGCCGCGTTCGCGAAGGAGGCCGGCTTCCCGATCATGATCAAGGCCGCGGCGGGCGGCGGCGGCAAGGGGATGCGCCGCATCGATCGCGAGGAAGATCTCTTCCCGTCGTTCGAGCGCGTGACCAGCGAGGCGGAGTCGTTCTTCGGCGACGGCTCGGTGTACGCGGAGAAGTTCGTCGAGTCGCCGCGCCACATCGAGGTGCAGATCGTCGGCGACCAGCACGGGAACATCGTCCACGTCGGCGAGCGCGAATGCACGCTGCAGCGCCGCCATCAGAAGGTCGTCGAAGAAGCGCCCTCTCCCGTCGTCGACGCGGAGCTGCGCGAGCGCCTCGGCGCGATGGCGGTGAAGGCCGCGGCAGCCGTGAACTACTACTCCACCGGCACGATCGAGTGCCTGATGGGGCCCGACAAGCAGTTCTACTTTCTCGAGATGAACACGCGCCTGCAGGTCGAGCACCCGGTCACCGAGATGGTGTGGGGCGTCGACCTGGTGAAGGAGCAGCTCCGCATCGCGCGCGGCGAGAAGCTGTCGTTCACGCAGGCGGACCTGCGCCCGCTCGGCCATGCCATCGAGTGCCGCATCTACGCGGAGGATCCGGCGCGCAAGTTCGCGCCGTCGCCGGGCCTGATCCGCTACATCAACCTGCCGCAGGGGCCGGGCGTGCGCAACGATCAGGGCGTGTATGCCGGCTACACGGTGCCGGTGTTCTACGACCCGATGCTCTCGAAGCTGATCGTGCACGGGCCGACGCGCGACGCAGCCATCGGGCGCATGCTGCGCGCGCTCGCCGAGTACCGCGTCGAGGGGATCGAGACCACGATCCCGTTCTTCACCTTCATCATGCAGAACGCCGACTTCCAGGCGGCGCGCTTCGACACCGGCTACATCGACCGCATCCTGCCGGAGATCGACTTCGCGCAGCGTCCCGCGAACGAGCGCGACGTCGACGCGGCCATCGCCGCCGCGGCGATCATGGCTTTCGAGGAGTCGCAGAACGTGAAGCTCCCCGAGGAAACGGCGAGCGCGTGGCGCAGCGCGGCGCGGCGGGAGGGACTGCGATGAAGTTCATCGCCCGCGAGGGAGAGCGCGAGCTCGAAGTCGAAGTGCAGCGTCACGGCGCCGGCTACCGCGTGCGCCTCGGCGATCGCTGGATCGAGGCGGACTTCATCGACATCGGCCGCTACGTGCGCTCGCTGCGGCTGGAAGACGGGACGCAGTACTCGCTCGTGCATCACCGCGAGGGGAACACGCATCAGATCTCGATGAGCGGCGCAACCGTGCACGTCGACATCATCGATCCGCTGGCGGCGAAGCGCCGCCGCCGCGAGGACGAGACCGGCGCAGCCGGCACGGTGAAGGCGCTCATGCCCGGCCGCGTGGTGCGCGTGCTCGTGGCGAAGGGCGACGCGGTGCGCAAAGGCGCGGGGCTGGTGATCCTCGAGGCGATGAAGATGGAGAACGAGATCGTGGCGCCGGCCGACGGCACCGTCGACGAGCTGTTCGTCGAGCCGGGGCAGACCGTCGAGGCGGGCGCCGACCTCGTGCACATCGCATGAGGATTCTCGTCGTCGGTGCGACGGGCACCATCGGCTCCGCGATCGTGAAGGCGCTGCCGGAGCACGAGGTGATCGCGGCCGCGCACAGCCACGGCATCCGGGTGGACATCTCCGACGTCGAGTCCATTCGCGCGATGTATCGCGAAGCCGGAACCGTCGACGCGGTCATCAGCGCCGCCGGCGCGACGCGACGCAAGCCGCTGCGCGAGCTGACCGACGACGACTTTGCGTACTCGATCGCGCACAAGCTGATGGGCCAGGTGAACCTCGTCCGCTACGGCGTCGATCACGTCGCCGACGGCGGCTCGTTCACGCTGACGAGCGGAGTGCTCGGCCGCGAGCCGATCCTCGGCAGCGAGGCCATCAGCCTCGTGAACCTCGGGCTGGAAGGCTTCGCCCGCGCCGCGGCGCTCGAGCTGCCGCGCGGCCTTCGCGTGAATGTCGTCAGCCCGCCGTGGGTCGAGGAGACGCTGCGCGAGTATCGGATGGAAGGCTTCCGCGGACTGCCCGCGGCGACGGTGGCGCAGGCGTACGTGCGCGCGCTGACGTCGGACGCGAACGGCGAGGTGCTCGAGCCATGAGCCGCGCAGGATCGGGACAGGCTGAAGCCTGTCGTACGTTTGCCCAACGTCAACGCAGGGCAGGCTTCAGCCTGCCCGGGACCGGCGAGGACGCAGCGATATGAACTTCCGCGATCTCTATGCGCACATGCAGTGGGCCGACGCCGAGGTCTGGCGCGCGACCGGCGATCTCCGCGACGAGAAGCTGCACACGCTGATGATGCACATCCATGCCGTGCAGCACGCGTTTCTCGGGATGTGGCGCGGCGTCGAGGTGGACGGCAAGGCGCTCTACATCGAGCGCACGCCGCAGGAGCTGCAGGCGTGGGCGCGCGAGTACTACGCCGCGCTCGACGACGAGCTGCCTCGCCTCGAGCAGCGCCTCGGCGACATCGTCGAGATGCCGTGGCTCCCGCAGTTCGAAAAGCGGCTCGGGCATTCGCTGACCCGGCCCACGGTCGAGGAGACGCTGATCCAGGTGCCGGCGCACAGCGCGTATCACCGCGGGCAGGCCAATCTGCGGCTGCGCGAGGCGGGCGGCGAGCCGCCGCTGGTCGATTTCATCGCCTGGGTCTGGTTCGGCAAGCCCGCGCCGCGCTGGTGACGCACTTCATCCCGGGCTCGGCGAGGGATGTCGAGCTCGCGCGGCCCGAGATCCCTCGCTGCGCTCGGGATAAACTGTAGCAACCATGTCCACCCCGGTCGCAGGTCCTTTCGTCATCGGAGAACGTGTCGGCTCCTCGGTCTGGCTCGCCGACGACACGCGCAACGGCAAACGCGTCGCCATCAAGCTGCTCACGCGGCAACTGCCGAAAGACGCCGCCAAACGCGAGGCGCTGATCCGCGAGGTGCGCGTCGCCGCGGCGCTGTACCACACGTTCCTCGTGCCCATCCTCGAGATCGTCCCCGAGGGGGACAACCTGCTGATGGTCATGGAGGTGATCGAGGGGCAGCCGCTCTTCCGCAAAGTGACCGGCAACCCGCTCGACCGCTCCGGCTTCTTCCGCGTCGCGTATCAGCTCGGCGCCGTCGTGAAGTACCTGCACACGAAGTCGATCCTGCACGGCAACCTCGCCGGCGACTCCGTGCTCATCACTCCCGAGGGACAGATCAAGCTCGCGGGCCTGAACATCAGCAACCTGCTGCGGCGCGAGAACTCGTCGAACGCGTATCAGCAGAAGGGGAGCGACCCGCGCGCGGTGGCCTATCTCGCGCCGGAACAGATCGCGAGCACCACGATCGACGAGCGCAGCGACATCTTCTCCCTCGGCACGATCTTCTACGAGATGGCCACGGGACGCCTGCCGTTCCACGGCCCCTCCGCGGGCGAGATCGCCCGCGCCATCGTCGACGCGCAGCCGCCGTCGCCGCGGTCGATCAATCCGAACGTCGAGCACGCGGTGATGCAGATCCTCGGGCTCTGCCTCTTCAAGGACCCGTTCCGCCGCGCGAAGGACATGCGCGCGCTCGTCGAGGCCATCGAAAAAGCGGACCCCGAGGCGGTGGCGTTCGCGCAGCAGCTCGAGAAGAAGATCGTCACGAAGGTGGCCGAGGCGAGCGAGGCGCGGCGCAGCATCCTCTTCGTGGCCGACGTGCCCGGCGGCGATGCGGCGCAGGTCGCGCGCATGCAGCAGATCCTCGGCGAGTCCGTCTATCTCTTCGACGGCCAGGTCATCGACCCCTTCGGCACGCGCATGATCGCGGAGCTGCCGAGCGTCGAGGCGGCGCTGGAGGCGGGACGCAAAGGGGAGTTCGACTTCACGCCGGGGCAACAGGACGGGGAGCCGCTCGACGTGCGCATGCTCCTCCACGCGGGCGAGCTCGAGATGCGCGACGGCAGCGCCGCCGGCCCGGCGGTCGAGCGCGCGCTGAGTACACTGCAGCATCTGACGCCGAACACACTCTTCATCTCCGAAGAGTTCGTGAAGGAAGGGCGCGGCAACGTGCGCCTGCGCGACGCCGGCGCGAAAGCGGGCGTGAAGCTCTACACCATCGTGCCGCCCGAGCCGGTCGCCGCGCCGACGGAGATGACGCCGTCGACCGCGTCGCTGGAAGCGGAAGCGGCGGCCGTGGCCGAGGCGCACGCGATCGTGGCGAAGGAAAAGTCGCGCAGGGTCATGTTCGGCGTGATCGCCGCGGGCGCGGTCCTGGCCGTGATCCTCGGCGTCGTCCTCGGCATGATGATGTGGACGCGCCGCGACGCCGGCAAGGCCGTGCCCGTCGCGGCCGCGACGAAGAGCGCGGCGCCGGCAGCGGACGGCGCCACGGCCGAGAATCCGAAGAACGTCTACGTGGCGCCGTTCGTCATCGACGGCAACGATCCGGAGCTCACCGCGCGCGCGAACGCGATCCGCGTCGGCGCGACGGAGATCCTGCGCAGCTTCCCGGAGCTGCGCATCGTCGACGACGTCACTCCCGACACGGCCACGATCTCCGCGCGCGTGCGTCCCGGCGCGGCGGGGCCGGAGCTCGTGGCCACGGCGGGAGCGAAGACCTCCGCACCCGTGGCGCTGCTCGACACGGCCAGCGGCATCCGCGCGGTGGTCGAGCAGGCCGTGGCCGAGGCGAAGGCGCCGCCGCGCCAGTTCGCGGTGGCCGCGGCGCTGAACTCGTACGCCGACGCGGTCGTGGCGCGGGAGGCGAACGACGCCGCGCGCACGGACACGTCGCTGCGCGCGGCCATGGCTTCCGATCCGAACTTTCTCCCCGCGCAACTCATGGCCATGCAGTTCTACGCCGCCGCCGGGAAGCCGGAGGAGGCGCTCGCGGCGGCGAAGAAGGTGGCGGTGCTCGATCCGCGCAACGTCGACGCCGCGCGGCGCGTGGCGAAGGCGAGCCTCAGCCGCGGCGAGCTGCAGCAGGCCTTCACCTTCTACGACATCGTGCTCGACCGCGAGCCGAACGACGCGGAGTCGCTGAACCTCGTCGCGCGCTACGCCGTCTCCGCGAACGACACGGCGAAGTTCAACGCCACGCTGGCGCGCCTCAAGCGGCTGCCGGCGCTGCAGGTCGCGGCGCACGAGCCCGACCTCCTCGCCGCCGCCGGCCGCCTCGGCCTGGCCGCGGACAAGTACTACGAGGTCGCCTCGAACGGCGGCGACAACGCCACGCTCGCGCTCAAGACCGGACGCCTCTACGTCCTGCGCCACACGGTCACGCTCGCGGAAGAGGAGTTGAAGAAACTCTCGGGCTCCGATCCGCTGTACGGCTATCCGATGCTCAAGGCCTACATCGCCGCGGAGAACGGCAACGCCGCCGAGGCGAAGAAAGAGCTGCAGTCGGCGCTGAGCGCGTCGGAGCCGGGCGATGACTCGTGGACGTGCGCCGCCGAGGTGCACGCCATCCTCAACGACACGAGCGGCGTGCTGGCGGCGCTGGAGAAGGCGGCGGCGCGGAAGGAGCCGAGCGCGGCGTACGTGCTGGCCAATCCGCTGTTCCGCTATCTGGGGAGCGAGCCGCGGTTCCAGAAGATCCGCACGGAGCTCGCCGCGCAGCAGGACGAAGTGCGGCGCGCACTGGCGGTCGTCAACTGACGGCCATCACGCGCACCGACTCTTTGTAGTTCACGATGGCCAGCTTCTTCGCGCCGCGGAACATCGGCGCGCGGAAGCGCGTGTTGAGCACGCGGCGGTGGCCGTCGGTGAGGCGCGTCGTGGAGATGGTCAGCACCTCGTCGTCCTGGCGGAAGTAGATGAAGCCGTTCGTGACCAGCTCGGCCAGCGACTGATAGACGTCGTCCGGCAGCAGGAAGACCCCGTTGCGGCAGACGACGTAGTGCTCGTGGTTTGCATCCATAATGACGCGCGATGATCGTGACGGCTCGATTGACCTTCTCGGCAGCCCACCGTTTGCACAATCCGAACCGTGATGCCGCCTGGAACCGCGAAATCTACGGAAAATGCGACAACCCGAAGGGGCACGGCCACAATTACGCGCTCGAGGTGAGCGTGAAAGGGCGCATCGATCCCGAGACCGGCATGGTCATCGACCTCAAGCGCCTCAAGGACATCATGCGCGCGCGCGTCATCGACCGCGTCGACCACACGAACCTCAACGAGGACGTCGACTTTCTGCAGGGCGTCGTCCCCACCGCCGAGAACCTGGCGCGCTGCTTCTGGCAGCAGCTCGCGCCGTCCATCGACGAAGGGGAGCTCTACGAGATCGTGCTGCACGAGACCGAGCGCAACTCGGTGCGCTACCGCGGGGAGGACGAACAGTGAACTACGACCTCGCCATCATGGCCCTCGAAGGAATGGCCCGCGCGCCGCTGACCGTGCGCACGTCCGGCGACGAGGTGGTCATCGAAGGAAGCGCCGCGACGTTCAAGGAGCTGGCGCGGTTGTGCCTCCTCCTCGGCGGGACGCAGTCGCCGGAGGATGCGTTCGAGCTCGCGCCCGGGACGCACGTGACGGCGGATTCGCCGCGCGTGCATTTGCGGCTGGAGACGGACTAGTCTCAAAGTCTCAAAGGAGCAAAGTCGCAGAGAAGCTCTTTGCGACTCTGAGACTCTGCGACTTTGAGACTAGCTCTCGTAGTCGGGACTGTACGTCACCAACTCGCTCAGAAACGTTGCCTTGGCCCGCTGATCGCGGTCGTCCACTTCCAGCAGGTCGCGGATCGAGATCATCCCTACGAGCTTGCCGTCGTCGACGATCGGCAGGTGTCGCGAGCCGATGGAGTGCATCTTCTGGATCGCGGAGAGGACGTCCTCGGTCGGCGCGGCCACGACGAGCTCGCGCGACATCACGTCCGACACTTCGGTCGAGTCGGGGTTGAGCCCTTTCGCCACGACGCGCGACATGATGTCGCGCTCGGAGAAGACGCCGGCCAGTGTGCCTTTCTCGACCACGGCCACCGCGCCGATGTTGCGCTCGGCCATCCGTTCGGCGGCGCTGCGCACGCTCCATCCCGGCTCGATCACGGTCAGCGTCTGCCCTTCGATCAGCTCTCCGATCTGCTTCATGTCAGGATCTCCTCAGTAGCGCAGCAGCGAATGCAGCGGCAGGTCCGCGGCCAGCTTGTCGCGGCCGCCGAGGAAGCTCAGTTCGACCACCGTCGCGGCGCCGACGAGCTTCGCATCGAATCCTCGGACGAGGTGCGTCGCTGCCGCAAGCGTGCCACCGGTGGCCAGGACGTCGTCGATGACCAGCACGCGGTCGTCCGCGGTCAGCGCGTCGTCGTGGATCTCCAGCGTGCCGCTGCCGTACTCGAGCACGTACTCGTGACTGCGCGTCGTCCACGGCAGCTTGCCCGGCTTGCGGATCGGGATGAAGCCCGCGCCGAGGTTCTGCGCCACGATGCTGCCGAAGATGAAGCCGCGCGACTCGATGGCGGCCACCGCGGTCACGCCGTCGTTCCGGAACGGCCGGCCGAGGAGCTCGCACGCGGTGCGCAGCGCCTCGGGGGAGCGCAGCAGCGGCGTGATGTCCTTGAAGAGAATGCCCGGCTTCGGGAAGTCGGGCACGTCGCGCAGGAAATCGTGGAGCTGTTCTGCGTCCATCAGAATTTCACGTCGAAGTCCGGAAGCCGGCCGGTGAACTCCTTCGACTCGGAGTCGATCTTCGTGACCTCGGCGTAGCGAGGGCCTTCGCGGATCTCCTCGATCCACTCGTCGATCGACTTCTTGTCGCCTTCGACCAGCGCCTCGACCGAGCCGTCGCGGTTGTTCTGGATCCAGCCTTTGAGCCCCATCCGCCGCGCCACGCGCGTCGCAAAGAAGCGGTAGCCCACTCCCTGGACTTTGCCGTGGATGCGCAAGTGCCGCTGTTCCTTCATAGGTCGCGGATTGTATAGCGGGTTCAGCGCCGCCGGCGCTTCGACGACGTCTTCTTCTTCGGCGGCGTCTTTTTCTTCGGCGGGACTTTCTTCTTCGCCGCGGCGGGCTTCGGCGCCGGCGCCTGCACGGTCACGACCTGCGGCGGCGCGTTCTTCACGTCGGTGACGCTCTTCTGCAGCGCGGCCAGGAGCTTCGCCTGCTGTTCGTTCTGCGAGCGCAGCAGGGAGATGGCGCGGGCGAGATCGTCGCGCTCTTTCTTCGACAGCGACGACAGCGCCACCGTGGCGGCGGCCGCGGCATCGGTGCGCGGGTACTGCAGCAGGACCTTCGACAGCGACTCGCGCGCCTGCTCGTTCTTGCCGTCGGTGAGCTCCTTGCGCGCCTGCTTGAGCAGCGCATCGGCGCGGAGGTCGTTCGGCACCGAGAGCGCGAGGTAGGACGCCGTGGCGCCGAGGATCGCCGCGACGAACGCGGTCAGGTAGAGGAGCGGCCGGATTTTCATGAGCGCGCCCACCGTCGGACTGAAGCCCGACCTACGTTTGCCAGCCGAACTTGCCGACCAGCGGGACGAACTCCGCGCTGCCGCAGTCCTCGATCTTCACGCCGGTGCCGACGCGGATCACGCGCGCCAGCCGCTGGTTGCCCGCAGGCCCGATAGGGATGACCAGCTTCCCCGTGCGCGCGAGCTGCTGCACGAGCGGCTCCGGCACCTGCGGCGCCGCGGCGGCCACGATGATGCGGTCGAACGGCGCCTGATCGCTCCAGCCGTACGTGCCGTCGAAGACCTTCACCGAGGCGTTGTAGACCTTCAGCTCGCGGAAGAGCTCCGCCGCGCGCAGCGCCAGCTCGTTGACTCGTTCGATGGTGAAGACTCGTGCACACAGTTTCGACAGTACCGTCGCCTGATATCCAGTCCCCGTGCCAATCTCCAGCACCTTCTCCTTGCCGGTGAGCTCCAGCAGCTCGATCATGCGCGCCACGATGTACGGCTGGGAGATGGTCTGCTTCGAGCCGATGGGCAGCGCGCCGGGACCGTAAGCCTTCGAGACGACGACCTGCGGCACGAACTTGTGCCGCGGCACTTCGCGCATGGCCTGCAGGATGCGCTCGTCCCGGATGCCGCGCGCGGCGACGTGGCGGTCGACCATCAGCGCGCGCTGGTGCGCGAGCTCGCGCTCCTGATCATCTTTTCGCGGCGAAGTGGCCAAGCGTCTCCTCGAGCGGTTTGAGGCGCGGGATGGACCGGTGATCGGTCAGATCGAGATGCAGCGGCGTGATGGAGACGTAGCCTTTCTGCACGGCGTCGAAGTCGGTGTCCTCGCCGGGATGCCACACCGGCTCCCACCCGCCGATCCAGTAGTAGCTTTTCCCGCGCGGGTCTTTCCGCTCGATCACGCCCTCGGTGTACACGCGCTGCCCGAGGGTGACGATGCGCACTCCCTTGAACTCGCCGTTCGGGAAGTTGACGTTGAGGATCACCCGCGGGTCTTTGTGCTCGGTCAGGGCGATGCGCGTCAGCTCGCCCGCCACCTCGGCGCAGCGGTCGAACGAGAAATGCTCGCCGACCAGCGCGGAGAAGGCGATGGAGGGGATGTTCAGCAGCGCCCCCTCGAAGGCGGCGGAGATCGTGCCCGAGTAGGTGACGTCGTCGCCGAGGTTCGGACCGAAGTTGATGCCGGAGACGATGAGGTCGGGACGCTGATCCTTCATCAGCTTGAGGATGGCCAGGTTCACGCAGTCGCTGGGCGTGCCGTCGACGATCCACTCGTCCTCTTCGATCTGCAGGAGGCGCAGCGGACGGTTGAGCGTCAGCGCGTGCGATGCGGCGCTCTGCTCGCGGTCCGGCGCGACGATGATGACGTCGCCGTGCGCGCGGCACGCGTCCGCGAGCTTGCGCAGTCCTTCGCTGTAGATGCCGTCGTCGTTGGTGACCAGGATGCGGGGCATGGATGTGCTGGGCGCATCATAGCTGCGAGAGCAGCATCGCCGCGAGGATGAGCGCGGCGCCGATGAGGAACGCCGCCGTGATCGGCTCGCCATAAAAGGCGATGGAGGTGATGGCCGCCGCCACCGGCTCGAACGACAGAATGACCGCGGCTTCGGTGGCGGTGACGTGTGCCTGTCCCCACATCAGCGCGGCGAAGGCGAGCGCGGTGGTGACGATGGCCGTGAAGAGGATCGCGGAGACGATGGACGCGCTCCACTGCACCGGCGGCCCGAACGCGGCGAACGGAGCCGCCGCGACCGCGACGAACGCGACCTGGATCGCGGCCAGGCCGGTGGCCGTGTCGTGCGTGGTGACGCGCGCGGCGTAGACGACGTGACACGCGGAGAAGAGCGCGCAGAGGATGGTCAGCGCGTCGCCCATGGCCGCGGGCCCCTGCGGACGTCCCACCAGCGCGAAGGTGCCGAGGAGAGCCAGCACCGCCGCGATCCACGCGTTGCGCTTCACCTTTCCCTGCAGGAACGGGACGACCACGACGTAGAGGCCGGTGAGGAACGCGGAGCGCGACGGCGAGATGGTCATCAGGCCGCGCGTCTGCGCCCAGTACGCGCCGAAGATCAGCACGCCGAGGACGAGGCCCGGCACGAGCAGCGCGCGGCTCACGCTGCGGCGTGCGAGGGCGACGGCGAGCAGGATCGCCGCGGCGGCGAGGAAGCGCCAGAAGATGAACGACTCCGGCGCCATTTGCGAGATGACGTTCTTCACCAGCGTGAACGTCGCGCCCCACGCGGCGGCGGTGAGCAGGAGGGCGATCGCCGCGAGACGGCGCTTCACCGCGCGCGCTGTTCCTGCTGCTGCTGTTGCAGGCGCACCAGCGTCGCGCGCATCTGCGCGAAGACGAGCGCGAACACGAGCAGCAGCAACAGGCCCACGATGCGTACCGCCCACTTGTTCATCGCGCGTGCTCCGCGGCCCAGCGAATCGCGTACTCCATGGGACCGGCGTCGGCGATCCCTTTGCCGGCGATGTCGAAGGCGGTGCCGTGATCGACGGAGACGCGCAGCCACGGCAGCCCGAGGGTTACGTTGACCGACTCGTGGAAGGCGAGCGTCTTCACCGGGATCAGCCCCTGGTCGTGGTACATGGCCATGACCACATCGTACCTGCCGTTCACGGCCGCGAGGAAGACGGTGTCGGGGGGATGGGGACCGCTGACACGTTCTCCGGCCAGCGCCACGCCTCTGGCGATCTCCGCTTCCTCGTCACCGAACCGCCCCCCCTCGCCGGCGTGCGGATTCACGCCGGCGACGGCGATGCGCGGCCGCTTGCCGTGCAGCTTCTCGTACTCGCGGCTGGTCAGCGACGCCAGCGCCGCGATCGTCTCCGCGTCGATCGCGTTCAATGCCTCGCGCAGCGGCACGTGTACCGTGAGCAGCACCGTCCGCAGCCGCGGCGAATCAAAGTACATCGCGTAGTCGTACCCGTAGCGCTGCAGCCCCGCCCGCGCCGCCAGCAACTCCGTGTGCCCCGGAAACGGCGACCCCGCGAGCGCGATGGCCTGCTTGTGGATGGGCGCCGTAACCAGCGCCGAACACTCGCCCCGCTCGATCGCGCCGATCGCCTCGTCGATCGCATCCAGCGCAATGCGCCCGTACTCCGCCGCGATCTCCCCATGCCGCACGTTTTTTGGAACGCTGCCGAACACCCGCGCCGGCACGTGCACTCGCGCGAGCGCCTTCTCGACGATCTCCGGCCCGATGCCGGCCGGGTCGCCGAGGGTGATGGCGAGGGGCTTCACATGGCGAATGTTATCGGTTGTCGGTTCTCAGTTGTCTCTGAGCGTCAGAC
>DASUSL010000217.1:0-15900 GCA_036375135.1 Thermoanaerobaculia bacterium | reverse complement strand
AACGACTCCAGCGATTCCCCCGCGTACTCGTCGAAGCGGAGGGCCAGAAAGTGGTCGAAGAACATGTCCGCGATGACGCGCGCGTAGTGGCCGTGCTCGGGAACGAGCACGCGGCGGAAGGCGGCCACGGCGGGATGCGCGTCGGTGAAGGCGTCCACGCGGCGATGGTGCATGATGCCGTCGTGAATGCCGGGCGCGAAGCGGTCGCGCAGCGGTCCTTTGACGAAATCGCCGGCCAGGTTTCCGATCAGCGACTCGGGCGTGTCGCCGGCGAGGAAGAGATGTGCGAGGTGATTCATGACCGTCGATGAGGTGCGGCGCCTCTTCTCATACACCGAGTGGGCCAACGAGCGCATCCTCGAAACGGTGCGCGGGCTCACGGAAGAACAGTTCACGCGCACGATCGAGTCGAGCTATCCGACCATCCGCGACACGATGGCGCACATCGTCGTGGCCGAGTGGCTCTGGCTGCGGCGCTGGAAAGGGGAGAGCCCGCAGGGATTTCCCGGCTGGCTGCACGAGCCGTCGCTGGCCACCATCGAGGCGAAGCTGCGCGAAGTCGAAGCCGAGCGGCGCGCCTTCTTCGACACGCTCACCGACGCCGATCTGCAGCGCGAGGTGTCGTACCGTTCGACCAGCGGCGATCCCTTCACGCGTTCCTATCAGGACATGTTCGCGCACGTGGCCAATCACTCCACGTATCACCGCGGGCAGCTCGTGACGATGCTGCGTCAGGCGGGGGCGAAACCGCAGTCGACGGACATGACCGTGTTTCTGAATCGACAATAAGAATTTTCTTGCCTTGACGCTCCTTTTGCCGCACCGTGAGTGCCGTCGTCCCGCCGTCCAACGGGACAGGTCCAAAAAGCGAGGAAGCTCCGGTTGCCACGGTCCGTCGTGCGGTTCGCAATCGTCGTTTTGTTCGTCGCCGCCCTGAACGCGGACGCGCAGGTCTCGTCCACCCACTGCGCGGAGACGGAGATCCCCCTCGACGGCCGCACCAGCGTGGCCAGGCTCGACCGCTGCGGTGCTGACGTCAGTGCGCCGCTGCTCTGGCACCTCGACCGGATCGACCAGGTCGACGCCGAGCTGGACGGACACTTCGACCGCCGCAACGGCGGCGCCGGCTCGGTGATCTACGTGATGGACACGGGCGTCATGGCCGCGCACGGCGAGTTCACCGCTTCCGGCGGCAGCCGCGTCATCGCCGGCTTCGACGCCACGCAGACCGTGACCATCGGCCGCTCGAAGTGCACGAGCGGCAACAAGGCCGTCGCGCCCTGCTTCGAGAACACCGAGGAGCTGGCGTCGGCGTCGCACGGCACGGGGGTCGCGTCGATCGCGGCGGGGAAGAACGTCGGCGTCGCGCCGGAGGCGACCGTGGTCAGCATCCGCGTGATGAACGAGCGCGGGCTGGCCACGACGCGCACGTATCTCGACGGCCTCGATTCGATCGTCGCCCACGCCTGGGATCCGGCCTCGCCGCGCTTCCGCACCGCCATCGTGAACATCAGCGGCTGGGTGCTGGAGCGGCTGAACGGGATGAGCTCCCGCGAGGCGGTGGTGACGTACGCCGCGGTCGAGCAGAAGATCCGCGACATGGTGGCCGGCGTCGACGCGCACGGGCGTCCCGACGCGAACGGCAAGCGCTTCCTCTTCGTGGTGGCGGCGAACAACACCGACGGCGGCTGCGGCCCCGCCGGCACCATCGACCGCTTCCCCGCGCTCCTCGGACAGAAGATGGACGGCGTCATCACCGTCGGCGGCATGACGGCCGACAACCACACCTGGAGCGGCACCTGCCGCGGCGGCGTGGAAGTGCTGGCGCCGGCGCAGGGGATCTTCAGCGCGACGATCACGGCCTCGGATCACTACCGCGGACGCCGTCCGAACCTCCGCAGCGGAACGTCGTTCGCCGCGCCGATCATCGCCGGCATCGCCGCGCGCATGCTCGCCGACCGGCCGGACCTGTCGCCGCAGCAGCTCGAGTGGTGGATCTCCGCGACGCCGTCGCGCGTGGATGACCCGAGCGCGCAGATGGCCGACGGCCGCGTAGCCCACGTCCCCTCCCCCGCATTCTAGGAGTGCGGCGGCGACGAGCCGCCGCTTTCGTACGTCGTCTCGCCTGACGTTTGCCAATGGGCGGGGGCAGCGAGCCTTCTACATCGTCTCGCCTGACGTTTACCCAAAGCGGCAGAGGCGAGCCGCTTTCCTCCCTCGTCTCGCCTGACGTTTCCCCAACGGCGGCAGCGGCGAGCCGCTTTCCTACCTCTCGTCTCGCCGGTCCTCCGCGTCTTGCCGCACGCTTACCAAAGCGGCGGCTCGTCGCCGCCGCACTCCTAGACGTGATACGTCTCACAGGCGTTCGTGTGTGCCGCGACCGTTTCACTGTGCCTTGCGCCGCGACAATCCGGCGCAGGAGAACTCGTATGACGGTCAATCGCAGGGATTGGTTGAAAGTCGCCGGTCTGGCCACCATCGGCAGCGGGCTGGCCGCGCAGGACGCGGAGGCGGCGCCGAAGCAGTCGAAGATCGCGGGGGCCATCGAAGTCACCACCGCGTGCAACTTCTGCTCGTGCGGCTGCGGCATGGTCTGTCACGTAAAGGACGGGAAGATCGTCAACCTCGAGGGCGATCCGGACCACGTCATCAACCAGGGCGCGCTGTGCAGCAAAGGGGCGGCGATGTCCGAGGTGCCGAACTCTCCGCAGAGGCTCACGAAGCCGCTCTATCGCGCGCCCGGCAGCGACCAGTGGCGGGAGATCGGGTGGGACGAGGCGCTGACGCGCGTGGCGAGAAAATTCAAGGAGACGCGCGACCGGTACTGGATCGCGAATGAAGACGGGAATCCCGTCAATCGCGTCGACGCCATCGGCTTCCTGGGCGGCGCGCAGAACACCAACGAAGAGTGTTACCTGGTGCAGAAGTTCGCACGGCTCGCAGGTGCCGTGGCGGTCGAGCATCAGGCCCGGCTTTGACACAGCCCCACGGTCCCCAGTCTGGGGGCCTCGTTCGGCCGCGGTGCGATGACCAATCACTGGCTCGACCTTCAGAACGCGAAGGTCTTCCTGATCCAGGGGAGCAACGCCGCTGAGAATCACGTCATGTCGATGAAGTGGGTGCGCAAGGCGCAGGAGCGCGGCGCGATCATCATCCACGTCGATCCGCGCTACAACCGCACCTCCGCGGCCGCGGACATCTACGCCCGCATCCGCGCCGGCTCCGACATCGCCTTCCTCAACGCGATGATCCACTACATCCTCGAAGAGCAGCTCTACGACGAGGCGTACGTGAAGCTGCACACGAACGCCCTGATGCTCACGGACGACGAACTCGGATTCGACGACGGCCTCTTCTCCGGTTTCGACGAGGCCGCCCGCAAGTACGACACGAAGACGTGGGGCTACCAGCTCGACGAAGAGACGAAGAAGCCGAAGAAGGCGGAGAGCCTGGACGACCCGCGCTGCGTCTTCGCGAAACTGAAGACCTTCTTCAGCCGCTACACGCTCGAACAGGGCGCCGCGATCTCCGGCGTGCCCGCGGAGCAGATCAAGCGGATCGCCGACACCTTCGCCGCCCATCGCCCCGGCACGATCATGTACGCCCTCGGCATGACCCAGCACACCGTGGCCGTGCAGAACATCCGCTCCTACGGAATCCTGCAATTGCTCCTCGGCAACATCGGCAAGCCCGGCGGCGGCGTCAACGCGCTGCGCGGCGAGCCGAACGTGCAGGGCGCCTGCGACATGGGCGTGTTGAACAACTACCTGCCCGGCTATCTCAACTATCCCAGCGCGAATGAGCCGACGCTGAAGGACTGGACGAAGAACAACGGCACCTTCCGCGCGAAGTTCGTCGTCAACACGCTCAAGAGCTGGTTCGGCCCGAACGCCACGGCGGAAAACGACTACGGCTATGCCTGGCTCCCGAAGCGCGGGAAGAAGGACTACTCGATCCTCGGCATGATGGAGGCGGCCGGCCGCAAGGAGCTGAAGCTGCTCTACGTCATGGGGCAGAACCCGATGGTCACCAATCCCAACCTCGCCACCACGTACGAGGCACTCGGCAATCTCGAGATGCTCGTCGTGCAGGACCTGTGGGAGACCGAGACCGCCGCGTTCTGGCAGCGCCCCGGCGTCGATCCGAAGAGCATCGACACGGAAGTGATCGTGCTCCCCGCCGCGTACTTCATGGAGAAAGACGGCACCATCACCGGCTCCGGCCGCATGGTGCAGTGGCGCTACAAGGCCGTCGAGCCTCCCGGAACGGCGAAGAGCGACCTCGAAATCATCGACGCGCTTTATCAGCGCCTGCGCGATCTCTACCGGCACTCCTCCGAAGAAAAAGACCAGATCTACAAACGCGCGTACTGGAGCTATCCGGACGCCGAGAGCGTGCTGCAGGAGATCGGCGGTTTCGATCTGAAGACGGGCAAGCACGTCAACGGAATCGCCGACCTGCAGCCCGACGGCACCACCGCCTCCGGCTCGTGGATCTACGCGGGCGTCTTCAAAGGGGGGAAGAACCTCACCAAACGCCGCGACAGCAAGACCGATCCGAGCGGCCTGGGGAT
Organism: Thermoanaerobaculia bacterium; assembly: GCA_036375135.1. GTDB lineage: Bacteria > Acidobacteriota > Thermoanaerobaculia > Gp7-AA8 > Gp7-AA8 > QHVT01. The sequence continues at coordinate 11,327 of DASUSL010000217.1, read as the reverse complement.
CTATCCGAACTTCGCCTGGACCTGGCCGGGCAACATGCACATCCTCTACAACCGCGCCTCGTGCGACGAGCAGGGCGTTCCGTACGACAGGGAAAAGGCCATCGTCTGGTGGGATGCCGAACAGCAGAAGTGGGCCGGCGTCGACACGCCCGACGTCCCCGTGGCCACCGACGGCCCGGCGACGCCGAACGGCCAGCGTCCCTTCCGCATGAACGGCGAAGGCGCGGGACGCCTCTTCGCCGCGATCTACAAAGACCCGGATCCGAAGAACGCCGAGCTGCCGCGCGACAGCTCGTACACGCCCAAAGACGGCCCGCTCCCCGAGTTCTACGAGCCGGTCGAAAGCCCCACGCAGAACGCCATGTCGGCGATCCAGAACAATCCCATCCTCAAATACCCGCGCGTGAAGGGCAGACAGCCGATCGGCATGGTCTCCGAGTTCCCGTACGTGCTGATGACCTCCAGCATCGCCGAGCACTGGTGCGCCGGCACCACCACGCGCAACGTGCCGTGGCTGAACGAGCTCGTGCCGGAGCCGGTCGTCGAGCTGCCGGAGAAGCTGGCCGCGCAGCTCGGCATCGCCGACGGCGAATGGGCGCGCGTCTGGTCGGCGCGCGGCGAGGTGACCGTGAAGGCCGTCGTCACGCGGCGCATGCAGCCGTCGCTGATCAACGGCAGGGAAGTGTTCACGGTCTGGATGCCGTACAACTGGGGCTTCAAGGGACTCAGTACCGGCCCGAGCACCAACCTCCTCACCATCGACGCCGTCGACCCGAACGCCGGCACGCAGGAGACCAAGGCGTGCCTGGTGAACGTCGCCCGCGCGCCGCAGCAGGGAGGCCGCCGTGTCTAAAGCGACGCTCATCGACACCACCAAGTGCATCGGCTGCCGCTCCTGTCAGGTCACGTGCAAGCAGTGGAACGACCTCCCCGCGGAAGTGACGCAGGCGCCGGCGGCGAGGGTCGGCCTGCAGAACCCGCGCAAACTGTCGAGCAGGACCTACGCGCTCGTCGCGCACAAGGAGGTCGACGATCCGCGTTCCGCGGCCGGCTTCCGCTCCGTGTTCGTGAAGCGGCAGTGCATGCATTGCGAGGATCCGGCGTGCGTCTCCGCGTGCCCGGTGACGGCCATGCACAAGACCGCCGAGGGGCCGGTCGTTTATGACGAGGAGAAGTGCATCGGGTGCAGGTACTGCCTGTGGGCGTGTCCGTGGGGCGTGCCCACCGCCGACTGGGACTCGCTGTCGCCGGCGATCAGCAAGTGCACGATGTGCTACGACCGCCTCGACGTGGCCGGCGGCCAGCCCGCGTGCGTGAAGCAGTGTCCCGCCGATGCGCTGGAGTACGGCAACCGCGACGAGCTGCTGCAGAAGGCGCGGCGCCGCATCCAGGAGAATCCCGACCTCTACGTCGATCACATCTACGGCGAGCGCGAGGCGGGCGGCACGGGCATGCTCTATCTGGCGGCGGTGCCGTTCGAGCAGCTCGGCTTCCCGTCGATCGGCGACGCGCCGATTCCGAAGACCAGCGCCGTGGCGCTGGCCGCCGTCCCTCCCTCGGTGATCGGCGTCGGCGCGCTTCTCGGCGGCGCGTACGCGTTCCTCTCCGAGCGCCGCGAGAAAGTGGCCAAGGAGGAGAATGTGGGTCGGGCTTCAGCCCGACACGTTGAATTCGCACCGGTCGCGGACAAGTCGCTCAATACTCCCGCGAACAAGTTCCTCCTCGCACTGGTCGCCTTCGGCGGCATCTCCTTCCTGCTCCGCTTCCTCCTCGGACTGGGCGGCTCGACCAACCTCTCCGACACGTACGCGTGGGGCCTCTGGATCGTCTTCGATCTCGTCTGGATCGCCGTCGCCGCGGGCGCGTTCGCCACGGCCGGGCTGATCTACGTCTTCCAGCGCAAAGACCTCTATCCCATCGGACGAACCGCCGTCTTCATGGGGCTGTTGAGCTACTCGTTCGTCACGGTGACGCTGCTGGCGGACCTCGGACTGCCGTGGCACTTTTACCAACTGGCCCTGAACGCGCCGAAGCACTCGGCGATGTTCGAGGTCTCGTGGTGCGTCGGCCTGTACGTGACCATCCTGCTGTTCGAGTTCCTCCCGGTGCCGTTCGAGCGGTGGGGCTTCACGAAGTCGATGGCGGTGTGGCGCAAGTACTCGCCGCTGTACGTCGTCGGCGCGATGACGCTGTTCGTCTACCTCCTCTCGCGCAGCCTCGGCTGGACCGCGCTGACGCTGATGACGTTCGCCGCGCTCGCATATCTCTTCCGCAACCGCAACGTGCCGATCATGCTGGCCATCGCCGCGGTGACGTTCTCGACGATGCACCAGAGCTCCCTCGGCTCGCTCTTCCTGCTGATGCCCGACAAGCTCGACGCGCTCTGGTGGTCGCCGATCCTTCCCGTGCACTTCTTCCTCTCGTCGATCGCCGCCGGCACCGCGCTGATGGTGCTGATCGACATGTGGATCGCGAAGGTCTACCAGCGCCCGCTGCAGATCATGCGAACCGCGGCGATGGGGCAGATCGCCTTCTGGTCGTTGCTCGCGTACGAGGTGGTCCGCCTCGCCGATGTCGGCGTCCGCGGCCAGTTCCCGAACAGCGGCAAGGCGCTCTTCCTCACCGAGCTGCTCGCCGGCGGCGTGCTGCCGCTCATTCTGCTGTCGACGCCGAAGCTGCGCATGAACCGCGCCGTGCTGTTCACCGGCGCGCTGCTGTCCATGCTCGGCGTCGTCTTCAACCGCATCAACGTCGTCCTCGGCGGCATGACCCTGCGCGGCGTGCTGCCGCAGGACGTCCCGGAGTCGTATTTCCCGAGCGCGGTGGAGTGGGGGATCTCGATCGGCCTCATCGCCGCGACGATCTACCTCTTCGGCGCGGGCACGAAGTACCTGCCGATCCTGCCGAAGGAGGAGGCGTGAAAACCGCCTCGGTCGCAGTCACGCGCGTCGTCCCGGCGTCGCGTGACTGCGTCCAGGACCTCGTGGCCATCGAGGAGCCGCTGGAGATCCGCGCCGGCGAGCGCACCGTGACCATCACGATGCGCACGCCGGGCGACGACTACGATCTCGCCGCCGGCTTCCTCTTCGCCGAAGGCGTGATCCGTTCGCACGACGACCTCGAATCGCTCCGCCACTGGGGCTCGCCCAACCTCGTGCGCGCTTCGCTGAAGCGCGCGAATTTCGCGAACGTCGGCCGCAACTTCGCCGCGACGTCGAGCTGCGGCGTCTGCGGCAAGACCTCCATCGACGCATTGCGCGTGAGCGCCCGCGCGCTGCCTGCGCGCGCGCCGGTGGCCTCGGCGGTCGTGCATTCGCTCATGCGCACGCTGCACGATGCGCAGTCCGCGTTTCAGAGCACCGGCGGCGTGCACGGCGCCGCGCTCTTCTCCCGCGACGGCGAGCTGCTGTGCGTCCGCGAAGACGTCGGCCGCCACAACGCCGTCGACAAGGTGATCGGCTCGTTCGTGCGCACCGGCCCGATTCCCGGCGGCGCGATCCTCGCCGTCAGCAGCCGCGCGAGCTTCGAGATCGTGCAGAAGGCCATCGTGGCCGGCCTCGACACGCTGGCCTTCGCCGGCGCGCCGTCGTCGCTGGCGGTCGACCTCGCGCGCGAATGCGGACTGACGCTGCTGGCCTTCGTGCGCGAGGGCCGCTTCAACGTGTACTCGGGTGCGGTCGCGTAGTAGATTTCGCCGCGTATGGCGAAATCAGCAAAAGAGACCTTCCTCGAGAACTACGACCGCGAGCATGCGGTCACGATGAACGTCCTGCGCGCGTATCCCGAAGACCAGCTCGACCTCAAGCCGTCGCCGAAGTCGAACAGCGCCCGCGAGCTGGCCTGGATCTTCGTCCTCGAGCGCGGCCTCGGCCGGCGCGTCTGGCACGACGAGTTCGCGAAGGGGCTGGTCAAGGGGACGCCGCAGACGGCGCCCGAGAAGTGGAGCGACCTGCTCGCCGAGCTGGAGAAAGCGAACCAGGAGTTCCGCGACCTCATCGCCTCGGCCTCCGACGAGGAACTGCACGAGACCGTGCACTTCTTCACCGCGCCGAAGACGATGGGCCCGATCTCGCGCCTCGACTGGATCTGGTTCCTGCTGCACGACCAGATTCATCACCGCGGCCAGTTCTCCGTCTACCTGCGCATCGCGGGAGGCAAGTTGCCGTCGATCTACGGACCGACGGCGGACGAGCCCTGGGTCTAGGAGTGCGGCGGCCTGCGCCGCCGCCGCTCTCGAACGTAGGGCAGGCTTCAGCCTGCCCGGGACAGGCTGAAGCCTGTCCTACGTTTTGGGACGGCCTCCCTGCGCCGCCGCACTCCTCGATTTTTACTCCGGTTCGATGCACATCGGGCTGTCGGGCTTGCACGCGGCCGAGACGTTGCGGAACGTGGTCGCGCTCGCGCCGGCCGGATCCGTGACCGTCAGCGTGATGGTGTGGTAGCCGTGCATGAAGTAGTTCACGGCCGTCGCACCGGTGGCGGTGTTGCCGTCGCCGAAGTCCCAGAAGTAGCTGAGTGCCGTGCCGTCGGCGTCGGACGAGCAGCCGGCGTTGACCGTCACCTTCAGCGGCGCGGTGCCCGAGGTCGGGGTCGCGCTGAAGCAGGCCGTCGGGGCGCGGTTGACGTTGATCTGCGTCGGCTGCGCCAGCGCCACCGCGTTGTTCACCTCGTAGTACTCGGAGATTCCGTTGTTCGGATCGGCGACATAGCTGATGTACTGCAGGCCGGTCGGGGCATTGGTCGGAATCGCCAGCGTCGCCGACCCCGTGACGGAGCGCGAGTACTGCAGCGACACGGTCGTCGAGCCGAGGTAGAAGCGGGTGGCCGGATCGACGGTGCGGGTGGGGGAGAGATAGAAGTAGACCGGGATGGTCTCATCCGTGGTGCCGCGGTTCAGGATCGTGAAGTCGAACGTCACCACCCGGTTGCGGTCCGTCGGTGCCGGCGCGGGGATGGTGCGCGAGACGCCGGGGGCGACCAGGCGCACGGCCGACGCGGCCACGTCGCGCGTGGTGTACTGCGTGCCGTAGGCGTTGCGCATGCCGCGGACGTCGTCGCCGAGGGGATGCACGTCGTTCTGCACGCCGATCGGGCCGCCCACCGGGCCGGGCCAGCCGCTGTTCATCGTGGCCAGCACGTCGTCCTCGTGTCCGAGGCCGCCCGCGTGTCCGAACTCGTGCAGCAGCAGCAGCGTGCCGTTCTTCATGTAGTCGGACGGCGCCGGCTTCGGGGAGAGGTCGAACGTCTCGGAGGGGCTGATCAGGATGTCCGCCTCGGTGTAGTGCGAGCCGGCGGTGGGGAAGGCAACGCACATCGTGCGCTGGTGCAGCGTGATGGCCGCGAATCCCGGCCACTGCCACTGTCCCGACGAGGCGATGCGCACGTCGTTGTAGCCGTCACCCGAAAGGCCGGTGACGTTCGTGCTCCAGGCGCCGTGGATGTACCAGTAGCTGCCCGGCGCGTGCACGTTCCAGGCGCCGCGCGCATACTCGACCGCCGACTCCCACGCGCTGCCGACGGGAAAGTCGGTGCGCGACAGGCGGAAGGTGGGGGTGTTGTGCTGCCAGCGGATGCCGCTGCCGTTGCACGTCTGGAGATAGGTGAATGCGGCCGCGGGGAGCGCGATGAGCGTGCTCAGCGCGGTGATGACGAAGCAGAGTGCGATCGTTTTGCGGTTCATGTTCGTTTCCTCACTGGATTGACGGGACGTTTTCGGGAGAGGCGGATTCGACGGCCGCGGTGCGGCGGAAGTCCTTCGCAAAGGCGCGCTCCTGGATCAGCTCGCGCAGTTCGGCGAGGATCTGCGACGCCGGCGCGGTTTCGTCCTTCGCCTCCGCCTGATGGAGCGTGATCTTCACGCCCTCCTCGGAGATCACCTGCGCCACGGCCTGCGGCTTCTGCAGCTCGCCGTTCGCGTCGATCTTCATGCCGTTGCGCGTGAACCGGCCGTCGCGGATGCCGTCGATCACGCGGCCCACTTCATCGACCACGATCTCTTCCTGCGTCACCGGATGGGAGACCAGGTTGAGCTTTCCCTGCGGCCCGCCGGAGAGCGGAATGCCGTTCCTGTCGTTGCCGAGAATGAAGAGCAGGTGGCGGCCGCCCTCCTGGAACGCCGGACCGCCGGCGACCTCGACGACGCGGTTGCCGACCTGGCCGCCGGCCATGCGCAGCGTGAGCGTCGGTGCGCTGGTGCTGCCCTTGAGCGTCTCGTCGACGGAGAGCGTGACGTACGTCCAGGCGAACGTGCCGTCTTTCGTCGGCACGCTCTTCGTCTCCGTGACCGTGCCGACGAAGATCAGGTCGGCCTCGTCGACCTGCCTGACGACGTCGGTCGGGATGACCGACGACGCATTCAACTGCAGCGCTGCCACGAGCAGCAGTGCAGACCACAACCTCGACTTCCACCGCATATGAGTCCTCCCACAACAGGATTTGGATTTCAGCGGACCGATTTGCCGCCTTCATCCACGACCGATGGGAAAGGGCGGCCGAGGTTCCGATCCCGTTTGGATTTCGTGACTGCCACCCTTCCGGCCGCGTGCTAGATTTTCAGCACCTCATGGCCTCCGAGCTGGACGTGCTGCTGCGGCAGTATCTCGACGCCACCGCGGAAGGTGACGTCGAGCGGTTGTTGATCAGGATCATCGAGGGAGCGGCGCGCCCGGTGGTGACGCGCATCGTCGCCTCGGCCATCGCCCGCGACAGCGCGGCCGCGGGCGACGCGGAAGACGTGGTGGCCGACACGATCGCCGACCTGCTGCGCCGCCTGCGCGACCTGCGCAGCGGCCAGTCCACGCCGATCCACGACCTGCGCGGCTACATCGCCACGTGCGCGTACAACCGCTGCCACGAGCGGCTGCGCGAGCGCTATCCCGCGCGCAACCGCCTGCGCAATCAGCTCCACTATCTCTGCGGACATCATCCGCAGCTCGCGGTGTGGAACGCGGCGGACGGCACGGTGGTGTGCGGCCTCGCGGAGTGGGGCGGACGCCAGCCGCTGCCGGAAGCGGCGGCGGAGCGCGTGCACGTTCCCGCGCGCAGCGATCCTGCGGCGGAGAATCGCCCCCAGCTCGTGGCGCTCGTGCCGCAGGTGCTGCGCGCGGCCGGCGGGCCGCTGGAGCTGGATACGCTCGTGGCCACGATGGCGCGGCTGATCCAGCTCGCGTCGCAGCGGGTGGAAGTGAGCCTGGCCGCGGACGAGCCGGTGACGGAGCTCGCCGTCGACGACGTGCTCACGCTGCGCACCTCGGTGCGCGAGCTGTGGAACGACGTGCGCCGCCTCGTCGTGCGGCAGCGCATCGCATTGCTGCTCAGTCTCCGCGACCCGAACGGCGACGAGTGTCTCAGCCTCCTCCCGCTCACGCGCACCGCGACGATGCACGAGATCGCGGCGGTGCTGGAGATGCCGCCGGAGACCGTGGCCGCGCTCTGGAACGAGCTTCCGCTGAGCGACGCGCGCATCGCAGAATTGTTGCAGGCGACGGCGCGTCAGGTGATCAAGCTCCGCCGCCTGGCGCGCGAGCGGCTGCGGCGCATGCAGAAAAGCCGCGAGGAGGGGAACCTGCCCGGCGACTTCGACTCTTCACTGACGGACCTTGCACTCGTCCCGCGTTTCCGGAACAAGCGATGAACGTCACGCATCCCACCGCGGCACAGCTCGAACGCTACCGCCGCCGCACCGCACCGCCGGCGGAAACGCTGGAGGTGGACGCACACATCGCCGCCTGCGACCGCTGCTTCGAGGCGCTGAGCGCGGACGCGCATCTGACGTTCGAGCAGCTCGTGGAAATCACCGAGGGACGCGAGAGCGGCGCGCCGCACCTGGCGCTCTGCCCGATGTGCCGGCGCGAGCTGGACGATCTGCAGCGGCTGCGCGAGGTCATGCGCGGACCGCGGAGGCGGCGGTGGCCGTGGATGCTCGCGGCGGCGGCGGTGCTCGCGATCGTGGCCGGCGTATGGCTGCTGCCATCCCGCGACGTGGTCGCCGAACGCAGGGCAGGCTTCAGCCTGCCCCCCCCGGACAGGCTGAAGCCTGTCCTACGTTCGGCGCCTGCCTCGGTGGTGCAACGGCCTCGCATTCTGGACACGCTCATTACGAACGCCGCCGTGTTGCGCGGCAGGGGATCATCGGATTCGTTCGCATTGCACGCGCCCGTGGCCACGGTGGTGCTCGACGCGCGTCCACAACTTCGCTGGGCCGCCGTGGGCTCGTCGTACGAGATCACCATCCTCGACATCGACGCGGGCACCGTCGCCGCGAGCGGCACGTCGAAGACGAACAGCTGGCGCCCGAACGCACTGAAGCGCAACCGCACCTATGCCTGGCAAGTCGCTGCAAGCACGCCGGAAGGACGCCTCGTCGCGCCGGGACGCGGCGGGGAGGCGCGTTTCCACGTCGCGGCGCAGAGCGGCGTCGAAGGCGACACGCCGCTCGAGCGCGGCGTGGCCCTCGCGAACCTCGGCGCGCTCGACGACGCCGAGCGGGAGCTCGAAGCCGCGAACGCCACCGCTCTGCTCGAGCAGGTCCGCGCGTGGCGCGCTCAGCGCGGGCGGCCCACCACCACGAACGGCGCCCAGTAGAACGGGTGCCGGTACGCGGGATTCTTCCGCGTGGCCAATGCCGCGAGACGCATCGCCTCCGCCGTGCTCCGTCCGGGCACGCGCAGGTTGCGATGCAGCTCGATCATCAGCTCCGTGGTGCTCGACGAGTCGACGCTCCACTGGCTGACCACCGTCGTCGGCACGCCGGCCACGAAGAGCGCCCACGACAGGCCGATGATTCCCTCGCCCGCGCCGACGCGTCCGCGCGCGGTCTCGCATGCCGACAGCACCGCCAGGCGCGCGTTCAGATCGAGGCGCATGATCTCGCGCGCCTCCAGCAGTCCATCCTCGCGCGATGACGACGGCGGCGAGAAGACCAGCCGCGAGTAGAGCGCGTTCTGGTCGTCGAGCACGCCGTGCGTGGCGAAGTGCAGCACGTCGTAGCGGCCCGCCTCCGCCTTCACCACCTCCTCGCGCGCGTCGCCGCGCACATGCACGCTGCTGTTGCGCGGGCCGTACATCGCGGCGATGTTGCGGATCTCCGTCTCCGTGTGCGGCAGCGGTGCGAGCGACGCATCGCGCCGCACGCGCATGCGGCGCTCCGGCGTCTCGGCCGGCATGACCGGATTGCCGAAGGCGAGCAGCCGTACGTCGCCGCCCGTGCGCACGGACTCGCGCGAGATCTCGCGCAGCACCGTCAGCGACGGCACGAGGTAGACCGCGTGCCGGTCGAGGAGGAACTCCGTGGCCGCCGGCTGCAGCGTCTGGAACGGCAGCTCCCACAGCGCGCCGTCCGGGACGATGCCGATGGTTTTCCTCCCGCGCAGTTGCGATGCGGCGGGTGCAATCAATCGCTCATAGAGCGAGCGCGCCGCGGCGCCGTACGTGAGATCGTGCGACGCCAGCAGCTCGCGGTAACGCTGCACTTCCTGCTTCAGCTCGCGCCGTCCGATGGGCAGCGTGTGCACGCGCAGGCCGCCGTCGGTGGTGATGACGAAGAGGTACGTGCGCTCGTTGGTGACGACGTACTCGAGGAACGCATCCGCCGCGCCGCCGGCCAGCAGCAGCGCGGCGTCGCTCATGCGCGCGGGAAGGATCTCGCCGCGCTCCTTGCGCAGTTGCGGATGTCCGGCGAAGACGGCATCGAGGAAGGCCTCGTAGTCGAGCCGCGCCTTGCGCAGCCGCGTCAGCAGCTCCGGCGCCACCTTGCCGCGCACGAGCGCGGCGCGATACGCGCGATTGACCTCGCCGAGCTGCTCCGCGAGCTCGCTCTCCCGCGCGCGCTCCTCGTCGCTCAGCGCCGCCGCGAGCTCGGGACGCCCGTTGCGCAGCACGTCCAGCAGCACGCGCGCCTTGGCCCGCTCCGCGTACGCCAGCGCGCCGGCCGCGTCGCCCTGTTCGACGAGCACGCCCACCATCTCCACGTAGCCGAGGACGAAACTGGCGAAGGCCTGCTGCTGCTCGATCTCTTCGCCCGGCACGCTGCGGCGCAGCTCCTCGGAAATGGCCAGGGCGCGCTCGAGCTCCAGGCGCGCCTCGTACAGCCGCCCCACGCGGCGATACGCGCGGCCGAGGCCGATGTGCGCGGACCAGAGCAACTGCGGCGCGTTGGTCGGCTCGGCAGCGGCGAACATCTTCCGCGCGACCTCGACCGACGCCTCGGGCGGATCGGTGACGTCGGCGAGCATGCCCAGCGACACGACGCGCGCCGCCGGATCGTCGAGCTCCTCGGCCAGCTCCAGCGCCTGCCCGGCGTACGAGCGCGCCTTCGCGCGATTGCCCGCGGCCCAGTAGACGCGGCTGATGCTGTTCAGCGTGCGGCCGACCGTGCGGCGGTTGCCGCTCTCCCGGTCGATGGCCAGCGACTGCTCGAACAGCTCCACCGCGCCGGCGAAGTCTTCCTCCTCCAGGCGCAGCCGCGCCAGGTTGTGCAGCGCCAGCGCCCTGCCGGGCCCGTAGCCGCCCTTTTCGGCGATGGCCAGCGCGCGCGTGAAGTAGTCGCGCGCCTGCTCGACGTCGCCGAGGAGGAGGTACATGTCGCCGGTGTTGTTGAGGGCGAGCATGACCGACTGCGCGCGACCGAGGCGCTCGTGGATCGAGAGCGACTCGCTGTACGACGTCACCGCCTCGGCGTACTGTCCCTGGATCGACAGCGTGATGGCCAGGTTGCCCTGCGCGTTGCCGATGCCCGGGAGGTTGCCGGTCGAGCGGAAGAGCTCCAGCGCGCGGCGCAGCAGCGCGGCCGACTCGGCGTACGAGCCGCGCGCGCGCATGGCGGTGCCGAGGGCGTTCAGCGCGGTGCCGAGTCCGTCGAGGTCGCCCAGCTCTTCGAAGGTCTGCATGGCCTCGCGAAACTTCGACAGCGCGGTGGCGAGCTCGCCGCGCACGTTGTGGATGATGGCCACGCCGACGAGCGCATTCGCGGCGCCGGGCCGATGACCGCGCTCGCGGAAGATCTGCATCGCCTCGGCCAGGCGCGCCTCGGCGCTCGCGAGCTCGCCGCGCACGCGGTCGACGTGGGCGAGCCGCTCCAGCGTTCGTGCCTCGCCGTGGCGGTCGCCTGCCTCGCGGAAGAGAGCCAGCGCGCTTTCGTAGTGTTTGACCGCGGCGGCGTTGTCGCCGCGCGTCGCCGCCACGAGGCCGAGGCCGCGCCGCGCGGCGGCGTGCGTGGGCACGTGGCCGCTGCTCTGTGCGAGCTCCAGCGCGCGTGTGAACGCGGTCTCTGCGGCGGCGAGCTCGCCGACGTCGACGAGCTCCAGGCCGCGATGGAGCTGATCGCGCGC